>DASPXV010000154.1:0-7760 GCA_035637115.1 Vicinamibacterales bacterium
CGGCTCGTAACTTGTTAAATTCGTAAAAACAGGCGCGGATCAACTATTTCCGCCCGAAACTCGTCCAAAATGTTCACCATGCTCCGAACACTCGCTTCGCCAGTCGTATGTCTTTCCGTTCTCCTTACCGCAGGCCTCGCCGCGGAACGCGGCGTTCGTGAACAGGAAGTCGTCCGCCAGACCATGCAGGTCGGTGGCCCTGGCGGCGACGGGATGCCCCTGCAGATGCTGCCCCCCGGACGACAGGCCAAGACAGGCACCAGCCGCCTGCGCGGACGGATCGTCGCGACCGATACGGGATCGGCCGTCCGCCGCGCGCAGGTTCGCATCAGCGGACCCGAGATCGGCACGAAGACCGCGCTGACCGACGCGCAGGGACGCTACGAGTTCCGCGATCTGCCGGCGGGCCGCTTCAACGTCAGCGTGTCGAAGTCCGGCTTCGTCACGATGCAGTACGGGCAGAATCGTCCGTTCGAGCCGGGACGTCCCATCGAGCTCGCGGACGCACAGGTGATGGATAAGGGGGACGTCTCGCTGCCGCGCGGCAGCGTGCTCGTCGGCCGCATCGTCGACGAGTTCGGCGAAGCGGTCGCCGAGGCGGAAGTCACCGCGATGCGGATGCAGTTTCAGAACGGCAAGCGGCGTCTCGTTCCGTCCGGCCGCAACGGCCAGACCAACGACCTGGGCCAGTTCCGAATTTACGGCCTGCCGCCGGGCGAATACTACGTCAGCGCGTCACTACGGAACATGAGTTCGATGATGATCGACATGCTCGGCGGCGGTCCGGGCGGACCGACCGGATCGAACCAGAACTCGGGCTACGCGTCCACGTACTATCCCGGCACGCCGAATCCCGGAGAAGCGCAGCGCGTCTCGGTCGCCGTAGGCCAGGAGCTCGGCAGCGTCGATATCCAGCTGCAGCCCGTGCGCCTTGCGAAGATCACCGGCACCGCCGTCGGGTCTGACGGAAAACCGATGGCCGGCGCGATGGTCATGCTGATGCCGACGATGAAGGACGCGATGCAGTTCATGCCCGGGGGCACATCTCGCACCAACAGCGACGGCCAGTTCACGTTGAACGGCGTAACGCCCGGCGAGTATCTGCTGCAGGTGCAGTCAATGGGCGCCATCATGACCGCTGCTGGAAACGCGATGACGCTCGCGTTTTCCATGACCGATCGCTCCGGCGGCTCGCCGCAGGCGCCCGCGCAGGAGCGCGAGTTCGCGATGGCCAGCGTGAACGTCGCCGGCGAAGACATCAGCGGCATGGTCGTCGTCGGCACGCGCGGCGCGAAGGCCTCCGGCACGCTCTCGTTCGAGGGAGGCATGAAGCCTGAGGGACTCACTTCGATCCGCGTGACGGCGCCGTCGGCGGACCTCGACAGCAACCCGATGCCGACGTTCGGCGCGAACACGGTGAAAGACACGGGCGCGTTCGATGTCGACGGGCTCGTCGGCGGGCGCGTCTTCCGGGTCGCGAACCTGCCGAAAGGCTGGGTCCTCAGGCGAGTCACGTTGAATGGCGAAGACATGACGGACAAGGGCATTGAGTTCAAACCCGGTGAAGATGTCAGCGGGATCGACATCGAGCTCACCAACCGCCTGACCAGCATCAATGGAAGCGTGACGGACGACAAGGGGCAGGCGCAGAAGGACTACACGGTCGTCATCTTCCCCGAGGAACAGGCGAAGTGGACGCTGCCGATGAACCGCTGGCTCGTGTCCTCGCGTCCGGACCAGGAAGGGCGCTTCAAGTTCAACGCACTGCCGCCGGGCACCTACTACGCGATTGCCATCGAGTACGTCGCGTCCGGCGAATGGCAGGATCCCGAGTGGCTCGCGCGCGCCGCCAAGAGAGCCACGCGCATCACTCTCGACGAAGGATCGACGAAGACCCTCGATCTCAAGCTCGCCGGATCCTAATCGGCTTTCCGAAGCAGGGCCTCGGCATCCTCATCGGCTTCGAGCGCGGCGGGACCTTTCCGCCGCGCATACGCGTACGACGCGAGAAAGATCAGGATGATGATGCCGAACGAGATCCATTTGCTGATCTCGAAGTGGATGTACCCCGCGGTCCTGAGGTACTCCATCAGCAGTTTCGCGCCGACCCAGGCGATGATGATGAACGCCCCGTCCACGATCGCTGGATAGTTGCGCACGAGCGCGAGGAGCTGACCGATCACGACGCGGATCGCCACGATCCCCAGCAGGCCTCCCGCGAGCACGACCCACGTCTTCTTCGACATCGCCACGGCGACCAGGATCGAGTCGACCGAGAACGCGATGTTCACGAGCTCCACCTTCACGACGGTTCCCCACAGCGGCGAAAGACCGAGCCAGGGCTGCGCCGGAGACGCCTTCGTGCGTTGCTCAGCATCGCCGCCGCGAAAGAAATGTTCGTACGCCAGATATAAAAGGTAGATGCTGCCGAGGACCTTGACCCACTCGATACGGATCAGGTAGGTGGCGAGCAGCGTGGCGGCAATTCGGAAGGCAAACGCGCCAACGAGTCCATATCGCAGCGCTTTCTTCTGATCCCGGCGCGGCAGGCCGAGGATCATCATCGCCAGTACGAGCGCGTTATCCGCGCTCAGCAGCCCTTCCAGGACGACCAGCAGGCCGATGGTGACGAAATCGGCGAATTGAACGTCCATTGCCGCCGATGTACTTTATCAGTGATGGAGTTCAAGGATTACTACTCCACCCTCGGGGTGCCGAAGACCGCAACCGACAAGGAGCTGAAGCAGGCCTATCGCAAACTCGCCCGAAAGCACCACCCCGACGTCAACCCGGGCGACAAGGGCGCGGAATCCAAATTCAAGGAGATCAACGAGGCATACGAGGTACTCGGCGATCCGGAGAAGCGCCGCAAGTACGACGAGCTCGGTGCGAACTGGCGCATGTACGAACAGGCACAGCAGCAGGGGCAGCCCTTCCCCGGCGGTTCGCCGTTCGGCGGGTTCGGCGGCTTTGGCGGCGAAGGAGGCGCGTGGACGATCAACATGGGCGGCCCCGGCAGCCGAACCATGTCCGAAGAAGAGATGCGGGACCTGTTCGGGACCGAGGATCCCTTCTCGGACTTTTTTCGCACGTTCTTCGGCGGCGGAGGTGCGTCCGCCGGCGAAGGGCGCGGCCGTCAGGGCCGCGCGCCGCGCAGCCAGAAAGGACGGGACATCGAGTCGGAGGCGGAGCTCACGCTGGAGGAGGCGTATCACGGCGCGATGCGCCGGATCGCGATCACGATCGGCGGCCACGCGCGAAGCATTGACGTGCGCATCCCCCCTGGCGTGAAGGACGGCTCGCGCGTCCGCGCGGCCGGCGAAGGAGAATCCGGAACCAGCGGCGGCGCCTCTGGTGACCTCTTCCTCCGCGTGAAGATCAAGGCGCACCCGGTCTTCGAGCGCAAAGGGGATGATCTCTATACGAAGGTGGCGCTCCCGGTCACGACCGCAGTTCTTGGCGGTGAGGCGCAGGTCCCGACCATCACTGGATCGGTCCGCCTGAAGGTCCCCGAGACCACGCAGCCGGGTCAGATCTTCCGGCTGAAGGGACACGGCATGCCGGTTGTAAACAAGCCGGACCAGAAAGGGGATTTGTACGCCACCGCGGACGTCCAGCTTCCCCGCTCGCTCAGCAAGGATCAGCGACAGGCGTGGGAACACATCAGGAAATTCGACAGTCGTAACTAAGAGCGAAAACGACGATGAATATTCAGAAATACACGGAGAAGGCGCAGGAAGCCGTCATCGGCGCGCAGTCGATGGCCGACCGCGAAGGGCACCCCGAGATCACGCCGGAGCACCTGCTGCTCGCCCTCGTTCAGCAGGAAGGAGGCATCGTCCCCGAGATCCTCCGGAAGATGAACGTCGATCCCGCTGTGATCGCCAGCGCGGTTCTCGGCGAGCTGGGGAAAAATCCCCGCGCTCACGGCGGCTCGCAGCCCACGTTGTCGGCGCGGCTGCGGCAGGTCACGAGCGCGGCCGAAGCGGAAGCGGAACGCCTGAAGGACGAATACGTCAGCACCGAGCACTTGCTCCTCGCGCTGGCATCCGAGAGCGGGCGAAGCGTACCGTCGGCGCGGGTGCTGCAACAGGCGGGAGCGACGAAGGATGCCGTCCTGCAGGCACTGACTTCCGTACGCGGCTCGCAGCGCGTCACGTCACAGAACCCGGAAGGCACGTATCTGTCGCTCGAAAAGTACGGCCGGGACCTGACGGAGCTCGCGCGCAAGGGCAAGCTCGATCCGGTCATCGGCCGCGACGAAGAGATCCGCCGCGTCATTCAGGTCCTCTCGCGCCGCACGAAGAACAACCCCGTGCTGATTGGCGAGCCTGGCGTCGGCAAGACGGCAGTCGTCGAAGGTCTCGGGCAGCGGATCGTCCGGCAGGACGTGCCCGAAGGACTCAAGAATAAAAGGATTGTCGCGCTCGATATGGGCGCGCTGGTCGCGGGCGCCAAATATCGCGGTGAGTTTGAGGAACGCCTCAAGGCCGTGCTGAAGGAAGTCGCCGACGCGCAGGGGCAGGTGATCCTGTTCATCGACGAGCTGCACACCGTGGTCGGCGCCGGCGCGGCCGAGGGGGCGGTGGACGCCGCGAACATGCTCAAGCCGATGCTGGCGCGCGGCGAGCTCCACACGATTGGCGCGACGACGCTCGACGAGTACCGAAAGCACATCGAAAAGGATGCCGCGCTCGAGCGCCGCTTCCAGCCCGTGATGGTTGGGGAACCGACCGTCGAGGACACGATCAGCATCCTGCGCGGTCTCCGCGAACGGTACGAAATCCACCACGGCGTGAAGTTCAAGGACTCTGCGCTCGTCGCCGCAGCCGTCCTTTCCCATCGCTATATCACCGATCGATTCCTGCCCGACAAGGCGATTGACCTGATCGACGAGGCCGCGTCACGGCTGCGGATGGAGATCGATTCGATGCCGGCGGAGATCGACGAGGTTCACCGCCGCATCATGCAGCTCGAGATCGAGCGCGAGGCGCTGCGCAAGGAAAAGGATCCCGCTTCGCAGGATCGGCTCGGGAAGCTGGAGCGCGAGCTCGCGAACCTGAAAGAAGAGAAAAATCGCCTGACGGCGCACTGGGAGCAGGAAAAGGCGGCGATCCAGGGATCGCGCACGCTCAAGGAAGAACAGGAACGGGTCCGCAACGACATGCTCCGCGCGCAGCAGGCCGGCGATTACGCAAAAGCGTCCGAGCTGCAGTACGGCAAGCTGCCGGAGCTCGAACGCAAGATCAAGGAGCAGGAAGCCAAACTGGCCGAGCAGCAGAAGGGCCACCGGATGCTGAAGGAAGAAGTCGACGAAGAGGACATCGCCGAAGTCGTCGGCCGCTGGACCGGCATCCCCGTCAGCCGGTTGATGGAAGGTGAGATCCAGAAGCTGATCAAGATGGAGGAACGCCTCCACCAGCGGGTCGTCGGGCAGGACGAGGCGATCACCGCCGTCGCGAACGCGATCCGCCGCGGCCGCGCCGGTCTGCAGGATCCCAACCGTCCACTCGGGAGCTTCATCTTCCTCGGGCCGACCGGCGTCGGCAAGACCGAGCTCGCGCGCGCGCTGGCCGAATTCCTCTTTGATGACGAGCAGTCGATGATCCGCATCGACATGTCGGAATACCAGGAGAAGCACACGGTATCGCGACTGATCGGCGCGCCGCCGGGATACGTCGGCTACGAGGAATCAGGACAGTTGACGGAAGCCGTCCGCCGTCGCCCCTACTCTGTCGTGTTGTTCGACGAAGTCGAGAAAGCGCACCCCGAAGTGCTCAACGTGATGCTGCAGTTGCTGGATGACGGCCGGCTGACCGACGGCAAGGGGCGCACGGTCGACTTCAAGAACAGCGTCGTGATCATGACCTCCAACATCGGCAGCCACTTCATCGCCGAGACGGCCATCAAGGGCGGGACGATGACGGAAGGCGTGAAGCGTGAGGTGATGGAGGCGCTGCGCGGACATTTCCGGCCGGAGTTCATCAACCGCGTCGACGACATCATCATCTTCCATGCGCTCACGCGCGCGCAGATGCGCACGATCATCGACATCCAGCTGCGCGGCCTCGTCAAGCGGCTCGAGGATCGCAAGATCCACGTCGAGCTCTCGGATCGCGCGAAGGATCTGATCATCGAGGAAGGCTACGACCCGACCTACGGCGCGCGCCCGCTCAAGCGGACGATCCAGCGCCGCATCCTCGATCCGCTGGCGATCCAGGTGCTGCAGGGAGAATTCCGCGAAGGGGATCGCGTGTCGATCGATGCCGCGGCCGGCGAGTTGACGTTCTCGAAGACGGAACAGGATACGCTTGCACAACATGCCTGAGACCAAACCTCCCGCCAACAACCGGCGCGCGAGCGAGCGCCGCCTCGGGCCGCGCGCGACGCCGGGGGGCGCCGTCTGGTACGTCCTGGGATTCCTGCTGTTGCTCGCGCTCGCGCAGGCGTTCTTCTTTCAAATCCAGGGGGGCGAGACGCTGTCCTACAGCGATTTCAAGGCGGCGGTGCGCGCCGACAAGATCCAGGAAGTCACGCTGTCAGAGGACCGCGTGCGCGGCCTGATGAAGCCGGGCGGCGCGGAGAAAGCGAAGCCGTTCACGGCCGTGCGCGTCACAGACGCGAAGCTGCCAGAAGATCTCGAGGCGCACGGCGTCAAGTACACGGGTGAAGTTGCGACCCGGTGGATCTCGGACGTGCTCGGGTGGATTATTCCGCTGCTCTTCATCGTCGGTCTCTGGACGTTCTTCCTGCGCCGCATGGGGGGCGCGGAAGGAGGCGTCATGTCGTTCGCGCGCAGCAAGGCGAAGATCTACGCGGATGACGACGTGAAGGTCAGTTTCGGCGACGTGGCGGGCGTGGACGAGGCGGAGGAGGAGCTGAAGGAGATCGTCGAGTTCCTGAAGACGCCGCGGAAGTACACGTCGATCGGCGGCAGGATCCCGAAAGGCGTGCTGCTCGTCGGTCCCCCGGGAACCGGCAAGACGCTCCTCGCGCGCGCCGTCGCGGGGGAGGCCAAGGTCCCCTTCTTCTCGCTCAGCGGGTCGGAATTCGTCGAGATGTTCGTCGGCGTCGGCGCCGCGCGCGTCCGCGATCTGTTCGCGCAGGCGGAGGCGAAGGCGCCCTGCATCGTCTTCATCGACGAGCTCGATGCGCTCGGCAAGGTCCGCATCCAGACGCCGATGGGCAGCCACGAAGAGCGCGAGCAAACCCTCAACCAGCTGCTCGCGGAAATGGACGGCTTCGACGGGCGCAAGGGGATCATCATCATGGGGGCGACCAATCGTCCCGAGGTGCTGGACCCTGCCCTGCTTCGGCCCGGCCGCTTCGATCGGCAGGTGCTCGTCGACAAGCCCGACGTTCGCGGTCGCGAGGACATCCTCCGCATCCACGTGAAGACGGTGAAGATCGGCGATAACGTCGACCTCAAGGTCGTCGCGCAGCGCACCGCTGGTTTCGCGGGAGCGGATCTCGCCAACCTGGTCAACGAGGCGGCGCTTCTCGCGGCGCGCAAGGACAAAACGTCTGTCGACATGAAGGACTTCGACGACGCGATCGATCGCATTATCGCGGGTCTCGAAAAGAAGCGCGTAATGAGCGACAAGGAGCGGCGGATCGTGGCGTACCACGAATCCGGACACGCGATCGTCGCCAGCATCCTCCCGGGTCTCGATCCCGTGCACAAGATCTCCATTGTCGCGCGCGGCTTCGGCGCGCTTGGCTACACGATGCAGCTCCCGCTGGAGGATCGCTACCTGATG
>DASPXV010000155.1:0-18627 GCA_035637115.1 Vicinamibacterales bacterium
AACTTTTCTGAACATGTAGCTTCCGCCTTCAGGCGGAAGATGGTGCCGATCGGCGTCAGCCTGATCCTCGCCGCAACCGCGGCCGCCCAGACGCCGGATCGCGCCCAGGCGGAGGCGCGCGCGCGGCGCGCGGCGGACCGCCTGGTGGCGCTACAGAAGGAGTCCGAGGCGCTCGCGAAACAGGAGCGCACGCTGCTCGTGGAGCTGCGCAAGCTCGAGATCGAGCGCGAGATCAGGGTCGAGGAGCTCGCGAAAATCCAGCGCGACACCGAGTACGTGCGGGCGAAGCTCGGCGCGGCCACCGTACGAGCGCAGCAGCTTCAAGGGGAGGCCGAGAAGCAGCGGCCCGACGTCGAGGCGCGGATGGTGCAGTTGTACAAGATGGGACGCGCCGGGTACTGGCGCCTGCTGCTCGACGTCAACAACCTGCGCGAACTCGGACGCGCGTACCGCACCGCCGCCGCGCTCGGTCGCATCGATCGCGATCGGATGGAAGAGCATCGCCGAACCGTCGCGGCGCTCGCCACGGAGCGGACGAACCTGCAGACGCGCGCGAAGGAGCTCGCCGCGCTCGGAAAGAAAGCGGAGGCGGCGCGCGCGGCGGCCGACCGGGCGGTCGCCGCGCGGGCGCAACTCGTCGCGTCGATCGACGAGCGCCGCGATCTGAACGCGCAGCTCACCGGCGAATTGCAGGAGGCGCAGCACAAGCTGCAGGCGACGCTCGTGGCCGCTGCCGCGGGAAAACCCGTGTCCGCGACGGCGCTCCCGCTCCGTCCATTCCAGGGCGCGCTGCCCTGGCCCGCGGAAGGCGTCCTCTCGTCGCCGTTCGGACGTCAGCCGCCGCGCAGCGCGGGCCCGCCGATGCGCAACGGGATCGAGCTGTCGCTTCCCGAAGGGCAGCCCGTTCAAGCGATCCACGAAGGGACCGTCGCCTACGCGGACCTGTTCACCGGCTACGCCAATCTGGTCATCATCGAACACGGCGACAAGTCGTACTCGCTTTACGGCCACCTGTCCGGCCTTTCAGTCAAAAAAGGGGATCGCGTGGACGCGGGCACCCCTGTTGGGCTGGCCGGACGGAACCCAGCGGGCAATCCTTCGCTTTACTTCGAGCTCCGCGTCGACGGTAAGCCCGTGGATCCCCTACAATGGCTTAAGCGATGACTACCCGTACGCGGCTCTCCATCCTTTTGATCTCGACACCTCTGCTTGCGTTTGTCGTCTTTGGCGGCATTCTCGGCAAGGCCTCGGCTCGCGGCGACCAGACGTTCCAGCACCTCCGAGTGTTCGAAGATGTCGTGTCGCTGATTCTCAATAACTACGTCGAGAACGCGAAGGTCGACAAGGTTATGGAAGGCGCGATGCGCGGCCTGGCGGATGGTCTCGATCCCGACAGCGCGTATCTCACCGCGGCCGAAGTGAAGTCGATCGAGCCGGGCGAGAAGATGCCCGCCGGTGACGTCGGTGTCGAGCTGACACGTCAGTATTACCTCCGCGTCATCGCCGCCCGCGACGACTCCCCCGCCGCGAAGGCCGGGCTGCAGACGGGCGATTACGTCCGCGCCATCGATGGCAAACCGGCGCGCGATCTTTCCGTGTTCGAAGGGATGCGCCTGCTGCGCGGCGCGCCCGGTTCCAAGGTCACGCTGACGATCATTCGCGGCAACGCGGCCGAGCCGCGCCAGATTGAGCTCGTTCGCGAGCGCACGCCGGGCGCGATGGTCTCCGGCAAGATGCTGTCGCCGGAAATCGGCTACATCCGAATCTCCACCTTCGGCGCCGACGCACCTGCGAAACTCCGCGCGCAGGCCGCCGAGCTCGCGAAGACCGGGGCGAAGCAGCTCGTCATCGACGTGCGCCACACCGCGGAAGGCCCGTTCGTCACCGGCCTCGAAGCCGCGCGCCTCTTCATCACGTCCGGCACGCTCGCGATGGTCGCAGGACGCGATCCGCATGCGCCGAAGATCGATACCCAGCCGGTGGGCAAGCCGGTCGAACCGCCCGCGAAGGTCTCACAGGCGGCGATCACCGAAACGATTGCCGCAAAGGCGGACGACGGAACGATCGCATTGCCGGTCACTGTGCTCGTGACCACCGGCACGTCGGGCGCCGCCGAGCTCTTTGCCTCTGCGCTGGACGGGAACAAGCGCGCTGAATTGATCGGCGAGCGAACCCTCGGCCGCGCGGGAATCCAGAAGCTGGTACGGCTGCCGGAGGGGCGCGGACTCTGGCTCACTTATGCCAGGTACCTGACGCCGAACGGCGAGTCGATCCAGGGCCGGGGCCTGACCCCCGATGTCGCGGTCGACGAGCCCGATGTCGATTTCGACCAGGTAAAACCCACGAACGATCCCATCCTCGACGCGGCTGTCGACCGCATTACCAAGAAGAAAGCCGCCTAATCTGCGGCCGGACGTTTGCTGAGAACCAGCCGGTCTGCTAAAATCATCGTTTCGGCAAGGCCTGTGTTTTCAAGACATAGGCGCGTAGCTCAGTGGTTAGAGCGCCTGCTTGACACGCAGGAGGTCGGTGGTTCGACTCCACTCGCGCCTACCAACCTTCGCTCACGCCGATCCACACCGAAGCGTGAGCGTCGGTTGGCGAGCCACGCGAAGGTTGCGCGCAGTAATTAATTTCCATGAGTGAGATCTCCGTAACGCTTCCCGACGGATCTGTCCGTCGAGTGCCCGCCGGCAGCACGCCTGCCGACGTCGCGGGATCGATCTCTCCACGCCTGGCCAAAGCGGCGTTCGGCGCGGTCGTGGATGGCACGCTCGTCGACCTGAATTACCGGCTCCAGAAGGACGCCGCCGTCCGCATCGTGACGGCCGACAGTCCCGAGGCGCTCTCTCTTTATCGCCACAGCACGGCGCACCTGCTCGCGGCGGCGGTGACGAACCTGTTCCCTGGCGTCCAGTGCGGGATCGGCCCCGCCACGGACGAAGGCTTCTTCTACGACTTCGTCGTCCCGCGCCCGTTCGTGCCGGAGGACCTCGAGGCGATTGAAAAGAAGATGAAGGAGCTGGCGTCGCAGGACCTCGTTTACGAGCGCCAGATGTGGCCGCGCCAGGAAGCGATCGACTTCTTCACAAAGCACGGCGAGCCGCTCAAGGTCCAGTTGATCCAGGAGAAGACGGAAGGGCAGCCGGAAGTCTCCGTCTACACCATCAAGGATCGCGACACGTTCGTCGATTTCTGCGTCGGTCCGCACGTTCCGTCCACGAACCGGTTGAAAGGGTTCAAGCTCCTGAACACCTCCAACGCGTACTGGAAAGGGGACGCGAAGAACACGCCGATGCAGCGCGTCTACGGCACGGCGTTCTTCAGCGACAAGGAGCTCCAGGCATATCTGCAGCGGATCGAGGAGGCGAAGAAGCGCGACCACCGCAAGGTCGGCAAGGAACTCGGGCTCTTCACGTTCCATCCGTGGGCGCCGGGCGCCGCGTTCTGGCTCGCCAAAGGCACGACGCTCTACAACACGCTCGCGAACTACATGCGCGACGTCCTCTTCCCCGCCGGCTACGTCGAGGTGAAGACGCCGCTCGTCTACAACAAGGCGCTGTGGGAACGTTCCGGACACTGGAAGCATTACCGGCAGAACATGTTCCTCATCGAATCCGAAGGGGAAACGATGAGCGTGAAGCCGATGAACTGCCCAGGTCACTTCCTGACCTACGCGAGCGAGATCCGCAGCTATCGCGATCTGCCGATCCGCTATCACGAGCAGACGCCGCTTCACCGCAACGAAGCGTCGGGCGTGCTCTCGGGGCTGACGCGCATGCGCCAGTTCTCACAGGACGACGCGCACTGTTTCGTCACGCAGGAGCAGATCGGCTCCGAGATCGAGCAGCTGATCGGGCTCGTGCAGCGCATCTACGGCGACTTCGGGCTGACCTACACGGCGAAGCTCTCGACGCGGCCAGACGAGTTCCTCGGCGAGATCGCCACGTGGGACGACGCGGAAGCGCAGCTGAAGGCGGCACTGGACAAGTCGGGACTGGCCTACGAGATCAACGCCAAGGATGGCGCGTTCTACGGACCGAAGATCGACTTCGACATCACGGATGCGATCGGCCGGAAGTGGCAGTGCGCCACGATCCAGCTCGATTATCAGCAGCCGGAAAATTTCGATCTCAAGTACATCGGCGCGGACAACACCGAGCACCGGCCCGTCGTCATCCACCGCGCAATCTTCGGCAGCTTCGAGCGGTTCATCGCGCTGCTGATCGAGCACTATGCCGGCGCGTTGCCGTTGTGGCTGGCGCCCGTCCAGGCGATCGTGCTCCCGATTGCGGACCGTCATGCCGCCTATTGCCAGACGGTTCGCGAGCGCCTGGCGGCCGCGGGCATCCGCGTGGAGCTGGACGACCGGCAGGAGAAGATTGGATATAAGATCCGCGAGGCCCAGCTGCAGAAGATTCCCTACATGCTGGTAGCCGGAGATCGCGAAGCGGCCGAAGGCACCGTCTCCGTGCGGAGCCGCAGCGCTGGCGATCAGGGCGCCCGGAGCGTGGACGATTTCATCCGCGGGGCACTGGCGGAAATAGCGGCGAAGGGCGAGCCCGAAGCAGGTCTCGCCGCGGCAAGTTAAACAAGGTAGGAGGCTTTATCGCATTTGATCGCAGTCCGCGGCGAGACGATCGCACGCGGGTCAACGAACGCATCAGGGTCCGTGAAGTCCGCGTCATCGACGAGGACGGCACACAACTTGGGATCATGCCGCCGCCGCAAGCGATGGCGATCGCGCGGCAGAAGGGACTCGACCTGGTCGAGATCGCCGCGACGGCCGTCCCGCCGGTGTGCCGCATCATGGACTTCGGGCGCTACCAGTATCAGGAACAGAAGCGCGCGCGGTCGGCGAAAAAGCACCAGAAGATCATCGAGGTCAAGGAAATCAAGTTCCGGCCGAAGGTGGACGAGCACGACTACCAGTTCAAGAAGAAGCACATCGAGCGCTTCCTTTCCCAGGGGGACAAGGTGAAGGCGACGATCTTCTTCCGCGGCCGCGAGATGGCGCACCCGGAGATCGGGCGGCGGATTCTCGAGCGCCTGATCGACGATCTGGCGGACGTGGCGGTGCCGGAGAACATGCCGCGGCAGGAAGGCAACCAGATGCACACGATCCTGTCGCAGAAGGTGGGCGGAAAGAAGCCAGCGACCAAGGCAAAGGCGGAAGTCACGGAGGGTTAGCGCCTGCGGCCGCAAGCGAGGGCCGGAGGGAACCGCCGCGCAGCGGCGGCCCGAGCGCGCAGCGAGGTGGGAAACTAAAAGGGGCCACCGAGCGAAGTGAAAGAAGAAGAAGGAACCTAAGCTATCATGCCGAAACTCAAGACTCACCGTGGCGCGGCGAAGCGCTTCAAGAAGACGAAGTCGGGAAAGTTCAAACGTGGAAACGCCTTCAAGGCGCACATCCTGACGAGCAAGACGCGCAGCCGGAAGCGCAAGCTGAAGGGCACGTCACTGGTGTCGGACCAGGACACGGCGAAGCTGCGCCGGATGCTCCCGTATTAACAAGACGGAAGACGAGAAGACGAAAGACGGAAAATGCCCAGAGTCAAACGTGGAAATGTACGTCGCGCGAAGCGGAAGAAGCTGCTCAGCCGCGCGAAAGGGTTCTATCAGACCAAGAGCAAGCTCTATCGCTCTGCGAAGGAATCGGTCGACACCGCGCTGAAGTATGCGTTCGTCGGGCGGCGCCGCAAGAAGCGTGATTTCCGCCGCCTCTGGGTGATGCGGATCAACGCGGCCGCGCGCGAGAACGGTCTTACCTACGGGCAGCTGATGGCGGGCCTCAAGGCGGCGGGCAACACGCTCGACCGCAAGAGCCTCGCAGAGCTCGCGGTGTCATCGCCGGCATCGTTCGTGCGCCTCGCGAAGACCGCGGCGGATGCCAAGCCCATCGTGGCGAAGCGTCCAGCGGCCGGCGCGCACAAGGCTGCGCGGCCGAAGGCGAAGGCCGTAGCCGCGACGCAGGAATAGACGCGTTCTAGTTTTCGCAGGAGGTCAGGAGTCCAGGAGATATGCTCCTGATTTCCTGGCCTCTTGTTATGAAAGACTTCTAGAACCGCATGGATTACGACGCTCTTCGCGATTCGCTTCAGAAGCAGTTCGACAGCGACGCCGCCACCGCCAAAGGCGAGTCCGATCTTCGCGGGCTTCGTGACAAGTATTTGTCACGCAAGCACGGACTCATTTCCGCGTTGATGAAGACCATTGCAGGCGCGCCAGCGGACAAGCGTCCAGCGCTGGGACAGGCAGCCAATCAGTTCAAACAGTACGTCGAAGATACCGTTGCCGCTCGGATGAAAGCGGCTGCTTCCGTGCGTCCCATCGGTGACGCGATCGACGTGACGCTGCCCGGCCGTCCGCCGCTCATCGGGCATCGCCATCCGCTGACGCTGCTGCGCGAGCGCGTCGAGTCGATCTTCTCGCGGCTCGGCTTCCTGATTGTCGAAGGACCCGAGCTCGAGGACGACTATCACAACTTCGAAGCGCTCAACATGCCGGCGGAACATCCCGCGCGGGACATGCAGGACACGCTCTACCTCGCGAGCGCGGTACCGGCGGGCGACGGACGTCCCCTCGGCGGAGCTCAGGGCAGGCCGGCGACGCTCCTGCGCACGCATACATCCGGGATGCAGATCCGCTACATGGAGACCCATCAACCGCCGGTGCGGCTGATCGCTCCTGGCCGCGTGTATCGGCGCGACGGACTGGATCTCACCCACTCCCCCATGTTCACGCAGGTGGAAGGGCTCGTCGTCGGCGAGGACGTCACCCTCGCGGACCTGAAGGGCACGCTGATCGCGTTCGCGCGCGAGTTGTTCGGTCCGGAACGCAAGACACTCTTCCGTCCGAGCTTCTTTCCATACACGGAGCCGAGCGGCGAGCTCGACATCAGCTGCGCGGCGTGCGATGGATCGGGCTGTGCGATGTGCAAGCACACCGGCTGGATTGAAGTGCTCGGCAGCGGCATGGTGCACCCCGCGGTGTTCGAAGCGGTCGGCTACGACCCGGAGAAGTACACCGGCTTTGCGTTCGGCGTCGGCATCGAGCGCCTCGCGCTGCTCAAGTGGGGCATCGAGGACATCCGGTTGTTCTACGAGAACGACCTACGCTTCCTGGAGCAGTTCCCGCTGTGAAGCTGTCGTACGAATGGTTGCGCGAGCTCGTGAAGGTGCCGGGCGATGCGGAGGCAGTGGCGGCGGCGCTCGCGCTGCGCGGCTTCGAAGTCGCGTCGGTCGAGAACGGCCGGCAGCCGGTGATCGACTTCGAGATCACGGCGAATCGTCCCGACTGCCTGAGCGTGGTCGGCCTTGCACGCGAAGCGTCCGCCGCGTATGGCCTGTCGCTGCAACTCCCCGATCGCGGCATGCCGCCCGCCGGACAACCGTCCCTCGACAAGCTCGGGACGGCCCCGAGCGGCGTCGAGGGGCCGCAGCCGATCGACGTCATCATCGAGGACGCGGAGCTCTGCCCGAGGTACTGCGCACAGGTATTCGAGGTCCGCTCGTCCGGGCCGTCGCCGGCGTGGATGCAGGAGCGGCTCGAGGCTGCCGGCGTCCGGAGCATCAGCGCGATCGTCGACGTCACGAACTACGTGATGCTCGAGATGGGACAGCCGACGCACGCGTTCGATTACGCGAAGCTCGCGGGACGCGCGCTGCGCATCCGCCGCGCGAAATCGGGTGAAAAGCTCCGCACGCTCGACGGCATCGACCGCGAGCTGCAGCCCGACATGCTCGTCATCGCGGACAGCGACCGCGCGCAGGCGATTGGCGGCGTCATGGGAGGCGCCGGATCGGAGATCGGCGCCACCACGAAGCTAATGGTGCTCGAGAGCGCGTACTTCAAGCCGGCGTCCGTCCGCCGCACGAGCAAGCGCCTCGGGCTCAAGACGGAGGCGTCGACGCGTTTCGAGCGCGGCGCTGACGTCAACGGCGCGCCCGTGGCGATCGCGCGCGCGGCGGCACTGCTGCAGCAGATCGGCGCGGCGCAGCCGCTTGGCCCGATAATCGATCGCTACCCGTCGCCGGAACGGCCGCGAACACTGACGTTGCGCGCCGATCGGATCGAGCGTGTGCTCGGAATGGCCGTGCCCGATTCGGAGATTCCGGCTCGACTCGAGCCTCTCGGCTTCTCGCTGTCCGATGACCGAAGTCCGATGCTCGATGGGCAATCCTCCGAATACCGATCCGTCGGCCATCGGTCATCGGACATCGGACATCGTTGGAGCGTCATCGTCCCGACCTTCCGCGTCGACGTGCTGCGCGAGATCGATCTCATCGAAGAGATCGCGCGGCACGACGGCTACGTCGGACTGCCGGCGACCTTCCCCGAGCTCGACGCGGCGCAGCCGCCGCCAGATCCGCGGACCGTTCTCGACCGGGAGCTGCGGCACGTGCTGACCGCGTGCGGCCTGTCGGAGGCGATGACCTTCTCATTCATCGAGTCGGCCGCGGCGTCGCCGTTCGCACCCTTCGTAGGCGGCGAATGGACCGACGTTGCGCCGAAAACGGCACAACGTGCGGACGAGATCGTGGCACTGGCCAATCCATTGTCGGAGAAGTTCGCCGTGCTGCGGCCATCGCTGCTGCCGGGGCTGATTGACGCGGCGTCGCACAATCGCCGGCACGGCCGCGCGGAGATCCGTCTGTTCGAGACCGGCGCGCGGTTCACCGTGGCTGGTGAGACCCGCGCGGTCGCCGGCGTCTGGGCGGGCCCCGGCGCGCCGGCGCATTGGTCCGGCGCCGCGCGCGACGCGGACTTCTACGACGTGAAGGGCGTCGTCGAAGCGATTGGCGCCGCTGTCGGCGCGGAAATTGAGCTCGTACCCGCGGACGTCTCTTACTTGGTTCCGGGTCGATCGGCACAGATCGCCTTCCGCCTAAAGGCGGAAGCCACTCTGACTGGGACCTCTCATCCCAGCAGTGTGGCTTCCGGCTTTAGCCGGAAGATCGGGATAATCGGCCAAGTCACTCCAGCCTTGCTGACGAGCCGAGGCTTTCCGAGTGGAGAAGCGCTCTGGGCTTTCGAGCTCGACGTCGACGCGCTCGCGGCCGCGCACGCCAGGGACGATTTGCGCGCCGAATCGCTGCCGCGGTTTCCGTCAGTCGTGCGCGATCTGTCGGTTCTCGTCGATAGCGCCTTGCCTGCCGCAGCGGTTCGTGGCACTATCCGCTCGTCGGCGCCGTCGACGCTCGTGCACGCGATCGAATTCGATCGGTATCGCGGCAAGGGCATTCCCGAGGGACGAGTAAGCCTCTCGCTGCGTCTGACGTTCCGATCGCCGGAACGCACGCTCACGGACGCGGAAGTCGACCAGGCGATGGAGACGGTCGTCGCGGCGCTGGCGAGCGCGCACGGCGCGACCCGACGATAGCAGGCGGGTCACGGACCCGCCACCGGAGATGATTCGATGGCAAAAGCGGCAGTAGCGACCCCGGCAGTGGACTTCGAGGCGATCGATCGCCTCGAGCAGAAACTGAAGCAACTGGTCGCGGTACTGGACCGGACGCGAGCCGAGTACGCGCGGGCGAACGACGAAAACGTGCGGCTCCGCGCCGAGCTCGACGCAGCGCGCGGGCGCATCGCCGAGGCGGAAGGCACCGGCTCGGAGCTCGCCGCCCTGCGCCAGGAGCGCGAGCAGATCCGCGGCCGCGTGGACGACATGCTCAAGCAGATTGAAGCGTTGAATCTGTAAGGGGTTCAATGGCGAAGGATGAGGGACGATTGGTCAGCGTCGAGATCAACGGCATGCGGTATCCGATCCGCAGCCAGCTCGATGCCGCCTATGTGGCGGACCTCGCCGCGTACGTCGAGCACAAGATGCAGCTCGCGGCGCGGGAGTCGCCCGCCGGGGACACGTTGAAGATTGCGGTCCTCGCGGCCCTCAACATCGCCGACGAGTGCTTCCGCGCCCGACAGGAAGGATCGGCGCAAACGCAGGATTTCACGCAGCGCGCGCTCGAACTCGAGCGCATGCTGGATCTGGCGCTCGAAGCGGAACCTCTTGCCCGGGCCGCCGGTTCACACT
This sequence comes from Vicinamibacterales bacterium, assembly GCA_035637115.1. Classification (GTDB taxonomy): domain Bacteria; phylum Acidobacteriota; class Vicinamibacteria; order Vicinamibacterales; family 2-12-FULL-66-21; genus JAICSD01. Next base: position 10,037 of record DASPXV010000155.1, read on the forward strand.
AAGATCCTCCCTGGAGTTTTCGAGCTCCCTGCTTTGCTCGTGATGGTATTCGGAGGCTCGCTTTGAGCCAATGTTCCATCTAAGCGAATCGCGGCGCCGCGCTGTGTGCATGCCTCTGTAAGAGGAAGCCTGATGCGCGGCGAGCTACGGCGGTTCCACCTGGTTTAACCCAGGTTCAAACGACCTCCCCACACGGCAAAGCGGGGTCCTTTTCCTCCACTCCGGCGACGTCGCCGTTAACAGATAGAAGGTACGATGAGCCCGACCGCCGTGTACCTCACCCTGGGTGTTTCGGCGGCCGCCGACGTTGTCGGCATCGGCGCCTTCGTCTGGTGGATGGCGAGCCGCAAGCGGATCGCGGCCGAAACCATCGGCCGCGCGGAAGAGCAGGTCCGCCAGCTGCGCCAGCAGGCGCAGCGCGAAGCAGATTCCCTCAAGAAAGAAGCGCAGCTCGAAGCGCGCGAGCGCACGCATACGCTCCTCTCCGAGGCCGAGCAGAAAGCGCGCGAGCGCCAGCAGGAAATCATCGGTCTCGAGCAGGCGCTCGCCGACCGCACGCGCACGCTCGCCGATAAAATCACCGACGCGGAGAAGCTCGAGCGCGACCTGCGCGTCCGCGAGGCAGCGCTGGTGGATCTCCAGAAGAGAACCGAAGCCGCCGCCACGCGCAGCGAGCAGATCCTTGCCGACCGGCAGCGCGAGCTGCAGCGCGTCGCGAGCCTGACCGCGGAAGAAGCGCGCGACCTGCTGCTGAAGCAGATCGAAGCGGACGCCAGGCGCGACGCGGCCAATCTCGTCAAGCGCCTCGAGAACGAGGCGCGTGAAAGCGCCGCCCAGCGCGCGCAGCAGATCATCACGGACGCCATCCAGCGCAGCGCCGCCGACCACGCCATCGAAACCACCGTCTCGGTGCTCGACCTGCCGAGCGACGACATGAAGGGGCGCATCATCGGCCGCGAGGGGCGGAACATCCGCGCGCTCGAACAGGCGACCGGCGTCGAGCTGATCGTCGACGATACGCCCGGCGCGATCATCCTGTCGTCGTTCGATCCCTTCCGCCGCGAAGTCGCGCGCCAGGCGATCGCGCGTCTCATTGCCGACGGGCGCATCCATCCCGCGCGGATCGAGGAGATCGTCGAGAAGGTCAAGGCGGAAATGGAGGAAACCGTCCGCAAGGAAGGGGAAGCGGCGGCGTTCGAGCTCGGTCTCTACGACCTGCACCCCGAAGTGCTGCGGCTGATGGGACGATTGAAGTTCCGCACCAGCTACGGCCAGAACGTCCTCAACCACTCGCGCGAAGTGGCGTTCCTTGCTGGCATCATGGCGAAGGAGCTCGGTCTGAACGGTCACGTCGCGGCGCGCGCCGCGTTCCTGCACGACATCGGCAAGGCGATCGATCGCGACCTGCAGGGCACGCATCTCGAGCTCGGCCTCGAGTTCCTGCGCAAGCACGGCGAGAGTGAACCCGTACTCCAGGCCGTCGCCGCGCACCACATGGACATCGACTGGCCGTCGCTCGAGGCGATGATCGTGCAGGCGGCCGACGCGATCTCCGCCGCCCGTCCTGGTGCGCGCCGCGACATCCTCGAGTCATACGTGAAGCGTCTCGAGAAGCTCGAGAGCATCGCGGATTCATTCGAAGGCGTCTCGAAGGCCTTTGCACTCCAGGCCGGGCGCGAAATCCGGATCATGGTCGAAAGCGATCGCGTGTCCGATGAAGCCACCGTGTGGCTGTCGAAGGACATCGCCAAGCGCATTGAAAACGAGCTCGAATATCCGGGCCAGATCAAGGTAACTGTCATCCGTGAAACCCGGGCTGTTGAATACGCCCGGTGAGCGCGACCTGATCGCCGCGATCCGGGCGCGGCTCCCGCAGAACCCGTCCTGGCTTGCCGTCGGGATCGGCGACGACGCGGCGGTTGTTGAACCGGAGCGCGGCGCCCTCGAAATCCTGACCACCGATGCGGTGGTCGAAGGCATCCATTTCGATCGCCGCTTCAGCACTCTGCGTGACGTCGGCTGGAAAGCGCTGGCCGTCAACCTCTCCGACATTGCCGCGATGGGAGGCACGCCGCGCCTTGCCCTGCTCTCTCTCGGACTGCCCGCGGCGCTCGGCGCGGCGGATCTCGACGAACTGATCGACGGCTTCCTCGCGCTCGCCGCCGAGTCGCGCGTTGCGCTCGCCGGCGGAAACATCACGCGGTCTCCCGGTCCCCTGTTCGTCGACGTCACCGTTACGGGGTTCGTGCGGCGGCGCCACGTGCTGACGCGCGGCGCCGCGCGCGCCGGCGAGGAGCTTTACGTCACCGGCGAGGTCGGTGCCGCGGCCGCGGGACTCGGATGGTTACGCGATGGCGCGCGGGCGCCGATTGACGGCATCGAAGCCTGCGCGGAACGGCATCGGCGTCCCCAGCCACGCGTCCGCGTCGGCGCGCTGCTCGGCCGGAACCGCGCCGCGACGGCGTGCATGGATCTCAGCGATGGCCTCGCGGATGCAGTCCGCCAAATCGCAGAGGCGTCCGGACTTGGCGCGCGTATCGATGCAGCTTCGCTGCCGATTCCTTCCGCGGCGCGCGCGTGGTTCCAGCACGGGGGAGAGGATCCGGTCAGGGCGGCGGCGGCGGGCGGCGACGACTACGAGCTGCTGTTCGCGGTTCCGCGGCGCGGACGCGGTCGTTTGGCGACCGTGGCGCGACAGGGCCGTGGCGTGCCGGTCACTCGAATCGGCGTTCTGACGACAGAGCACGAGCTCGCGATCGTCAAAGACGGCAGTGTGGAACCGCTTCCGCAGGGGTTCGTCCACTTCTAGCCATGCAGCCGTCGCGACGCATTCGCCGCTGGCTCGACCAGATGCTCCACACCCATGACACTCCGGAGCGGACGGCCGCAGCCTATGCGCTCGGGATTTTCTTCGGCTTCTCGCCATTCCTCGGGCTGCATACGATTCTGGGCCTCGTGTTCGCGTTCGCCCTGAACCTCAATCGCGTCGCGGTTCTGCTCGGGATTTACTCGAACCTGCCGTGGATACTGCCGGCCTATTACACGCTGGCGACCGTGCTCGGCGCGGCGATCCTGCGCGTCCAGGTCCCCCCCGGGCTCCTCAGCGAACTTTCGGCCGCCCTGACGGACGCGTCGTGGGCGGATTTTCGCCGCCTCGCCCACGTCCTGACCCCCTTGCTCTGGGGCTTCGGCCTCGGCTCCATGATCGGCGCTATCGTCCTCTCCTTGATCGCCTATCGTGTGTCGCTGGCGATGATCATCGCGCATCGCCGGCGGCTGGAACACCAGGCGCAAGGCAAGCAGAATCAGTAACTTACAATACTGTCCGTGGCGTGTTCGGGCCTTTGACTGAAAGCCGGAGCCCCCCTATAGTTGGAGGTGGCCCGGGCCCAGCCCGTCTGTAGGCCGAACCGCCGATGCTCATTTCAATATCCCGTTCGCTCGGACGGAAGCTCGCGGCGACGGCCACCGTCGCGGTCGCCTTTGTCCTCATGTACGAGGCCAAGGTGATGGACTTCCACTACATCCCGATGCCGGGACTGGGGCGGACCGCCCCGGAGGAGGAACCGCTCCCGGCGCGCGCGACCAACCTCCGGTTCACGGCGACGGCCTACTGCAAGGGGACGACGACGGCGTCCGGGGTCAACGTCCGGACCGGGATCGCGGCGGCGGATCCTGAACTGCTCCCTGTCGGATCCGTGATCCAGGTCTACAGGCTCGGGGAACGCTATAACGGTATCTACACGATCATGGATACCGGGCCCGCGGTCCAGGGGCGCCACGTCGACATCTACATGTGGAGCTGTAACGAGGCGCTGCAGCTTGGCCGCCGCGACATCGCCATCAACGTGCTGCGACTGGGCTGGAACCCGAAGGCCAGCACTCCAACGCTGATCGAGCGCCTCTTCCGCCAGCGCGAAGCCGCAGCCGCGACCGCGCCGTTGCCGTCGCGGCCGATCGAAATTCGCTAACGACGCCTGTTACGTACGTTCTCACGCAAAGCTCGCAGAGGACGCAGGGCTTCTTGCTAATTCTTTGATTTACGGCCTTTGCGGGCTCTGCGCGCTCGGCGTGAGATCGTGCGTGACAAGCGTTCCGTTGCGTGTCTCCTGATCCTTGTACTGAAGCTGATACAGCTTGAAGTAAATCCCGCGCTGCGCGAGGAGCTGCTGGTGTGTGCCGGACTCGCGCAGGTGCCCCTTGTGCAGGACGAGAATCTTGTCCATGTCCTGGATCGTCGAGAGGCGGTGCGCGATGGCGATCGTCGTGCGGCCGGACATCAGGACATGCAGCGCGTCGCGGATCAGGATCTCGGTCTCGGTGTCGACGCTCGAGGTCGCCTCATCGAGCACGAGAATGCGCGGATCGAACGCGAGGGCGCGGGCAAACGAGAGCAGCTGCTTCTGGCCGACTGACAGCGTCGAACCGCGCTCGGCGACAGGCGCGGCGTAGCCGCCCGGAAGGCGCGCAATGAAGGAGTCCGCGTGTACCGCCGCGGCGGCGCCCTGCACTTCAGCATCCCCGATCGACACAGCGCCGAGGCGGATGTTGTCCGCGATCGTTCCGGTGAAGAGGTGCACGTCCTGCAACACGAGGCTGAAGAGCGCGCGCAGGTCGTGGAGATCGAGTTCACGGACGTCGACGCCGTCCACGAGAATCCGCCCGCGCGTCACGTCGTAGAAGCGCAGCAGCAGGTTGATGAGCGTCGACTTTCCCGCGCCGGTAGCTCCGACGATCCCCACGCGCTCGCCGGGCGCGACCTCGAACGACACATCGCGCAACACCCAGTCCGGCTCGCCGGTGTCCGCAGGGTTATACGCGAACCAGACATGGTCGAAGACGATGTGCCCGGTGCGGCGGTGGGGCGCCACGCGCACAGGGGACGCCTGATTAGCGACGTGAACGGGTTCGTCGAGCAGTTTGAAGATGCGTTCGGAGGACGCCATCGCCGCCTGCAGAATGTTGAACTTTTCCGACATGTCGGAGATCGGCCGGAAGAAGCGCTGCGAATAGAGCAGGAACGCGACGAGCGATCCGAGCGTCAGCGATCCCTGCAGCACCGACCGGCCGCCGTACCAGATCGTCAGCGCCGACGCGAGCGCGCCGATAATCTCGATCGCCGGGTAGAACACAGCGTAGTAGAAGATCGAATCGACGTTCGCCTTCCGATGCTCCTCGTTGATCCCCTCGAATCGCTCGTACGCGCGGGCCTCGCGGCGGAACAGCTGCACCGTCGCCATTCCGGTGATGTGCTCCTGCAGGGAAGCGTTGATCCGCGCGATCAGCCTGCGAACGGTCCGGTAGGACTCGCGCACGTTCCGCCGGAACCACTGCGTGACCACGACGATCAGCGGCAGGACGGCAAACGCCACGAGCGCCAGCCGCCAGTTCATCGTCAGCATCACGATCATGATCCCGGCGAGCGTGAACACGTCGCCGAACACGGAGACGACGCCGGAGGTGAAAAGATCGTTGATGACGTCCACGTCTGTGGTTACCCTCGTCATCAGCCGGCCGACGGGATTGCGATCGTAGAAGCGAAGATCGAGGCGCTGCAGGTGCGCGTAGATCTGCATACGCATGTCGAACATGATGCGCTGCCCGATGCCCTGCAGCAGCCACGTCTGGATGAATTCGAGCGCGAAGCCGGTGACCAGGATCGCGAAATACCCCAGCGCGATCCGGTCCACGCCGGCAAGGTTACCGGTCGGGATGTAGCGATCGATCGCCAGCTTCATCAGGTACGGCTGCGCCAGTTGCAGCATCGAGTTGGCGATGATCGCCGCGAGTGCGACCGCTGCGTGCGCCGAGTACGGCCGCAGGTAGTGCAGCAGCCGCCGCATCAGCCGCGCATCGTAGGCCTTGCCGACGACGTCTTCGTCCTGCGCCGACATCAGGATGCCTGCAGCTCCTCTTCGAGCAGCTGCTTGCGATACATCGCGGCGTAGAGCCCGTTCCGCGCGACGAGCTCCGCGTGCGCGCCTCTCTCCACGACGCGGCCGGCCTGCACAACGAATATCTGGTCGGCGTCCCGGACCGTCGAGATGCGGTGAGACACAATAATTGACGTGCGCTGTCGCATCACAACGCGCAGGCGCGACAGGATTTCTTCCTCGGTATACGTATCCACCGCCGAGAGCGCGTCATCGAGAATCAGAATCTTCGGATCGACGATGACCGCACGCGCCAGTGCAGTGCGCTGCTTCTGGCCGCCCGACAACGTGATCCCTCGCTCCCCCACCATCGTCTCGAACCCGCGCGGAAAGTCAGCGACATCCTTATCCAGCCGCGCGACCGCCGCGGCTTCCGCAATTCGATGGTGACCATCTACCGCGAAGGCTACATTCTCGCCAATCGTGGCCGAGAAAAGGAACGGCTCCTGCGGCACGAAGCCGATCGCGGCGCGCAGTCGCGCGAGCGGGATCTCGCGGATGTCCACGCCGCCGATCAACACGCTTCCCGGCGGCGGTTCATGGAGCCGCGGCAGGAGGTTGATCAACGTGGACTTTCCTGAGCCGGTTGCGCCCACGAACGCGGCGGTCTGGCCCGGCGCGATGCGCAGGGTTACATCCTCCAGCACCGGACGTTCGGTGCCTGGGTACGCGAATGTCAGGTTACGGAACTCGATCGCGCCGTCCATTGCCGCGTCGCGGCCGGCCGCGGTGGCCGTCGCATCGCTGATCGCCGGCTCGTGCTGCAGGACATCGAGCATGCGGCCCCACGATGCGAGGCCGCGCTGCAGGATGTTCGTCACCCAGCCGAACGCGATCATCGGCCAGGCGAGCATGACGAGGTACCCGTTGAACGCGACGAACTCCCCGAGGGAAATCGACCCGCGAATCACCTCGCGGCTTCCGAGCCAGAGCACGAGCAGCGAGCCGAAACCGAGAAAGAGCGTCATGCTCGGGTAGAACGCCCCTTGCAGCCGGATCAGCACCCGGTTGCGGCGGAGGTATTCCTCGTTCGTCAGCCGGAACCGCTCGCGCTCGTGTTCCTCCTGACGATAGGCGCGGACGACGCGGACACCCGAGAGCGCTTCCTGGACAACCGCACTGATATCCGAGAGCTGCGCCTGGATCTGCTCGAACCGCTTGTGGATGGCGGAGCCGAAGTAGCGGACGACGATCGTGACGAACGGCAGCGGGATGAGGGCAATGACCGTCAGGCGCACGTCGATCGTCAGCATCAGCGCGATGGCGACGATGAATACCAGCAAGGTGCTCGTCGAGTACATGATCGCGGGACCGATCATCATGCGAACGGCATTGAGATCGTTCGTGGCGCGCGACATCAGGTCACCGGTGCGGCGCGCCTGGTAGTAACCCGGCGGCTGCTGCTCGAGCCGGGCAAAGAAGTCGTTGCGGATGTCGAACTCGATGTTTCGCGACGCTCTGATGATGATCCGGCGCATCAGGAACAGAAACAGCCCGCGCACGCACGAGATGGCAAGCAGCAAGCCGGCGTACACGACCAGCTTCTCGCGTGTGACTGCGGTGTTCAGGTCGTCGATCGCGTACTTCAGAACCCACGGACCGAGGAGCTGGAAGGCCGTCGTGCAGATGACGCAGACGAAGCCGATGACAAAGGCGCGCCGATATCGGTTGACGTAGGGCAGAAGCGCGCGAACAGCCGGACTCATCGCATCAAGCGTACATGAAAAGGAGCGCCGAACCGAAGCTCGGCGCTCCTGCGAACCGCTAACTGCGAACTGCTGACTGCCGATTAGAACTGGACTCGCGCGCCAAGCTGCAGCTTGCGAGGCGAGTAGCTCGTGTTGTACGAGTTAAGGACCAGGAGCGTTAATGCCGTTCCCGAGTTACCCGACGGGTTCGCGAAATTCACGCGGTTGGTCACGTTGAAGATGTCCGCGAACACTTCGATGCGGCGGGTCTGCGACAGGCCGAAGCGATAGCCGAGCCGCAGATCGGCGTTCATGAAACCCGGGCCGTAGGCGCCGTTCCGCTTGGACTCGTAACCCTTGACGGTGTAGAGATCCACATTCTGCGCTGTCCCTGTGTAATCACCTGCGGGCAACGGTTCCGACTGGCTGCCGTTGCGATCCGAGTCGATGTTGTTGTTGGTCAGGCTGAACGGCGAGCCGCTGAGCGCACGCACGACCCAGCTCACGTTCAATCCCCCCGTATGCGGCACGAGCGCCTGGCCGCTCACCACAAAGTTATGGCGCGTATCGAACGACGTCGGACCTTCGTTCAGCTCGAGGTGCATGTCGTCGTGCGTGTCGTTTAAATCCGGCCGCGCGGTGATGTTGATGATGTTCGCACGATCGATCGAGAAGCGCTCCAGGCTGAAGAAGTAGTGCATCTTGTCCTGGACCAGCGGGCCGCCGACCGTTCCGCCCCAGCGCTGATACTGCGTGTCGGCCTTGTGGCGCGTGGGATCCTTCCGCGTGAAACTAGCTGGGTCTGTTCGAGTTGTCCATTTACCAGCCAAGAATACGGGCTGTATACAGCAAGCGGAATGCCTACAGGCCGACCCCGAGGATCTGTCCGCGCAGGAGCGCGTCCTTCATGAGCCGGCTGCCGCAATCGAGGTGCTCTTCCATGCGGAGCCGCGAGGCGTGCGGGTCGGCG
>DASPXV010000156.1:0-24452 GCA_035637115.1 Vicinamibacterales bacterium
GGCGCATGTTCCGACTCGATGACTCCGTAAAACCACAGCGGCGTGGCCAATCCAGTCACGAGCGGCAGCGTCGCGCCCGCCCAGCCCCGCGGAGCGAGCCGCCACGTCGCCCAGAGGGCGACTGCAACGGCGATCACGGAGAGAATGCGCATCCCGATCATGCCGCCGAGGGGAACAAAGATCGCCTGCAGCACGGCTGCCGCCGGCGGAAAGATCGCCTGCATGCCGGCAGATGTCACGAAGACGAAAGGAGGCCTGAGCGGGGAGAACTTCTTGCCGGGATCGAGAAACGCGCCGCGGTAGTCGATCCGCAGCGTGCTGAAATGATGGTCGTACAGTTCCTTCGCTTGGACGAACTTGACGCCGAAGTCACCCGAATAGACGGCGTCGGGCGCCAGCGCGACGAATGCCAGCCAGGCGACGAACGCCGTGACACCCGCAATGGCGATGTACGGTCCCCATCGCTTCATAGGGGGAGGCGAAGGGTCGCGCGACAGCCCCTTTCGGGCGTGCGATTCTCGAGCGAGAGCGTTCCGCCGTGTGCCTCCGCAATCTGGCGGCTGAGCGCCAGCCCGATCCCCGACCCTTGCGGCTTGGTCGTAAAGAACGGAACGAACAAGTTCGACGTGTCCGGCAGGCCAGGTCCTTCATCCTCGACCGTGACCTGCAGGTAACCGTCGCTCTTCGTCCAGTCGATCCAGACCTGTCCGCCCGTCTCGAGTGTCGCATCCACCGCGTTGCGGACGATGTTGATCAGGAGCTGCTCGAGTTGATCGGGGTCGGCTTCGACCTGCACGTCGGAGGACGCGCGCAGCGCGATCGGCAGCCGGCTCTCGAGCTCCGCGATCCGCCGCGCCAGCGGCAGGATCTGAATCGGACGCTCCTGCGGCTTCGGCAGCTTCGCGAGCTGTGCGTACTGCCGCAGGAACCTGCCCAGCGCGCCCGATCGTGTTTCGATCAGGTTGAGGCCGTCCTGGATCTCGGCGGCGCGCGGCACGTCGGGAATGCGCGAAATCATTCTCTTGATGCTATGCGCGATCGACTTGATCGGCGTCAGCGAATTGTTGATCTCGTGCGAGAGCACGCGGACGATGCGCTGCCAGGCGAGCTGCTGTTCTTCGCGGAGCGCGCGGCTCAAGTCGGCGAAGACGAGGAGCTGGTGCGGTTTGCCGTCCCGATAGACGGCTTGCAGCGTCTAATGTTTGCTGTCGCGCCCGCGCGACTCGTCCGTCCCGCCGGCGCGACCCGGCGGCGCGGCGCCGAACGAAAACGTCGTGTTTCCGCCCGCAGCTGCATGGTACGCCCCTTGTTCCTGCAAACTGCCGCGCATGTATACCAGCATGGCCGCCACCCGCCCCCAGACCGCCGCGCGCGTGCTCGTCGCCGACGACCAGCCGGACGTGCTCGAAGCGTTGCGATGGCTCCTCACCGGCGAAGGCTACGAGCCGGAGTTCGTCAGCTCCACCGACGCGGTGCTCGATCGACTGCGCGACCGTCCGTTCGACCTGCTGCTGATGGATCTGAACTATAGCCGGGATACGACGTCGGGGCGAGAAGGGCTGGAGCTCATACCGCAGGTTCGCGCGCACGATCCGGCGCTGCCGATCGTCGTCATGACCGGATGGGGGAGCGTGGACACCGCGGTCGAGGCCATGCGGCTCGGGGCCAAGAGCTTCGTGCAGAAGCCGTGGGAAGACGTCACGCTGCTCGAGATCCTGCAGCGCGAGATCGAGGACTCCCAGGCGATGAAGCGGCGCGATGCGAAGCAGCAGCGCGAATTCGAGGACGCGCGCCTCATCCAGCGCGGGCTGCTGCCGGCCGCGATGCCCCAGACAGCCGGCGTGAAACTCGCCTCATCGTGGCAGCCCGCCAACGGCGTCGGCGGCGACTGTTTCGATGCGTTGACGTTTCCGAGCGGCGGTGTCGGACTGTCGATCGCGGACGTGGCGGGAAAAGGCGTGCCGGCCGCGCTGCTCATGTCCAATCTCCAGGCCGCCGTTCGCGCATTTGCGCAGGAAGGCACGGCCCCGGGCGCGGTGTGTACGAGCGTCAACCGGCTGCTGTGTCGCAACATGGCCAGCGGACGCTTCGTGACGTTCTGCTACGTGCGCATCGACGTGGCGGCGCGGAAGCTCACTTATGCCAACGCGGGGCACAATCCACCGCTCCTCGTTCGTGGATCCGGCCGCGTCGACACGCTCGTGCCGACCGGCACCGTGCTCGGCGTGTTTGCCGAGAGCTTGTACGAGCAGGGCGACTTTTCAATCGCCGCAGGCGATCGGCTCGTCCTCTACACCGACGGCATCACGGAAGGCCGGAACCCGGGGGGAGACGAGTATGGCGAGGATCGTCTTGCCGACGCCGCTCTTCGCCACCGCGCGCTGTCGGCGGAGGAGATGCTCGCCGCGATGCTTCGAGAGGTCGAGTCCTTCAACTCGGGTGTTTACGAGGACGACGCGACGCTGATTGTCGCCGCGTTGTGACTGGTGACTGGGGGCCAGGTCTGCAAATCGCCCCAGACCGGTGCCAGGTCGAGGCCTGGCACCGGTTCGGGGCGATTTACAGACCTGACCCCAGGGTGCGCGCCGCCTCACGCGCGTAGTAGGTGATGATGATCTCGGCGCCGGCGCGGCGGATCGACGTCAGCGTCTCCATCATCGCGCGCGGCTCGTCGATCCAGCCGTTTCTCGCCGCCGCCTTCAGCATCGCGTACTCGCCGCTGACGTGGTACGCCGCGACGGGCACACCGAACTCTTCCTTCACGCGCGCGATCACGTCGAGATACGCCACCGCGGGTTTCACCATGACGATGTCGGCCCCCTCGTCGAGATCCAGGGCGACCTCGCGCAGCGCTTCTTCGACGTTCGCGGGGTCCATCTGGTGCGAGCGGCGATCGCCGAACGCGGGGGCGGAGTCCGCCGCATCGCGGAACGGCCCGTAAAACGCCGAGCAGTACTTGGCCGCGTAAGACATAATCGCGACCTGCGTGTGGCCGGAGTGATCGAGCATCTCGCGTATCCGCCCGACGCGCCCGTCCATCATGTCCGACGGCGCGACGATGTCCGCTCCCGCCGCCGCATGTGACAGCGCAGCACGCCCGAGCTCTTCGACGGTGATGTCGTTGAGAATCTCTTCGCCGTCGAGAATGCCGCAGTGCCCGTGCGACGTGTATTCACACAGGCACACGTCGGTCACGACGAGCAGGCCGGGAACTTCCTTTTTGAGCGCGCGAACGGCGCTCTGGACCGCACCTTCCGGATCCGACGCACCGCTGCCGACAATGTCCTTCGATTCCGGCAGTCCGAAGAGCAGCACACCCGGCACGCCGTCCGCCTTCGCGGCCGCGGCTTCCTTCACGATCTCGTCCACCGACAGCTGGTATACGCCGGGCATCGAGCTGACTTCTTTGCGCTTTCCTTCCCCAGGAACGGCGAACAGGGGATAGAGGAAGTTGTCGGGACTCAATCGAGTTTCGCGCACCATCGCGCGCATCGCCGCCGATCGCCGCAGCCGTCGAGGTCGATGCCGCAGATCGAGCGTCCCGTGCGTAGCCTTCGATTCGAGCTTGGTCGCCATACAGATACTGCTTGTCCTCTTGCAGGAGACCAGGAGAGCAGGAGCTCAGGAGGTCTCTGTCGCACCCACTAATTAACCCAGTCCACTGGCGACGTGGGCTAACTCAGTCCAGAACTGGCTACTGGCTACTGGCTACTGCCTACTGCCAACGGCCAACTGCGAAGCGAAATGCTCCACGAGCGCATCCACCAGATCCGGAATCGTGTAGCGCGCGGGCATGACGGTCGTCTGAATCCCGAGCTGCTGCGCCGCCTCGGCGGTGACAGGACCGATCGAAGCGACGACCGTCGTATTGAGCAGGTCGGCCGCCTGCTCTTCGCCGAAGATCCTGGCGAAGTTCTGCACCGTGCTCGCGCTGGTGAACGTGACGGCGTGGATCTGTCGATCGAGCAGCATGCGATAGATATCGTGATCGCCGTCGCGCTCGCCGCCGGCGAGCAGCGTGCGATACGCGACGACTTCGCTGACGTCAGCGCCGGCGTCGCGCAACTGATCCGCCAGGACCTCGCGCGCAATGTCTGCGCGCGGCAGCAGGAAGCGCGTGTCCTTCAGCGTCCCCGTGGCCTTGATCGCTTCAATCACCGCTTCGGAACGCGCCTCTTCCGGCGTCAGATCGACCCGCATCCCATAGCGGGCGAGACGCTGCGCTGTTGACGGGCCGATCGCGCAGAGCCGCACGCCTTTCAGCTCGCGCACGTCGCTGACGGCGAGCAGGCGCTGCATGAAGTGTTCAACCGCGTTCGCGCTCGTGAAGATGATCCAGTTGTATGCGCCGGCGTCCTCGCAGGCGCGATCGAGTGCGGCGACATCTTCCGCAGGTGCGATCCGGATCGTCGGCGCCTGGATCGCTTCCGCTCCGCGTTCTTCGAGCATGTCGACGAGCTCGCCCGCCTGTTCGCGCGACCTCGTCACGACAATGCGCCGCCCGAAGAGCGGACGATCGTCGAACCATCGCAGATGCTCGCGCAAGCCCGCGACGCGGCCGATCACCAGCATCGCCGCATCCTGCTGCCGAGCGCGGGCGGCAATCGTTTCGAGCGTGCCGACGATTGTTTCCTGCGCGGCCGTCGTCCCGCCGTAGACCAGGGCGGCGGATTCCTCCGGCGAGCGCCCGCTCGACAACAGCGCGCGCGTGATTGTCTCGACCTGCTTCGCTCCTGCATAACAGAGCAGGCTGCCGTCGAGGCCGGCGAGGCGCTGCCAGTCGACGTTCGGCGGATCGTCGGTCTCCGCCTCGTGCCCGCGGACGAGCGTCACCGTGTCGCCCGCGCCGGGATATGTGATCGGAATGCCCGCGTAGGCGGGTACGCCGACAGTAGCGGGCACGCCCGGGACGACTTCGAAAGGAATCTGCTGCTCGTGCAGGAACAGTGCTTCCTTGCCGCCGCTATCGAACACGAACGGATCGCCCCATTTCAGGCGGACGACGCTCTTTCCCTCGCGCGCTTTCTCGACGAGCAGCAGCGAAATCGCGTCCTGATCCAGCGCGCGGGGCGCCGCGGGGCCGACGTCGATCTTCTCCGCGTCCGCGCGCGCGGAGCGGAGCAGCCGGGGGTGCACCTGGTGGTCGTACACGACAACGTCCGCGGATTGCAGATGTCGCAGGCCGCGGACGGTGATCAGGCCGGGATCCCCGGGGCCGGCGCCGACGATGTAGACACACGGATTGTTGGGCATGCGCTTCTATCGTAATGAATTCAGTATCGCCAGCGCGCCCCCTTGTTCGAGATCTTTCGCCAGCCTGCGGCCGAGCTCGTCCGGTGTCGCGGCTGGCCCGCGCGCCTGCCGCTTGATGCTGCGCGACCCGTCGGGCATCGTCACGATCGCCTGCATCAGGAGGTCGGACCCGTCGTGCACGGCAACGGCGCCCAGGGGGAGCTGGCAGCCGCCCCCGAGGGCAGCGACGACCGCGCGCTCGGCATCGAAGGCAGCGCGAGCGCCGGCGTCATTAATCGTGGTCCATGCCGCATCGTCCAGATCGTCCTTGCGCGTCTCGATCGCGACGATGCCCTGGCAAGGGGCCGGGATGCAGTCGTCGTGCGGAATGGCCTCGGAGACGCGGTCTGAATAGCCGAGACGCTTGAGCCCTGCGACCGCAAGCACCAACGCGTCGAACTCGCCGGCGTCCAGCTTCCGGAGACGCGTATCGACGTTTCCGCGCAACGGTAGGAACCGAGCAGCCGGCATGCGCTTGGCGAGCTGCGTGCTGCGGCGGATGCTTCCCGTGCCGATGGCCGGTACGTCCGGGAGGTGAGAGAGCCCTGCGCGGAGCACCAGCGCATCGCGCGAATCCTCGCGCGGCAGAACGGCCGCGATACCGAGTCCGCCGGGGACAACGACGGACATGTCCTTGGCGCTGTGGACCGCGACATCGACCCTCCGCGCGAGCAGCGCGTCTTCAATTTCCTTGACGAACAGGTTCTTTCCGCCCGTTTCCGACAGCGGACGATCCTGAATACGGTCCCCCTGTGTCTTGATCGTGATGAGCTCGACGGTGCGTCCTTGTTTTTCGAGGAGCGCTGCGACCGTGCGTGCCTGCCAGAGCGCGAGCGCGCTGCCGCGCGTGCCGATGCGAATCGTGCCGGTCATGACGACTCGCCAGGCTCGTCGTCGGACTTCGCAGCCTGCAGCGCGAACAGCCGGTTGACGGCATCCGTGTACGTGATGGCGAGCGTCTCGTCGCGCGTGGACTTGAGCTGCTCGGTGGGCGTCAGCAGCAGTTTTTCCACGATGAGATGCGTGATTTCGTCGACGCGCTCCCGCGCTTCAGGACTGAGAGGCGCGAGCTTGCCCTCGAGACGTTTTAGCTCGGCCTGGCGGATCGCGTCGAACCGCTGCCGCAGCGCGATCACGGTCGGCAGCACCTCGCGCGACTGCATCCATGCCGCGAACTTGTCCACCTCCTGGCGGACGATCGACTCGGCGCGTTCGATCTCCGTCGCGCGGCGTGACAGGTTCTCTTTCACAATCGCCTGCAAGTCGTCGATGTTGTAGAGAAAGACCTGGTCGAGCGCGCCAACGCCGGGTTCCACGTCGCGCGGCAGGGCGATGTCGATGACGAAGAGCGCCCGTCCCCTGCGCGGCCGCATGGCTTCTTCGACGCGCACGCGCGTCAGCACCGGATCGGTCGAACCCGTGGCGGTGACGACGATGTCGGCGTTGGACAGGGCCTCGCCCAGCGAAGTCCACGGCACCGCAGTTGCGCCAAGGTGAGTCGCGAGATGTTCCGCTGTCGCGAGCGTCCGGCTGGCGATCGTCAGCTGTTTCACCTGCTGCGCCTGGAGGTGCACGCCCGTGAGTTTCGCCATCTCACCCGCGCCGAGGATGAGAACGTTCAAGCCTTTCAGGTCGCGGAAGATTTTCTTCGCCAGTGCAATCGCGGCGTAGCTGACCGACACGGCGCCCTCGCCGAGGTGCGTCTCGGTGCGAACGCGTTTGCCGACGCTGAACGCCGCCGTGAAGAGGCGATTGGTCACGGCGCCGGTGGACTTCACTTCAGCCGCCGTCGCATAGGCGTTCTTGACCTGGCCGAGAATCTGCGGCTCGCCGACGACCAGCGAGTCGAGACCCGCGGCAACGCGGAACAGGTGACTGACCGCATCCGCGCCGCGATAAATCACCAGGTGCGGCGACACCATCTCCCACGGGACGCCGTTGTACTCCCCGATAAAGCGTCCGCAGGCCTCCGCGACCGCGTCCGACTCGGCGTTCGCGTAAATCTCCGCGCGGTTGCACGTCGAGAGCACGACCGCTTCGCGCGCCAGGTTGCGTGCGCTCAACGCCGCCAGCGCCGCGCTCAGGCCACGACGCGCGAAGTCCACGCACTCCCGCAGTTCAACCGGCGCGGTCCGGTGGCTGATGCCGACGGCGAACAGCCGCATGTCTAGAAGTTGTGGCTCCGGGTCAGGAAGTACCCGACCGGAACGAGATTCAGCAGCACGAGCACGAAGGCGAGCGTGGACAGCCACGCTGCCCGCCGTCCGGTCCAGCCGATGGCGCGGCGCGCAAAGAGCGCGAAGGAGTAGATCGCCCACGAGATCAGCGCCACCAGGATCTTCGGGTCCGCCACTGACATCGCCTGCGCACGCGGATCGAGCGATCCTTCGATCTGTGTTGCCCAGACGCCGCCGATGACGAGGCCGCACGTCAGGAACAGCCAGCCGACGACAACAGCGCGGCCGTTCATCACGTCGAGCGTCTGCAGCGATGGCAGGCGCGTGTAAAAGAACCCCAGGTGCTTCGCCTTGATCTCCTTGAAGAGGAGCACGTAGGTGATGCCGAGGACGAAGGCGAGCGCGAAGCTCGCATACGCGAACAGCATCGAGAGCACGTGAATCGTGAACAACGGGCTGCGCAACAGCGCCGGCCGCGGTTGCGTCGCCGGGTTCAACGCCGGCAGGATTGCCAGCACCGCGAGCAGCGTCGTCACGAACACGCCCATGGCGCGTTCCTCCGTCGTCAGCTCGACGTAGAGGTAGGCGAGACCGAGCAGCCAGACGAACGCGGAGACCGCCGCGGTCGTGCCGACCAGCGGCGCGTAACCCGCCTCCATCGTCTGCATGCCGATGAGAAACGTGTGCGCGAGCGCGGCGCCGGCGAGAAGTCCCGTGGCGGTGCGGCCGGTCTTCGGTTCGCGACGGGAAAAATGCGCGAAGTAAGTGGCCGCGGCCGCGGCGTAGAGCACGAACGGCAGCCAGGAACCAATCGTCACAACACTATGATCCAGTCGGCCCGTAGTAGCCCAGCTTCGTGCGCGCAGACGTGCTCGGCCTCAGGAGTCGAACCTGGATGCGCCGCCATGCGCCGTCACGCTTCGGATTTCCGGACGAATACGCGATCGAGTATTGGCTGGAGAGCTCGTCCCAGATCGCCTGGTAGATCTTCGGCAGCTCGCGGGCGTCGCTCACGAAATAGGCGCGGCCTCCCGTCTCGTTCGCCAGTTGTTTCAGCACGAACTCCGCTTCCTTGAACTCGCGGCGCCCGATCTCCCCCTGCCGCAGGCCGACGCAGTAGACGGCCGTCTCGGATCGCTTCGCCAGATCCAGGACCTCGTCGAATTCGATGAGGCTCGACGTGTCATCGCCGTCGGAGAGCAGCACGATCGCCTGCCGGCGGATATCGGAAGTCGCGACCGCCCTGACCTTCTTCAGTTCCTTCAGCGAGATGTAGATCGCGTTGTAGAGCGACGTGGATCCGTTCGGCGTCGTCTGCCGAATCGCTTTCTCGAGCGTGGCCGAGTCGTTCGTGAAACCCTGCAGAATCCGCACCTGGCTGTCGAAGTCGATCACTTCCGCCTGGTCTTCTTTGTGAAGCTGCCGCGCGAACCCAATCGCGGCTTCCTGCGCGATCGCCATTCGCTCGTCCATGCTCGCGCTCGTGTCGAGCAGCAGCGCCAGGGAGATCGGCTGCTGTGTCCGCGAGAAAAACGTGAGCTTCTGCTTTGCGCCGTCTTCGTAGACCTCGAATTCCTCTTGCGTCAGATCGGACACGTACTTGCCGGAACCGTCCGTCACGGTCACGTTGAGTGACACGAGCTCGACGCCGCTGCGAATCCGCTGCCCCTGCGCGCCGAGCGCTGCCGCGGCAGCCGCGGCGAACAGGATGGCGAGGGTGAAACGACGGCGCATTACCTCGCTCGCGCCTGACCCGTGCGTGTGCGGGCGCGCGCCGTCAGTCCGGGTTTCGACACCGTCACATCGATCTTGTCTGGCGGAATCAGCGTTTCGGGGCGGCCGTACGTGACGACGTACTGGTTCAGCAGCTCCGCGGCGAGCTGTTTCATTTTCGGCGCGGCGGCCGTCAGCGCGAGGACGTTGTCGCGCCGGCCGCCCGTCCGCTCGGTGCCAATCGCAATGACCTGGTTGCGATTGCGGATTTCTTCCGAGACGCTGGCGTTGGGCTGCCCGAGCGACACGACGTGCAGGGCGCCGCCCCCCTTCATCAGCTCGCTGACCACGTTCTCGTAATACTGGTTGCTGAACTCAATGTCGTCCTCGAGCATCAGCACGGCAATGACAGGACGCGCAGCTTCGCGCTTCTTGAAGCCGTGGCTGACGTCGACGATCGCATCCATCAGGTATCCGCCGGCGCCCGAGCGCGGGAAAATGCGCTTCGCGCCGTCTTTCAGTTTGTTGGTGTCAGTCGTGTAGTCCACGGCGATGGTCGGACGCTCGCCGAACGTGACGATCGCCATCTCTCCCTTGCCCGACAGCGCCGTTATGAAAGCGTCGACCGCCTCTCGGAGCATTTGCGTCGCAGGGGACGAGGCCTGGGTGTCGTCGACGAGCAGCGCGACGGTCAACGGTGCTGATGCGGGAGCGACTTTCAGCACCTCGCGCGCGGCCCCGTCCTCACGAACGCGGAAATCGGCGGCGGTCAGGCCGGTCACGGGCTCTCCCTTGCTGTCCACAACGCCGACGTAGACGTCGGTTTGCTTCGTCTGGGCCTGAACGGAGTGAGGGAACGCCCACGCGACCGCAAGGGCCAGCGCGGAGACGGCATATTTCATGGTTGTCTTTCTAATCGAGTATAGCCGGTTTATTCTGGGTGCCGCGTGACACGAACCCGCCGCCTCTACCTCGTCATTTTTGCGATTCTCATCGCGGCGGCCTTGGGCGCCGGCGTCTACGTCCGGGTGCGCGCCGCCAGGTCCGCGCAGGCTGCTGCCAACTGCGAGACGCCCGCCCCTCCGCCGAAGCAGGCGACGCCACCGCCGAAGATCGAAGGATTTGGAATAGAGGCCGCGTGCGGGCCAGGCGAGGCGCCGAAGACGCCTGCCCCGCGGAAGAAATAGGCACCTATGGAGAAGAAGGATCTCGAGACGATGCGCTCGTTCGGAGCGCTCGGCAGCGTCGGGCTGGCGTTCGTCATCTCGATCGTCCTTGGCGTCGGCGCAGGTCTCCTGATCGATCGTTGGATCGGCACCGGCCACTGGGGCTTCTTCATCGGATTCTTCCTCGGCCTGGCGGCCGGGGTCGTCAGCGTCATCCGCGCGTCGAAATCGATCAAGTAGTGCTCGACCGAATTCAGCGCAACGCCATCGTCGCGTGTCTCGTGATGACCGCGATCGCCGCCGCGATCGCGCGCGAGTGGACCGCGCCCGCCGCGGTGCTCGGGGGCGGACTGCTGATCGGCATCAGCTTCGTCTCGATTCGCGGCGGCATCGACGATCTCGCCGCGCGTCGTCGCGCGGGTTTCGCGCTGCTCAAGATAGCGGGGCGCTACGCTTTACTCGGTTTTCTGGCGTACGTTATGATTGCGCGTTTGCGCCTGCCCCCGTTGGGGCTGATAGCGGGCGCATCTTCGGTCATGGCGGCAGTGCTCGTCGAGGCCGCCAGGTCCCTTTTGAAGCGCAGGTAGATGCAGGAACATCCGTTGTGGATCGTTGAGGCCGTGAACGCGGTGCTCGGCCGGCCCGTGGCCGCGCTGCTCGCGGCGGCCGGCTTTCACGTCGAAGGACCGGAAGTCATTCCGCCGCACCTCGTCATGACGATGCTGATCATCGCGGTCGTGGCGATCGTCAGCCTGATCATGCGCTCGCGTCTCAGCGTCGAGAACCCGAGCAGGTTCCAGATCGTGCTCGAGGATCTCGTGATGGCGGTGGTCGGCCTGCTCGAGGAATGGATCGGTCCCGACGGCCGTCGCTACCTGCCGCTCATCGCCACGCTCGGGCTGTTCATTCTGCTCGGCAACTACGCGGGCCTCATCCCGGGCCTGACGGCGCCGACGAGCAACATCAACGTCACCGTCGGCCTTGCCATCACCACGTGGATCTACTACCACTTCCAGGGCTTCAAGAAGCAGGGCGTGGTCAATTACCTGAAGCACTTCGCCGTGCCGCCTGGAGCGCCAGTCTGGATGGCGCCTCTCATGTTGGTGATCGAAGTGATCAGCCACACCTCGCGGCTACTCTCCCTCTCGCTGCGTCTCTTCGGCAACATCTTCGGCGAAGAGATGGTGATTCTGATCATCGGCAGTCTCGTTCCGTTCATCTTTCCCCTGCCGTTCATGTTTCTCGGTTTGATCACCGGCGGGTTGCAGGCCTTCATTTTCGTGCTGCTGTCGATCATCTACCTGCAGGCAGCGGTGGCCGTGGAGCACGAGCACGACGAGCATGGGCATGACGCCCCGACCGGCCGCGAGGCGCCGGCGGCGGCATAGCAGGTTACTTAGGAGGAACTGGTTGTGAGCAAACGGACTTTCTGGACAACGGCGCTCATGGTGATGGCAGGCGTCGCCTTCCCGCTCTATGCGCAAGAGCCCGGCGCCGGCGCCGCGCGCCTGGAAATCATCAAGTGGTCGCTCGTCGCGGCAAGCTTTCCGCTGGGCATCGCGGCGGCGTTCGGCGCGCTCGGCCAGGGCAAGGCGATCGCCGCTGCCGCCGAGGCCATTGCGCGCAATCCGAGCGCGACCGGCGACATCCGTGGCGCGTTGATCCTGGGTCTCGTCCTGATCGAGTCCCTCGTCATTTATGTGCTGTTGATCTCGCTCATCATCTTCTTCGTCGCGCCGTTCGGCAAGGGTGCCTGGGGCTCGTAAAGACCGATAACTCGGGCCGGGTGCAGGGAGGCTGGGATTCAGTCCTATCCCCAGGGCCTCTGCACCTGGACCGACATCCGTGACACACATCTCCCGTCTCGACTGGCTTCTGCTCCTGATGACGATCATCTGGGGCACGAACTACGCGCTCATCAAATCCGCGTTCCGCGAACTCGATCCCCAGGCCTTCAACGCGCTGCGTCTCGTCGAGGCGTCGTGCGTGATGGTCGCCGCGAACCTGATGGTGAAGCGGTTCAGGCCACGGCACGCCGACGCGCGCGGCAGCGCCGGCGAAATCGCCAGCATCTTCCATACGCCCGCGCCCGTGACCCGCGAAGACTGGATCCGCCTCGCGTGGCTTGGCTTCGTGGGGCACTGTCTCTATCAATATTTGTTCATCGGCGGCCTCGCCAAGACGAGCGTCGCCAACGGCGCGTTGCTCGTGTCGTCCACGCCCGTCGTGATCACGCTGATGTCGTGGATGTCGGGCAAGGAACGCATCGGTGCGTTGCACTGGGCCGGGACGCTGCTGTCGCTGTTGGGGATCTACGTCGTCGTCGGCCGTGGCGCGCACGTGACCAGCGCCTCGATTCGCGGCGACGCGATGCTCGTTGGCGCGGTCGTATGCTGGGCCTTGTACACGATCGGCGCGCGGCCGCTGATGATTCGCCATTCACCTGTCGGTGTGACAGCGCTGTCCATGCTCCTTGGAACGATCCTCTACGTGCCGCTGGCTTCGACGGGGCTCGCGCACGTGCCGTGGAGTTCGGTGAGCACGGTCACCTGGATCAAACTCGTCTATTCATCGTTCTTCGCGATCTGCGTCGCCTATACGATCTGGTATGCCGCGGTTCGTGAGATCGGCAGCGCGCGGACGTCGGTCTACTCGAACCTGCTTCCTATCATCGCGATGATCACGGCTTACGTCTGGCTCCGGGAACCTATTGGTCCGGTGAAACTTGCGGGGGCCGCGGCTGTGCTCGCCGGTGTCGCCCTCACACGGATGGGCCGGCCCCGCCTGCAGATCCCCGCCGAGTAAAGGGCTCACGGCCGTGAGACAATTGAGGTTCAGTGAAAGAGCACTATTACTCCCAGCACGCGGGAGCTCTCCGCGCGGAGCTGGGCGCCGCCATTTCGCGCGACGAGATGCGGGAGTTCCACCGCAAGGAACCCGTCCGCCATCTGGCGGTCGCGGCGCGCCAGTTTGCGATCCTCGCGATCGCGACGTGGGTGTTGATTCGGTTCGATAATCCGCTGATCTGGATTCCTGTAGCGATCGTGCAGGGGTTCACCGTCTTCAATTTCACCGTGCTGCTGCACGAGGTCGTGCACCACACCGTCTTCGATCGGCGGCGTCCGGCGCTCGAACGCGCGCTAGGTTTTCTCTACGCGATTCCCAGCGGCATTTCGGCGAGCCAGTTCACGCGGTGGCACCTGGATCACCACGCGGAGCTCGGCTCGGATGAAGACGATCCGAAGCGGCACCATCTGTCGCCGAAGGTCAACGCGAGGTGGTACAAGCTGCTGTACTGCACGCCGGCGCTGTTTCCGATTTACTTCCGCGCTGCGCGCCGCGAGTCCTTGACGTATCCCGCGCCGCTGCAGCGCGCCATCGCGCGCGAGCGGAAGATCTCGATGCTCTTCCATCTCTCAGCGCTCGCGCTGATTTGGTATGCATTCGGCTTCTACGCGACGCTTCGCGCCAGCATCATTCCCGTATTCTTCATTTTTCCGATCGCGTTCACACTGAACCGGCTCGGCCAGCATTACGACATCGATCCGACGGATCCCGCGAAGTGGGGCACGCTGATGCGCGGCCACTGGTTCTGGGATTTCGTCTACCTGAATTCGAACTATCACCTCGAGCACCACTACTTCCCGGGCGTGCCGTTCTACCGCCTGCCGCAGGTGCAGAAGGCACTGGTGCCGTTTTACGAGCGCAAGAAGATGCGCTGGCGCACGTACGGCGAGCTAATCTACGGATGGCTCGTGGAAAATCAGGCCCCCCACACGAATTGGGACGGGGAGCGAATCCCTGATCGCTCATCGCTGATCCCGAATCCTTGATCCTGCATCCCCAGTCCTGAATCCTCAATCCCGCATTGCGGATGACGCGAATTCCATGTGGGATTGCACGCTGTAAGACGGAGCATGCGAGTTTTCGCATGTCCGATGTGCGCTCGCCCGGCTTATCGGTCCGACGCCAGAGCCTTTTTCGGAAAGTTCGCACGTTGGGATTCAGGATTCACGATAAGGGATTCAGGATTCACGATTAAGGATTCAGGATTAGCGATTAGCGATCAGCGATTCACTTGATTGTCCAGAAGTAGATCGTTTTTCCTTCCACTGCTTCCCGCTGCTCGGCGGGCCACGTACTTCCCATATCGAACGCGTGGGACACGATGCGCGTGCCCGGCTTCAACTCGGCCTTGAGCTTCGGCATCAGCTTCTCGTTCAGCGACGGCAACAGGTAGAGCGTCACGACAGTGGCGTCCTTCAAATCACTCGTGAACAGATCCTGATTGAGGAACGTGACCTTGTCGGTGACGCCCGCGGCCTTTGCGTTCTCGTTTGCCTCCGCGATGCGGGCCGGATCGATGTCGATGCCGACGCCGCGCGCGCCGTACTTCTGCGCCGCGGCGATCGGGATCCGGCCGTCGCCGCACCCGAGGTCGTAGACGACGTCCGTGCTCGTGACGTTCGCCATCTTCAGCATCGCGTCGACGACTGCGGGAGGCGTGGGAACGTAAAAGACGTCCGGCGGCCGCAGCGGCTTGTCCTGCGGCCACACGTAAGCGATCCACAGGAGGATGCAGAGCGCGTGCTTCACCATGATCAGTTCTCCCTTCTTTCGCCGCTCTGTTCGAGCAGCTTGGCCACGATGGCGGTCCAGCCGGTCTGATGGCTCGCGCCGAGCCCCTGGCCGGTGTCGCCGTGAAAGTACTCGTGAAACAGGATCAGATCGCGCCAGTGCGGATCCGACTGGAAGCGCTCGATGCCGCCGTACACGGGGCGGCGGCCGTCACGCCTGAGAAAGATCGACGACAATCGCTGCGAGAGCTCGGTCGCGACCTCCCACAACGTCATCATCCTGCCGGAGCCCGTCGGGCACTCCACTTTGAAGCCATCGCCAAAGTAGTAGTGGAACTTCTGGATCGCTTCGATCAGGAGGTAGTTCACCGGAAACCATATCGGCCCTCGCCAGTTCGAGTTGCCGCCGAACAATGCGGTCGACGACTCCGCCGGCTCGTAGTCCACGACGTGATCTTCGCCGCTGAAGCGGATCACGAACGGCCGTTCGGCGTGCACGCGCGACAGCGCGCGGACGCCGTGCGGAGACAGGAACTCACGCTCGTCGAGCATCACGCCGAGCAGCCGCCGCAGCTGCTCGGCGCTGACGATCGACAGCAGCCGACGTTCCGCGGTTCCCTGCTCGACGAGCGATGCGACGTTGCCAGTCAGGTCGGGACGGTTCTGCAGGAACCACTCCAAGCGCTTCCTGAATCCCTCCAAACCGGCAATCACCGACGGCTCAAGCGTCTCGACCGCGAACAACGGAATCAGCCCGACCATCGAGCGGATGCGCAAGGGAATCCGCTCGCCACCCCAGTAGAGCACGTCATAGAAAAACGCATCGTCGTCGTTCCACAGGCAGAGCGACTGGTCGCCGCGGTCGGTCATCGCATGGGCGATGAACAGGAAGTGCTCGAAGAATTTCGTGGCGATGTCTTCGTAGGTGGGGTCTTCGGCCGCCAGCTCCATGGCGATGGCGAGCATGTTCAGCGTAAACATCGCCATCCAGCTCGTGCCGTCGGACTGCTCGAGATGCGAGCCGCCGGGGACGTGGCTGCGATCGAAGACCCCGATGTTGTCCAGGCCGAGGAAGCCCCCTTCGAAGATGTTGTTCCCCTCGGCGTCCTTGCGGTTGACCCACCAGGTGAAATTGAGCAGCAGCTTGTGGAACACGCGTTCGAGGAACCGCCGGTCGGGGCGGCCATTCACGCGGCGGTCGATCCGGAACACGCGCAGCGCCGCCCACGCGTGGACCGGAGGATTGACGTCGCCGAGGTTCCATTCGTACGCCGGCAATTGCCCGTTCGGATGCATGTACCACTCGCGCAGCAGGAGGATCAGCTGCGCTTTCGCGAATTCAGCGTCGACGAGCGCGAGCGGGATGCAATGGAAGGCGAGGTCCCACGATGCGTACCACGGGTACTCCCACTTGTCCGGCATCGAGATCACGTCCGCGTTGTTCAACTGCGGCCAGTCGCGATTCCGTCCTGTCCGCCGCCCGGCCGGCGGATTCGGCTGCGCCGGATCTCCTCTCAGCCAGTCGCGCACGTTGTAGTGATAGAACTGCTTGCTCCAGAGCAGTCCGGCAAACGCCTGCCGCATCACGCTCGACGCGTCGTCGCTCAATCGCGACGGAATGACGTCGCGGTAGAACTCGTCGGCTTCCGCCTGGCGCTCGCGGAACATGTCTGCGAATGCCTGGTCGAACGGCGCGGCCATCGCCGTGTCGGTGAGCCGAAGCTGCAGCACGGCTTCGCCGCCCGCTGAAATCCGCGTCCTGTAGCGCGCGGCGCATTTCGTGCCCGTCTCGGCGGGATTGATTGCGGTCTGGGCGCCAAAGACGACGTAGTCGTGGATGCCGTCCTTGACGAATGCCGACGTGTTCACGCCGCCGGGAAACAGGCGCGCCGCGTTGCTGTCGTTTTCCGTGAACAGGAGCTGCGGAGAGCCTTCGCAATACAGGAACCGCCGCCCGTATCGCTCGTCTTCCGCGGTGATACACGCAATGCCCGCTGCGGATGCACCGCGCGACAGCGACGGTCGCGCGGACCCGCCATTCCACGACCAGCGGTTGCGGAACCACAGCGTCGGGAGAATCTCGAGGTCCGCTGCCTCCGCTGCGCGATTGAAGGCCGTGATGCGCACGAGGATGTCGTCCGGCGCCGCCTTGGCATACTCAACGAACAGATCGAAATAGCGGTTCTCGTCGAACACGCCCGTGTCCAGCAGCTCGAACTCCGGATCGGTGCGTCCGCGCCGCGCCGCCTCGGCGATCAGCGCGTCGTACGGATATGCCGACTGCGGATACTTGTACAGGAATTTCATGTACGAGTGCGTCGGCGTGCTGTCGAGATAGAAGTAGTACTCCTTGACGTCCTCGCCGTGATTTCCCTGCGGCCCTGAGAGCCCGAACAGGCGCTCCTTCAGGATGCGGTCGCGCCCGTTCCAGAGCGCGAGCGCGAAGCAGATGTGCTGATCGCGATCGCAGATCCCCGCGAGCCCGTCCTCGTTCCAGCGATACGCGCGCGATCGCGCGTGCTCGTGCGGGAAGTAGTGCCAGGCCTCGCCGTCGGCGCTGTAGTCCTCTCGCACGGTGCCCCACGCCCGCTCGCTCAGGTACGGTCCCCACCGCTTCCACGGCGCGCGCCGTTCCGCTGATTCCTGGAGCCGACGGGCTTCTGCTTTCATCGTACGGCCGCGCCGTGACCTGACCTGTCACACCGGGACGATAACGTGGTCTTCATGGTCATTCGCTTCATGACGCGCGCGACGCGGCGAGAGGATCGGCTGGAAAGCCATCCCTCGGGCTTGAACAGAACCGACGCCCGGCGTCTGAACCGCCGGGAAATCGAGCATCGCGAACGCATGCTCGAGCACCTCCAGCGTCTCTCAGTAACCCATCTCGCGTTCGATCGCACGGACGATTCGGTCTAGCTCGTCTACGAGACGTCCGCCGCCGGCCTCGCGGTACGAGCGGACGAGCGAGTGGTAGTAGCCGACGATGTCGTCCGCGCTGGCGTTGAACCGTTCCCACACCTTGTCCCCAACGTTCCTCAGGTCGCGGAGGATCGCGTAGGCATTGTGCACTTTGTCGGCCGCGGACACGCGCAGACTCGACCCGCTCAGCGAGCGGGCGTGCTCGGCATATTTCTGTTTGCGTTCGGCCCACGGCGCCTTCGGCGTCGTCCACGAATCCGTGCAGTCCTCGACTATCTTCGCCACGGCGTCGCCGAATCGCGCGCGGATGTCTTCCAGCCGCTCCCGCCCGCCGCAATCTTCCGGCGCGTCGTGCAGCAGCGCCGCAACCGCCTCGTCTTCATTCCCGCCGTCGTCGATCACGATCGAGGCGACGCCCATGAGGTGGCCGATATATGGCACGCCATTGCCCTTTCGGGTGTGTCCGGCGTGCGTTTCGTGGGCGTAGAGAAACGCTTCATCAAAGCGGCGCGTGAGAGTAGGCATGCGGGCCTATTGTCGCTCAGAATACGGCGATGGATCCCGCGCCCCCCGTCTACGCCGCGCTCGACGCGCTCGGAATTCCGTACGAGCGCCACGAGCATCCCGCCGTGTTCAACGCCGAAGACGCATCGAAGTTCTGGGACCGGATTCCCGGAACGCAATGCAAGAACCTCTTCCTGCGCAACAAGAAGGGAGATCGGCATTACCTCGTGGTGCTCGAGATTTCCAAGCGCGCGGACCTGAAAGATCTCGTGAAGGTTGTCGGCGACGATCGCCTGAGCTTCGGCTCGCCCGAGCGGCTCATGGCGAAGCTCGGCCTCACGCCAGGCTCCGTCTCTCCTTTCGGATTGATCAATGATGCTGATGGGTCGGTCCGCGTGTTGATTGATCAGGATCTCAGGGATGCCGAGCGCCTGATCTTCCATCCGAACATCAACACGGCCAGCGTCGTCGTGTCGTGGGCTGGTCTTCAGCGATTTCTGGGGACGCGGAAAAATACCGTGCGCGTGGTCTCTTTACCGAAAGCGTGAATGCCATGAACCAGGACGCGACGTTCCGCATCGTCATCGTCATTTGCTTCGCCGTCTTCATGGCCCTCGGTGTGCGCCACAGGATTCGATCCCAGAGCACTGGCGAGCCGCTGGATCGGCGGCAGGAGGGCTGGTTCATCCTGTCAACGCTGCGACCCATGGGACTGCTGATGTGGGGCGGAGTTGTCGTCTACATGGTGAATCCGTCCTGGATGGCGTGGTCGTCGCTGCCCTTGCCAGCCTTCATCCGCTGGATGGGATTGGCCGTATTCGCGCTCGCAGCGACGATGTTCAGGTGGGCGCTGAACACGCTCGGACCCAACCTGACCGATACCGTCGTCACCCGTCGCGCACACACGCTCGTCACGCGCGGGCCGTATCGCTGGGTGCGGCACCCCTTCTACGACGCGGCGGCGCTGATGATTCTCGCGATTTCGTTGCTGACGGCAAACTGGTTTCTGCTGCTCGCCGGCTGCACGGTGATGCTGTTGCTGGTGATCCGAACGCGGACGGAAGAAGCGAACCTGGTCGCGCGGTTCGGTGACGTGTATCGCGATTACATGCTGCAGACGGGACGTTTCGTTCCAAAGAGCAAGAAGGCCGCTGGTCCTGATGCGGTGTAGTGTTTGCTGCTACATACCTGAGCAGTCGGCCTTGAAGCCACATCGAAGGCACCGGATACAGCCCTTGATTGTCGCCAGCTGGCGCGTTTCCCCGCAGTTCTCGCAGAAGTCCGCAGGTGTGGAGCTTCCGGGTGCTGGTGCCGGAGGCGTAGCGGGCCGGGATTGGGGTGAGATAGACGATGCCGTTTTTGCCGTCACTGACGTCACCTTTTGCACGGGGCGATAGTAATGCACCGCGGACGTCGTCCGAATCACGAACAGCGGTCTACTTCTCGTCGTCCTCCATCGACCGTTTGGGCCGCATGTTCGACTGCAGCACGCGCTTGCGCAGCCGGATGCTCTTGGGCGTGACCTCCACGAGCTCGTCGTCGTTGATGAACTCGATCGCCTGCTCGAGCCCCATCTTGCGCGCGGGGATCAGACGGACCGCCTCGTCGGCCGACGAGGCGCGCATGTTGGTCTGCTTCTTTTCCTTCGTGATGTTCACGTCCATGTCGGACGCGCGCGCGTTTTCGCCGATGATCATCCCCTCGTAGACCTTCTCCGCGGGCTCCACGAAGATCTCGCCGCGCTCCTGCAGGTTCCAGATCGCATACGCCGTTGCGACGCCGGCACGATCCGCGACGAGGGCGCCAGTCGCGCGCGCGGGGATCGCGCCGTGCCACGGCTCCCAGCCCGCGAAAATGTGGTTCATGATGCCGGTCCCTTTCGTTTCCGTCAGGAACTGCGAGCGGAACCCGATCAGGCCGCGCGCGGGGATGCGGAACTCGAGGCGAACGCGTCCGCTGCCGTGGTTCACCATCTTCGTCATCGTCCCGCGCCGCACGCCAACCTGCGCGATGACGACGCCTTGGAAATCTTCGGCGACGTCGATGACGAGATCTTCGACCGGCTCCATGACCTTCCCGTCGACCATCTTCGTCACGATGTCGGGGCGCGACACCTGCATCTCGAATCCCTCGCGGCGCATCATCTCGATGAGGATCGAGAGCTGCAGCTCGCCGCGGCCCAGCACCTTCATCTGTTCGGGCGTGTCGGTCGGCTCGACCCGGATCGAGACGTTGCCGAGGAGCTCCTTGTCGAGCCGATCCTTGATCTGACGCGAGGTGACGAATTGTCCGTCGCGTCCCGACATCGGCGACGTGTTGACGCCGAAGATCATCGAGACGGTCGGCTCGTCGATGGCGATGATCGCCATCGGCTTGCGATGCTCGATGTCCGCAATCGTTTCGCCGATCGTGATCTCTTCCAGGCCCGCGAGGCAGACGATATCTCCGGCGGCGGCCTCCTGGATGTCCACGCGCCTCAATCCCTCAAAGGCGAACAGCTTCGTAATCCTCGTGTCCTTGAACGTGCCATCGAGCTTGCAGACCGTGACGGGATCGCCGACTTTGACGCGGCCGTTGAAGATTCGCCCGATGGCGATGCGGCCGAGGTAATCGCTCGAGTCGAGGTTCGCCACGAGGATCTGCAGCGGTCCCTCCATTTTTCCGCGCGGCGGCGGCGCGTGCTCGAGAATTGCGTCGAACAGCGGCCGAAAATTTTCGCCCGGCTGCTCCATCGACAGGCTGGCCGTGCCTGCCTTCGCGCTCGCGTAAATGACGGGAAAGTCGAGCTGCTCCTCGGTTGCATCGAGGTCGATGAAGAGGTCGTAGATTTCGTTCAACACTTCCTGGACGCGCGCATCGGGCCGATCGATCTTGTTGATGACGACCAGCGGCGGCAGTCGCCGTTCCAGCGCCTTGCGCAGCACGAAACGGGTCTGCGGCAGCGGACCCTCCGACGCGTCCACGAGAAGCATGACCGCGTCGACCATCGACAGCGTCCGTTCGACCTCGCCGCCGAAATCGGCGTGACCGGGCGTGTCGACAATGTTGATCAGCGTGTCGCCATAGTGGACGGCGGTGTTCTTGGCCAGAATCGTGATCCCGCGCTCGCGCTCGAGGTCCGTGTTGTCCATGGCCCGTTCGGCGACCCGCTCGTTGCTGCGGAACGTGCCACTCTGGCGGAGCAGGCCGTCCACGAGAGTGGTTTTCCCGTGATCGACGTGGGCGATGATGGCGACGTTGCGCCGGAGCGTGTTGGCGACCTCAGACGAGGTAGAACGGGTTGCGAGCATCTAATCAGTATAAAGCCCGATCAACCGTTTTCAGGCTTCCTGCGTCATATTTGTGACAGTGGACGGCGGTCTCCGTGCGACGGCAGATTCGGACCTCGTAGCCCGCGCGGCCGCCGGTGACGGCGCCGCGTTCCATGCGCTCGTGGAGCGGCATCGGGCGATGGTGTATCGGCTCGCGTACCAGTTCGCCGGGAACCACCACGATGCCGAAGACATCGCGCAGGACGTGTTCATCAAGGTCTACCGATCGCTCGACCGATTCCGCTACGACGCGCAGTTGACCTCGTGGCTGTATCGGATCGTGATGAACGCGTGCATCGACCACAAGCGCCGGCAGGCCCCGGCCGGCTGGGCGCCGTTCACGGAGGATGCGGAGCTGAAGATGGCAAATACCCCCGAAGAGGGTCCGGGACCCGAAGAGCAGGCCTACGGCGGCCAGATCGGGGAAGTGCTGGAATCGGAGATCGCGCGGCTGCCGCCGGGGCAGCGCCTGGTGTTCACGATGCGGCATCATGAGGGTTTGAAGTTGTCGGAGATTGCCAGCGCGCTGGATCTGGCCGAAGGCACGGTGAAGCGGCAGCTGCACGCGGCGGTTCATCGGCTGCGCGCTGCGCTCGCGAGCGCGCGCGTGACGACCGGAGGGCGCGCATGAGCGGCTGCGACTTCGACGTCGTCCTGTACTTCTACAACGAAATGGACACGGTCGATCGCGTCCGGGCGACCGCCCACCTGCGCGACTGTGCCGAGTGCCGGCAGCGGCTGGATGATCTCGACGCCATTCGGCGCGCGCTGGCCTCGCGTCCCGCGATCGAGGCGCCGCCGACGGGCGATTGGTCCGGTTTCATGCGGCGGCTCGATCAAGCGGTCGGCGCCAAAGTGCCGGCGCCGCCTGTTTCCGTCGGACAAACCGCAACACAACGCTGGTCCGTCACACACGCTGTTGCGTTCGCGGCGATGCTGGCGCTCGTGACCATCGGCGTTCTGATGGCTGCGCGTTTCCGCGCCGCGACACCGCCCGTGCGAGTGGCAGTGGCGCAGCCCAATCCCATCGCAGCGCCCGCGCCGACGGCGGCAGCCCCGGACCAGTCGCTCAGGGAAGTGAGCGCGGAGCATCTCGAACGTTCGAAGCTGGTCGTGCTCGGCCTGGCGACACGGGATCCGCACAGCAGCGCAGATGACTGGCAGTACGAGCGCCGGCTCGCCGGCACGTTGCTGTCCGATACGCGTCTGTATCGGATGGCGGCGCAGGACCGCGGCGTGTCCGACGTGGCGCGCGTGATGCGCGATCTGGAAACGGTATTTCTGGAAGCGTCGCTGAGCGACAGCGGCGACAAGGACGCGCTCGAGCGCGTGCAGCGGTTGATCGCAAAACGCGACCTCGTCGTGAAGATGCAGGTCATGGCGGGTTCGGCGGGGCTCTGAGGATAGCAATGAAGAAGCTTGTTCTGGCGGTGTTGGGATTGGCCATGTCCGCCTCCGCGATCGCGGCGCCGGCGCCCGATTCGAAACGGCTCGCGCTGGCAAAGGATTACATCGCAGAGGAACAGTGGACGCGCGCGATCGCCGAGCTGCAGGCCGTGTCGGCCGACGCCTCGGACCCGAACCGCGACGAAGCGCTGTTCTGGCTCGCCCACAGCGAATACCAGGTCGGCGATCAGGCTGCGGCTCTTGAAGCGATGGCGCGTCTCGAGCGGCTGTTCCCACGAAGCCGCTGGGTGCGCCCCGCGCGATCGTTGCGCGTCGAGATCGCGCAGCGCCTGCGACGTGACGACGTGCTCTGGGCGCTGGCGGTACCCGCGCCGCCCGCACCGCCTGGGGCCGCAACGCCGCCGGCGCAACCGGTGGTTCCGTGGCCGACGCCGCCCAGGGCCCCTCCGGCGCCAGTGGTGGCTCCCGTGGCACCGCCTGCGGCGCACAGGACACCTCCTCCGGCGCCGGCTGCGGTGCCTGCGCCTCCTGGACCGGGTGCGGTCGCGCCGATCGCGACGACACCACCGCCTCCCGGTGCGCGTCGCACGTGGCGTCCTCTGATGCTGCCGATGACGCCGACGCCCGAAGGGCTGCTGCCCGCCGGGCCCTACAACTTCGACACGGACCTGAAAATAGAGGCGCTCGTCGGCCTGCTCGATACGCATAGCGATCGCGTAATCCCGCTGCTGCGTGAAATCGCGCTCGACCAGAAAAATCCGAACGAGGCACGCCGCGCGGTGTTCGTGCTCGCGCAGTCGAACCGGCCTGAAGCGCGTAACACGGTCGTCGAGGCGGCGAAGCGCGGTCCCGATCTCGTCCGCATCGCCGCGATTCGCGAACTCGGCCGATTCCAGGAACCGGCGTTCACGACCACGCTGGTGAGCATCGCGCGCGCCGAGCCCGACTCCACGGTTCGCGACACGGCGATCTTTACGCTCGGTCGCACGGGCGCGCGCGTGCAGCTGCGCGGCCTCTACGCGCAGTTGCCGGCCGCATCGCGTTTCGCGGTCCTCACGGCGCTCTTCAATGCCAAGGATGACGACGAGTTGATTCGCATTGCGGCGACCGAGCGCGATCAGCGCCTGCGCACGCGCGCGCGCGCGCAGCTTCGCCTTCTGGCGACGCCAAAGGCGATCAAGTTCCTTACGGAGAATCCGTAGTAACCGGTAACCGGTAACCGGTAACCGGTAACCAGTAACCAGTAACCAGTAACCAGTAACCAGTAACCAGTTTCCAGTTGACAGGGGGCAACGGAGGCAGTGCTTGCCCCCAACTGGCAACTGGCAACTGGCAACTGGCAACTGGCAACTGGCAACTGGCAACTGGCAACTGGCAACTGGCAAC
>DASPXV010000157.1:0-43471 GCA_035637115.1 Vicinamibacterales bacterium
ACTCGACATCGAGATAGTGATCGAGAAACGCGCTGTTCTGTTCCGGATCGAGCACTTCGAGCAGCGCCGCCGACGGGTCGCCGCGGAAGTCCATCGACATCTTGTCGACTTCGTCCAGCAGGAACACCGGGTTCATCGAGCTGGCCTTCTTCATCATCTGGATGATCTGGCCGGGGAAGGCGCCGATGTAGGTGCGGCGATGGCCGCGGATTTCCGCTTCGTCGCGGACGCCGCCGAGCGAGAGGCGCACGAACTTACGGTTCATCGCGCGCGCGATCGACTTCGCGAGCGACGTCTTGCCGACTCCCGGAGGTCCGGAGAAGGTGAGGATCGTCGCCTTCGGCTTCTTCACGAGGGCGCGCACCGCGAGGAACTCGAGGATGCGGTCCTTGATCTTCTCGAGGCCGTAGTGGTCCTCGTTCAGGACCTCTTCCGCGCGCTTGAGATCGCGGCTCTCCTTCGTCTTCTTGTGCCACGGAACGGCGATCAGCCAATCGAGGTAGTTGCGCGAGACGGTCGCTTCCGCGGACATCGGCGGCATCGACTCGAGCCGCTTCAGCTCCTGGATCGCCTTCTCCTCGACCTCCTCGGGCATTTTGGACTGTTCGATCTTCTTCTTCAGCTCCTCGATCTCGTTGCCCTTCTCGTCCTTGCGGCCCAACTCCTTCTGGATCGCCTTCATCTTCTCGTTGAGGTAGTACTCCTTCTGCGCCTTCTCCATCTGCTTCTTGACGCGCGACTGGATCTTGCGATCCACCTGGAGCTTGTCTACTTCCGCTTCGAGAAGAGCGGTGATGCGATTGAGCCGCTCGATCGGCGAGATGATTTCGAGGAGGTTCTGCTTCTCGTCCACGCCGACGACGAGGTGCGCCGAGATCGTATCCGCGAGCTTGCCGGGATCGTCGACGCGGACGGCGGCGATCATCGCGTCGTAGTGCAGGTTGTTCGAGAGCTTCACGTACTGCTCGAACAGCGACACCACCTTGGTCATCGTCGCTTCCGCGTCGACGCCCGTTTCCTTCGGCTTCGGCACGACCTTCACGACGACGCGGTAGAAGCCCTTGTCTTCCTTCCACTCGACGGCGCGCGCGCGCTCGACCCCCTCGACCAGCACCTTGATGTTGCCGTCGGGGAGCTTCAGGCTCTGGACGATATTGGCGACGCAGCCCATCGTGTAGATGTCATTCGGCTGCGGCTCGTCGATCGACGCGTCGTGCTGCGCGGCGAGAAAAATCCGCTTGTCCTTCCCGAGCGCGTGCTCGAGCGCGCGGGTGGAGGACGGCCGTCCGATCACGAACGGCATCATCATGTGTGGGAAAACAACGACGTCCCGCAGCGGGACGATCGGCAGTGTTTCGTACAGTTCCATTGAATCCTTGAAGGTGCTAGCCGGCCTTTTCGATCAAGGTGATCGGCTTTTCCTTGCTCATGACGACCTCGCGGGTGATGACGCACTCCCGGATCTTCTTCTGACCGGGCAGCGTGTACATCAGGTCGAGCATGAGCTCCTCGATGATCATGCGCAGGCCGCGCGCGCCAATTTTGCGCGCCAGCGCCTGTTCCGCGATCGCTTCGAGCGAGTCGTCCGTGAACTTCAGCTTCACGTTCTCGTACTCGAACAGCTTCTGGTACTGACGCGTGATCGCGTTGCGAGGTTGCGTGAGGATCTGGACGAGGGCGGCCTTATCCAGCTCGTGGAGCGTCCCGACGACGGGGAGGCGGCCGACGAACTCGGGGATCAGACCGTACTTGATGAGATCTTCCGGCTCCACCGCTTCGAGCGTGGTGCCGATGTCGCGGTTCGAGAGGGACTTGACGTCCGCCTTGAACCCGAGCGTCTTCTTACCCGTGCGGCGTTCGATCTGCTTCTCGAGGCCGACGAACGCGCCGCCGCAGATGAATAGGATGTTCGTCGTGTCGACCTGGAAGAACTCCTGGTGCGGATGCTTGCGCCCGCCCTGCGGCGGAACGTTGGCGACGGTGCCTTCGAGAATCTTCAGCAGCGCCTGCTGCACCCCTTCACCCGACACGTCGCGCGTGATCGAGGGGTTCTCGTCCTTGCGGCAGATCTTGTCGACTTCGTCGATGTAGATGATCCCCTGCTGGCACTTCTCGATGTCGCCCCCCGCCGCCTGCAGCAGCTTGAGAATGATGTTCTCGACGTCTTCGCCGACGTACCCGGCCTCGGTCAGCGTCGTCGCATCGACGATCGTGAAGGGGACCGAGAGGAGCTTGGCGAGCGTCTGCGCGAGCAGCGTCTTGCCGGTGCCCGTCGGCCCGATCAGCAGGATGTTGGACTTGGTGAGCTCGATCTCGTTGCGGCTGCGCGACTGCTTCTGGATCTCGATCCGCTTGTAGTGGTTGTAGACCGCGACCGCGAGCTTCTTCTTCGTCTGTTCCTGGCCGATGACGTACTCGTCGAGGAACTTCTTGATTTCCTGGGGAACGGGCAGGGAAGAGCGGGCTCCGCCGCGCGCCTCGAACCGGTTGTCGTCCGCGATGATGTCGTTGCAGACTTCGACGCACTCATCGCAGATAAAGACCGTGGGGCCCGCGATCAGCTTGCGGACGTCGTTCTGGTCCTTATTACAGAACGAGCAGCGGAGAATCTCGCCTTCGCCGTTCTTTTTTACCATGAGCCCTGAGCCCTAAGCCCTTTTTCGGATGACGTCGTCAATAATACCGTATTCCTTCCCCTGGTCTGCTCCCATGATGTAGTCCCGTTCGGTGTCATCCTGGATGCGTTTCAGGGGCTGGCCGGTGTGGTCCGAGAGGATCTGGTTCAGGCGCTCGCGTGTCCGGAGCAGCTCGCGGGCGTGAATATCGATATCGGTCGTCTGCCCACCCAGGCCCTGGACCCACGGCTGGTGGATGAGAATGCGCGAATTGGGCAGCGAGAAGCGCTTGGTTTTCGCCCCCGCCGCGAGCAGCACAGCCGCGACCGAGGCCGCCTGGCCGATGCAGTAGGTCTGCACGTCCGGCTTGATGAACTGCATCGTGTCGTAAATCGCCATCCCTGCCGTGACGACACCGCCCGGGCTGTTGATGTACAGCAGGATGTCGCGGTCGGGGTCCTCCGCTTCGAGGAAGAGCATCTGCGCGATCACGAGATTGGCGATGGTGTCGTCAATCGGCGTGCCGATGAAGATGATGCTGTCCTTCAGCAGGCGCGAAAAAATGTCGTACGCACGTTCACCGCGGTTGGTCTGTTCGACCACCATCGGGACGAGCTGCGAATAATGCGAATAAGAAGAATGAGCCATGCGAAATGCGTCCGCGGCAACGAAAACGCTAACTGTTGTGGGGAGCTCGGGACAGGTCTGTCTTACGTTTGTACGATAGTAGCACGCGACAGCAGGAAGTCAATCGCCCGCTCCCGGCGCAGCCCCGCATACAAACGCCCGATACCCCCCTCCTTCTCCAACCGCGCGCGGACGGCCGCCGGCGTGCGGCCCGTGCGCTCGGCATATCTCGAGATCTCGGCATCCACCTCTTCGTGCGATACCGTCACGTTCTCGCGCCGCGCCACTTCGTCGAGCACCAGCGCGCCCCGCACCGCCTCCGCGGCCGCGTCTTTCTGCCGCTCGCGGAAGTCTTCCCAGTTGATGTTCGTCTTCATCGGATCGATCTGCTGATCGATCAGCCGGCGGACGAACTCTTCCACGCGTCGATCGATCTCCCGCTCGAGCAGCGCCTGCGGCACCTCGAACGTGACGCGCGTCGCCAGCTGCGTCATCAGCTCGGCGCGCATCTCGCGCTCCGCTTCGTGCTTCGCCTCGTGCTCCAGGTCCTCGCGCACGCGCGTCTTCAGCGTGTCGAGCGATTCGAAATCCCCGAGGTCTTTCGCGAACTCGTCGTCCAGGTCCGGCACGATGCGCTTGCGGATCGCCTTCACGGTCACTTCGTACGTGACCGTCGTCCCCGCCAGCTCTTTTACCGCGTAGTCCGCCGGGTATGTGATTTCGAACGTCTTGTCTTCTCCCGACGCCAGCCCGAGCAGCGCTTCGTCGAATCCCGGAGGGTTCGCCGCCGCGCCGATATCCACTGTCACGTTCTGGTGGTTGTCGGACTTCTTCTCATAACGGCCGCCTTCGGCGGCCTCGGGCCCGTGATCGTGCTCGTGATCGTAGTCCTCGTGATCCGCCGCATCGCTGTGCCCCTGGTCCTGTGCCGTCCGCACCAGGTCCATCAGCACCGAGTCCCCCTTCTGGACGCCGCGTCCTTCCACCGGCTCGTATCGCGCCGCACGCTCGCGCAATCCGCCGAGCGCCTGGTCCACCGCGTCGTCTTCCACCGCCACGCCCGCGCGCCGCACGTTGAGGTCCGCGTAATCACCCGGATCGATCGGCGGCACGGTGTCGAAGGACGCCGTGAACTTCAGGGGCTGCCCTTCTTCGACCACCACATCTTTAATATCCGGCGTGTCGACCGGCTCGACCCCGCGCTCGCGGAGCGCCTCGTCCACCGCGCGCGGAATCAGTCCATGGGCAACGTCATGCAGGATCTGGTCGCGAAACCGCTGCCGCACGACCTTCGCCGGCACCTTGCCGGGGCGGAACCCCGGGATCCGCGCCGCCTTGCTGTAATCGCGAGAGACCTTGTCGATCTCGGCATCGACGACGGTGCTCTCTATTTCTACGACAAGATTCTTGCGCGTCTCGTTGACGTCTACGAATTCGGTCTTCATTCAGAGGTATCGGGTTTTCAGGGCGGGGAGGGTCCCCGATTTTCACGGAATGTCTCAGAAAAAAGGACTCCATAGGGTAACACGCGGCCGACCCAGGGTCGTGCTTGCACTCCGTAGCTCCCACCTCCGCGCTGCGCGCTACGGTGGGCAGGCGCGCCAACGTGCAGGGGAGCGAAGGAGTGCGAGAGGAGGGACTCGAACCCACACAGCCTTCCGGCCACCGGCTCCTAAGACCGGCGCGTCTGCCAGTTCCGCCACTCTCGCGCAGGCCCGGAGTCCAGTGTAACGCCTGCGCCGTATAACTCTGCTACGGCTCATCCACGATTTCGACGCTGTTTGAGGGGGTCCGACGACGACGAGCATGGCGCGCTTCCTGCACTTCGCGCGCGCTGAAACCGGATATCTGTGGCTCCTCAGCAGCCCAGCAGGAGGATGAGACTCATGAAGCGAGTATTTACGGCAACCTGTCTCGCGGCGACGTTTGCGGTCGGGCTTGCCGCACAGCAGTCTACCGGGACTACCGGTACAGCGGGCACGGATCAGCAGCCGCCGGCCGGCGGCCGGGGCGGCCCCCGCACGGTGACCGGATGCCTGCGCGCCGGCGATACGGCCGGAACGTACATGCTGACGGACGTCCAGATGCAGGGCGGCCGGGGCGGTGAGTCGACCGCAGCCGGCGGCACAACAACGGGTGGCGGCACAACAACAGGCGGGGGCACGACAGCCGGCGGAACGACCGCTGGCGGAACGACCGCCGGCGGAACGACGACCGGCGGCGGCACCACGGCGGGCGGCACGATGCCGCAGGGGCGCGGCCCTGGCGGTCCGATGACCATCATGCTCACGCCTGATTCGAGCGTCGATCTGAAACCGCACGTCGGCCACAAGATCGAAGTGACTGGCACGATGACTGGCGGCGGCCGTCGCGGCGCTGATGCGGGTGCCACGGCGACGGGCACGGCGACCGGCACGACGACGGGCGGCACGGGCGCGGGTGGCACGGCTACGGCGACGGGCACGGGCACGACCACGGGCACGGGCACGACCACGGGTGCAGCCGGCACGACGACTGGCGCCGGCCAGGGCACAGGTCGCGGCGCTCCGCGCAACATGACGGTGACGTCGATCCGGATGATCTCTGAGTCTTGTAGTGAACAGTAGACGGTAAACGGTAGACGGTCGACCGTTTACCGACAACGTTTCAGCGCGCCCGGCCAGCTCAGAGCTACACGAGCTGGCCGTTGCGCGTACGAGGTGATTGATGGCTCGTTCAATGTGGAAGGGTTCGATCACATTCGGTCTCGTGAACATTCCCGTGGAGTTGTACAGCGCGGTGCGCGATCACCGTCCGAGATTCCGGCTGCTGCACGCGAAGGATGAAGCGCCGGTCAGGTACGAGCGCATCTGCCAGACCGAGGGAAAGGCCGTCGCGTGGGAGGATCTCGTGAAGGGCTACGAGTACGCGAAAGGGCAGTTCGTGGTGCTCACGAAAGACGATTTCAAGACGGCCGCAGTGGAGAAGACGAAGACCATCGACATTCTCGACTTCGTCGACCCGAAAGAGGTCGACGAGCGCTACTTCGAAACGCCGTACTACCTGCAGGCCGGCAAGGGCGCGGACCGCGCGTACGTGCTGCTCCGCGAAGCGATCAAAGCGTCGGGCAGGATCGGCATCGCGAAAATCATCCTCCGGGAAGCGCAGCACCTCGCCGCCGTCGAAGCGATTGGCGGCGCGCTGGTCCTGACAATG
Source organism: Vicinamibacterales bacterium (assembly GCA_035637115.1). Lineage (GTDB taxonomy): Bacteria > Acidobacteriota > Vicinamibacteria > Vicinamibacterales > 2-12-FULL-66-21 > JAICSD01. The sequence continues at coordinate 6,438 of DASPXV010000157.1, forward strand.
ATGCGATTCTCGGACGAGCTCGCGGATTTGAAGGAGTTCAACTTCCCTCAGAAGGGGGAGATCCGCCCCGCCGAACTCAGGATGGCGCAACAGCTGATCGACAACCTGGTATCTGAATGGCAGCCGGACAAGTACACCGACGAGTACAAGGAGAACCTGCTGCGCGTGATCAACGCCAAGCTGAAGGGCAAGCGGCCGAAGCTGATCGCCGAGGACACGACGCCGAAACAGGCGGAAGTCGTTGATTTGATGGCACGTCTGCGCGCGTCGCTCGAGGGCAAGAGGGGCGCGGGAACCCCGAAGAAAGCCACGGCATCTAAAGGGCGAAAAACCACGGGCGGCCGGAAGCGGGTCGCTTAAACTCTCCAGCTCTGGAGTCCGGTCATTCTGTCGTTCTGGAGTTCGCCGATGTCAACTGCCGTCGCGCTCGATACGTCCGCCGCCATCGATTGGTACCGGCGCAACCGCGCCCGGAGCGAGGCGATCTTCGATCTGATCGATCCGGCGGCCTATTACACGCGCCCGATCTCGCTGCGCAACCCGATCGTGTTCTACGAGGGGCATCTCCCGGCATTCAGCGTGCTCGCGTTCCTGCGCCGCGGACTGGGGCTGCCCGCCGTGGACGCGCGGCTCGAGAAACTTTTCGAGCGCGGCATCGATCCGGACACTGAGGAGTCCGCCGTCCCGCGCAGCGGCGCGTCGACACAGTGGCCGACGCGCGACGAGGTCCGCGCCTTCGCGCGCGCGTGCGACGAAGCCGTCATCGGCGCGATGGAGTCGCTCGCGCCCGGCCCGGTTGCGCTCGAGGGTCTCTACACCGCGCTCGAGCACGAGGCGATGCACCAGGAAACGCTCCTCTACATGTGGCATCGGTTGCCGTACGAGCAGAAACGTCGAAGCCACTCTGACCTTGTACCGAGAACTGAGTGGCTTCCGCCTTTAGGCGGAAGATCCATTCCACCTTCAGGTGGAAGATCTAACATCCCAGCAGGGACCGCGCGCCTCGGTGCGGACCGTTCGTCCACGGTCTTCGGCTGGGATAACGAGTTCCAGGCCCACGACGTCCACGTGGCGACATTCGACATCGACGTCCTGCCGGTGACGAACGCGGATTTTCTCGAGTTCATCACCGCGGGCGGCTACGACAACCGCTCGCTGTGGGACGACGAAGGCTGGTCGTGGATCCAGGCGGAACGCGTTCAACACCCGGGCTTCTGGTTGCCGGCAGACACATCGAACATCGGACATCGGACATCGGACATCGAACATCGGACTTCGGACGTCGGACATCGAACATCGGACATCGGCGCGTGGCACTGGCGAGCCATGTTTCACAGCGAGCCGCTGCCGCCGCACTGGCCCGTCTACGTGAGCCACGCGGAAGCGTCGGCGTACGCGCGGTGGAAGGGACGCCGGCTGATGACCGAACCGGAGTTCCATCGCGCGGCGGAAGGGGCGACGGCGGGTCACGCGGACTTCGCGGACTTCGATCCAATCCCGGTCGGCTCGCTGCCCGCGACCGCGAGCATCCATGGCGTGCACGATCTGATTGGCAACGGCTGGGAATGGACATCCACCGTGTTCGCTCCGTTCGAGGGCTTCCAGCCGATGCGCTCGTATCCCGAGTACTCCGCGGACTTCTTCGACGGACGTCACTACGTGATGAAAGGCGCGTCTCCCGCGACGGCAAAGGAACTGATCCGGCCCAGCTTCCGCAACTGGTTCCGCGGCAACTATCCCTATGTCTACGCAAAGTTCAGGACGGTGGGCTCGCATTGATGAGTGGCGAGTGGCGATTGCAGATTCACGGAGTGTCGAATGAAGAATGACGATTGGCGATCCTACGCCGATGGCTCTGCCACACCAATCGACGCTCGGCAATCCGTCAATCAGCAGTCTGCAGTCGCCAATCGACAACGCGACGTCGCGGACTTCGCACGCGACGTCGCTCGCGACCTCGCGCTGACGCCGAAGCAGCTGCAGTCGAAGTATCTCTACGACGCGCTGGGGTCGTCGCTGTTCGAAGCGATCTGCCGACTGCCCTGGTACCGCATCACGCGCGCGGAGCAGCAGCTGCTCGAGCGGCACGCGCCGGAAGTCGTCGCGCGCATGTGTCCGCACGTCGAGACCGAGCCGCTGATCGTGGAGCTCGGATGCGGCAGCGGCGAGAAGATCGTGATCCTCGCGGAAGCGCTGCAGGGTTCAGGACGCCGCGGGCGCGTGCACCTGATCGACATCTCGCCGCAGGCGCTCGAACAATCGGAGCGAACGCTCGGCCGGCTGCGCCACATCTCCGTCGTCGGCCACCGCGAAACTTACGAGGTCGGACTGCGCCAGGCGGCCGCGCATCGCGACGCGGACAACCCGATGCTCGTGCTGCTGCTGGGATCCAACATCGGCAATTTCGATCCTCCCGCCGCCTACGATTTCCTCCGCGCGATCCGCGGCGCGCTCGTGCCAGGGGATGCGCTGCTGCTCGGGGCGGATCTGGTGAAGCCGGAGCACACGCTGCAACTCGCCTATGACGATCCGCTCGGCGTCACCGCGGCGTTCAACCGGAATCTGCTCGTGCGCATCAACCGCGAGCTGGACGGCGACTTCGATCTCGACGCTTTCGCGCACGTCGCGGTCTGGAACCGCGAGCACCAGCGCGTCGAGATGCACCTGGAAAGCCTGAAGGACCAGCGCGTCCGGATCGGAGCGCTGTCCAGCTCCAGTCACGCGACGGTGTCGTTTGCGAAGGGGGAACGCATCTGGACCGAGAGCTCGTACAAGTACGAGCCGGCGGATGTGGATGCGATGGGCAGGTCCGCGGGCTTTGTCACCACGGAACAGTGGATCGACGAAGACGCCGGCTTTGCGTTGACGCTCCTGAGAGCTAAAGCGTAAAGCCCAACGTAAAGCTAGATGTCTCGCGCGAACGGCCCGTTCCAGCCCTTCTGCGTGAGCATCTTCTCCAACTCGAGCGACCGGCGGTTCAGTGTGTACGAGTCGTCGAACATCTCCGTGCGCTCGGTTCCGTCCGGAAGCGTGACGACAAGGGCGAAGCGATCGCCTTCGATCAGCTGCTGGATCTCGCACCGCAGGTGCTCACCTTTACGCTCGTAAAACCAGATCACGCCGGACACGTTCGCAAGTTCCGATCCTGCTGAGGTTTGGCCTCGTTTGCCGAGTGAAATGTGCGCCCTGGGTCGCGCCTTTCCACTTTCGTTTGTTCCGATCCGGAACACCATCGCGACGCTTTTGGTCCCTTCAATTGCTTGCAAACCTTGCGAATTGAAGTCTCGTCTAAGCCCTCAGCGCGATGCTAAAAAAATCACTTCTCATCGTTTTCTTGTTCGCCGCGGGCGCATCCGCGAGCGGAACGTCGTCCATTCCGGCGACTGCCGTCCCCGCGGCGACCGCGATCAAGCTCGATGGCGAGTTCAACGAGACCGTCTGGGAGCACGTGCCATCGGTTGGGGATTTCCTCCAGCGCGAGCCGAAAGACGGCGCGCCCGCATCGTTCAAGACCGAAGTGAAAGTTGTATACGACGCGTCGAACATCTACGTCGCCGTCTTCGCGCACGACCCCGAGCCGTCACGGATCATCGGCCTGCGTACGCGGCGCGACTCGAGCTCGCCGTCCGACTGGATCCGCATCTTCATCGACTCCTTTCACGACCGGCGCAGCGCGTTCGAGTTCGGCGTGAACCCCGCCGGGGTCAAGCGCGATGTCTCGTGGTCGAACGACACCAACGAGGACAGCGGCTGGGACGCAGTGTGGGACGTGTCGGTATCGCAAGGCGCCGACGGCTGGCGCGCGGAGTTCCGGATTCCGTTCTCGCAGCTGCGCTACCATCCGGCGGAACACGCGACGTTCGGCTTCGCCGTCGCGCGCGAAATCGGCCGGTTGCAGGAGACGGACACATGGCCGCTGCTCTCGAAGAGCGCGAGCGGCGTCGTCTCTTCCTTCGGCGAGTTGACAGGGTTGTCGCTGACGCAGACGCCGAAGCGTCTGGAACTCGTCCCTTACGTTGTCGGCCAGTTGAACACACAGCCGACCGAGCCTGGCAATCCGCTCGTCACCTCGCACAACCAGAAAACGACGGTCGGCGCAGACCTCAAATACGCGGTGAAGCCGGGCGTGACCCTGACCGCCACGATGAATCCTGACTTCGGACAGGTCGAAGCGGATCCCGCGGTCGTGAATCTGAGCGGCTTCGAGACGTTCTTCTCGGAACGCCGCCCCTTCTTCGTCGAAGGCGCCGGGAGGTTCGACTTTAATCTCGATTGCAACGACGGCAGCTGCAGCGGTCTCTTCTATCCGCGCCGCATCGGCCGCCCTCCGCGCGGCTCTCCGGAACTCGATGACGGCGAGTACGCGCGCGTGCCGCAGCAGACGAAAATCCTCGGCGCCGCGAAGCTCACGGGGCGGACGGGAAAGTTCTCGTTCGGCGCGATGAACGCGGTCACGGCCGACGAGCAGGCGACGATCGCGAATGGCGCGCTCCGCACCGAGCAATCGGTCGAGCCGCTCGCCAACTACACCGTCGTCCGCGCGCGGCGCGAGTTCACGAACCAGTCCGCGCTCGGTTTCATGGTCACGAGCGCCGGCCGGAAGACGAATTCCTTTACGGACTTTCTTCCCTCGACGGCGTTCACCGGCGGCGTCGACTGGGACCTTCGCTTGAAGAAACACTACTCGTTGACCGGGTTCTGGGCAGGCAGCAACGTGCGCGGGAGCGAAGCGGCGATCCAGCGCCTGCAGGAGAGCACGGTGCACAGCTTCCAGCGTCCTGATGCCGACCACATCGAGGAAGATCCGACGCGGACGTCGCTGTCGGGGAACGCCGGGTCGATTTCGATCTCGAAGATCGCGGGCTCCAAGGTGCGCTTCAATTCGAACGTCGGCTTCAAGACGCCCGGCTTCGACATCAACGACATCGGTTTCCTGCGCCGCGCGGACACGCGCTCGATGGGCAACTGGGTGCAGTGGCGCAACGACAAACCCTCGAAGTACCTCCGCAGCTTCCGTTTCAATCTCAATCAGTGGAGCACGTGGAACTTCGGCGGCGATCGCCTCGACCTCGGGGGCAACGTGAACGCGCACTGGGTCTTCACCAACCAGTGGAGCACGGGCATGGGCCTGAACAGGAACGCGCGCACGTTCGATGACCGCGCGACGCGGGGTGAAGGGCCCGGCGCGTACACCAATCCGGGGTGGAGCTACTGGGGCTACGTCAACTCCGACGAGCGCAAGCGCGTCAACCTGAACATGTTCTACAACGTCGGCGGCGATCGCCAGGGCACGAGTTACCGCGGCGTCGACATGAACCTGACCTTCCGCCCGACGTCCTTCCTGTCAATCAGCGGCGGGCCGCGATGGAACCACAACATCCAGGGCGCGCAATGGGTTGAAAAGACCGACGACGGCCGTTACGTGTTCGGCCGGCTGGATCAGACGACGGTAGCATTCACCGCGCGAGTGAATTATACGATTACGCCGCAGCTCACCGTGCAGATCTACGCGGCGCCGTTCGTCTCGGCGGCGGACTACGATCGATTCAAGCGCCTGGTCGACGGCCGCGCCGCGCGCTACGAGGATCGCTACGCGCCGATCGCGTACGACGGCAACCCGGACTTCAATTACCGCTCCTTCCGCACCACGAACGTCCTGCGCTGGGAATACAAGCCCGGCTCCGCGCTCTTCGTCGTCTGGCAGCAGGGACGCGAGGACGTGCTCGACTTCGGACGGTTCCGGCTCGGTCCGGACTTCCGGGGAGTCTTCGGCGCCCCCGCGCGCAACGCGTTTCTCGTGAAGTGGAGCTACTGGATCAATCAGTAGCAGCTGTGACGCTGCACGAGCGGACGGCTTTCACGAAGGCACGAAGGCACAAAGACACGAAAACTTATAGGTATTTGCTTTGTGTCTTTGTACCTTTGCGTCTTTGTGCGGCGCCGTCGGCCCGTGCGCTACTCGACTGAGTAACGCGCGCTCGCGCGATCGATTTCGTCCTTGATCTGCTTCGCGAGGGTCGGCGGAGTGATCACCCTCGCCAGCGGACCGAACGAGAGGATCCAGCTCCGCAGCGCCCAGTCGTTGCACACGTTCAGCGTAAGGACGACGCCGCCCTCGCTCGTGTCGGCGTTCTTCTGTGAGGCGTGCCACTGGCGCTCCCGGACGTACGGCGCGATGCGCGGCTCGAACGCGATCTCGATGTGCTCCGGCGGCCCCTCGTTGACGCCAATCGAATGCGCGAACGCGGCGTCGGGGATTTCCGTCGGCGTGAAGCGCTCCTCGTGCAGCGAGAGGTGACGAATACGGTCGACCGAGAACGTTCGCAGTTCCTTGTACTCCGGCACGAACGCGAGCAGATACATGCCGCCGGGGGAGTAAATCAGCCGGTACGGCTCGATCACGTATTCCTTCTCGCGGCTGCTCGACATCGAAAAGTACTTCATCGTCGCGCGCCGGTGGTTCAGCGTGGCATCGAGCAGGCGCGCGATGTGCTCGCGCTCGGCCTTCACGGCGCCGGGTTTGGTTGCGCGCGGCGAGGCTCCCTTGGCCTGGATGACGAGCGGCAGCCGATCGAGGAACTGCCGCATGCCGGGCGTGAGCGCGGCCGAGAGCTTGTCGAACGCCGACGCGACATCCTGCTGGAACGGCGTCGCGGCGAGACATTCGACCAGCGTCCGGCTGAAATACAGCGCGCTCAGCTCCGCGAGCGTGAAGCCGGTGTCGTCCAGCCTCTTGAACGCCTTGGCTTCGAGCATCCAGTAGCGCTTCCCCTCGATCAGCTCGTCGAACAGCGGGAAACCGGAGGCCTGCAGCGCTTCGAGGTCGCGACGGATCGTGCGCGTCGTGACGCCGGTGCGCTCGGCGAGGTCGTCGATCGTCATCCGGCGCGACGCTTCGAGGTCGCGCAGGATGCTCCACTGGCGGATGACTTCGGCGTTGCGCGGCACGGTCAGACCGCAGCGGCCGCGAGTTCGAGCGCGCGCCGCCGCCGGCCGCGGATCGCTCCCCACGTGTAGTGGCCGGGACCCATGAGGACCAGCGACGTAGGAGAGAGCGGCGCGAGCGACAAGGGGGCCAGGATCGCGATGGCGATCGCGATCGTGCCGACGCCCGCGCTGACGAGATGATGGCCGGCCAGCGATTTCAGATCGAACAGCTCCATGTCGGTGAGCCCGAGGGCTTCACGGCGTGCGTACGCGCGCGCGTACAGCAGCGCGAACATGATGAAGAGCACGACAAACCCGAGCGCGTAGACCGTGGATGCATTCGCGAGCTGGTAGAGCACCATCGGTTCCGGTGGATGCCTGGCCGGAATGACCCGTGCGAACATCGAGTCGAACATGAACTTCAGCGGGTAGACGTAGAACAGCACGACGAACAGCAGCCCGGCGTTCAGGACCACTGTGACGCCGTCCTGCAGCCCATAACGCCGGAAGAACATGTTGTGTTCGTGCCAGATCCAGATCAGGAGGGCGAAGCAGCAGGCGAACGACAGGAATCCGCCCATGATTCCCATCAGTTCGTCGTAGCTCCGCGGGACTTCGAGTGAGACGACCAGAAGCGTCAGCGAAAAGCCGAAGACGGCGTCGCTGAACGCCTCCAGCCGTGTGATCTCGTGGCGGCGCGGCGCGCTCATGCGCCGCATCTTAGAACAAGTCCTGCTGCTTGCGGTTGTCGTTCTGGATCGACGCTATTTCGAGACGCTCACCGTTCCGTATTCGGTCGTGCTGCTGTTGCCCGCGGCATCGGTGCAGCGAATCGCGATCGTATAAATGCGGCCGTGGCCGAGGCCCGAGCGTTCCGCGCGCAACCGCACGTGATGCGAATCGACGACCTGCCAGTCGAAGCTGGTGTTCCCATCGCCGAGGCCGTTGATCGGTTCATTGCTCGACACGTGCAGCGTGCACGTCGGCTCGCGGGTGAATTCCAAGACGCTGTAACTCACCGTTACGTCGAACATCTTGTGGTTCGGCGGACCGAACGACCCGGGTGTGATCGTCACCTCGCTGATGACCGGCGCGGTCGTGTCGATCACCTTTACGGTTCGCGTCGCGGTCCTGGTGTTGAAACCGTCCGACACTGAATACGTCAGCGTGTACGTTCCAGACGTCGTGAGCACCGTGCCGGTCACAGTGATCGCGCTCGTCAGGTCGCCGAGTCTTTCGTCAGTTGCCGTCGCGCCCGGATCCACGTAAGATTTCCCGGCCTCGACGGTGTCGGGATTCGCGCCAATCAAGGTAATCGCCGGCGCGATCGTGTCCACGACGTGCACGAGGCGCGTGACGCTCGTCGAGACGAAGCCGTTGCTGGCGGTGTACGTGAGCCTGTAGTTCCCAAGCGTGAGCGTATCGACACTGCCCGTTCTGGTGATCGTCACGGGGTAATCGGGATCGCTCGCGGTCACGCCGGGATCGACGAAGGCCGTGTTGTATTCGACCGTCATCTCCGCCGCTCCGTTCAGTGCGAGCGACGGCGCCCCCGGGAACGCGAAGAACGCCACCGGCGCGTCATGATCCGAGACGCGTTCCGGACGATTGAAGTCGCCGCGGAACGCTTCTGGGAAGTCCGCATCGACGCGCGCGAACGCAAGGCGCGAGTAGCGCTTCAGCATGGCGTCGTTGACGAGCACGTGGTCAAGCGCCTGCGCGTTGCCGTCGAAGGTGAACGAGTACTGCTGATCGATCGGCAGCTTCGTCACGAGATTAGTCAGGTTCGGATTCACGAGATCGGAACTCGCGAGGACGACCTGGTCCGGCGGGGTCGGCGCGCCCGTGATGGTCCCCATCACGTCGACGTAGCCGTCGTTGAACTGGAATGCGTTGTAGTCGCCGACCGAAACGATCCACTCACCCGGATTCGCAAGCTGGCGGGTCTGAATGTAGTTTGCGAGGAATTCCGCCTGCGCGCGCCGCTTGTTGCGGATGCGGTCGCCATCGGGTCCGTCGATGCCGCTCAGCGAGAGCAGGTGACTCACGATCGCCGTCACCGGGTACGCGCGGCCGTCCGGGCTGAGCACGTCAGCCTCCAGAACAAGTGACGGGCGATCGTTGAGGAAGCTGGTGTCGAACCCGAACGTGAACAGCTCGTCCCCGCCGATCTGCGTGAGCAGCCGCGGATTGACACGGTTGCCCGCGCGCTTGACGAGGAACCCGACGTCGAGGCCGCCGGCGTCATGGCCTTCGAGCAGGTGCGCCTCGTACTGCGGATCCGGTTCGTGGTCGGCAGTCGCATCGGCGCTGATGCGGGACGCGAGGTCCTGCAGCACGCCGAGGTTCTCGACGTCCCCCACGCCGAGCACATCGGGCGCGCGCAGCACGTGACGGATCGCGTCGGACGCCTTCTTCAGCCGGCCATCAAGCGCGGCGCCGGTCAGCGTCACGTCGCTCTTGCCCGCCTCGTCCACCGTGTCGAAGAAGCGTTCGAGATTGAAGTGCGCGACGGTGAACTCGTTCGGACCGGCGACGGGAACCGGGATTACCGCGGCGTTGCCGGCTGCCACCCACGGATGACCGCCGGGGTCTGTGGGGTCGGGCAGGATCATGTAGCTGCGGAACGAATAATCGAGGACGCCGGTCAAGTCGGTGAACGTCTGGCCCGCCACTACCTCAAGCTTTGACGCGCCGATCTGCGCATCGCTATCCACGCGGAGCCGTTCGGGATTGCCATCGAACTGCGGCACGTGCCTCGCCGTCGTTCCTGCCGGCAGCGTTTGCGTCGGCTCGAGCCCGGCCTCGCGCATCGGCCGCGCCACGCCTTTGATCACGGCATCGAAGAGACCTGTCGACGTCGAAGTCGCGTTCTTTTCGTCGATCGACCCCTGCGTCGGCGCAACGACCTCGATGTCCCCCTTCACTCGCATGCCTTCGAAGCGTTCGAGCTGTTCGAAGCCGCCGGTCGCCGTCGTGAACGACGGCAGCAGCTGCACGGGCAGCGGCAAATCATTGCCTGACGAGATCACGCGAAACGCGGCGGTCGCGATCTCCGTGACAGGAGGGCTCGTCGGGTCACTCGCAGGCACGAACTCCTGCAGCGAACCACTGACGACGGCCGCGTCTCCGATGTGGAGGAAGTTTGGCGGCGCCGTGCTGGTGAACACAAAAATGCCCTCCGACGTCCCGGGGTCGCTGTCCACGTCCTGGTCAGGCACCTGGAGGAACACGCCATTGGATGTCAGCGCCGTCACGATTCCCGTTGTCGTGACGTATTCCGACAACGCGCCGGGTGGCAGCAGATCGGATCTGGTGCCCGGCCCCTGTATGTCGTGGATCGGCGTGATCGCTTCGTCCACTCCAACGCGTATCGACGTGAAGGAGGTCCGCAACTGCGCGTCGGTGATAGTCGCGGTAATCGTCCGCACCGCCGGCGCTGCGTTGACGGTCTGCGTATACGAGAATGTATTTGACCCATCGTCGACGAACAACGCAGCGGCCGGACCGCCGATGGGCGTCAGGTCCGCGGTGACGGAGATGGACGTACTCGTGGGGAAGGCGCCAGGCGTGACCTTCACCGTCAGAGTTGTCGGTGCTCCCGTTGGCACGGTCTGCGGCGTGGCCAGCCCGGTGCCGGCGGGGGGGATGCCGACGCTCCCGCGTGGAAACGGCGAACCGACTTCGAAGTCCGCGCCGTTGTCGTCCGTGTCGATGGCGCCGCCGCCGACGCGCAGCGCGGCTTCAGTCGGTGAGATCGTGCCGGTCGGCGCGGTGCCTTCGAAACAATTGGCGGAGCTGCCGTAGCCCACGAAGTCTGCAACGGTGAGGACCTGCAGGGGGCAGGAGCTCCCGATACCCAGTGCGGTCGTTGCGTTCACCAGCGCAATCTTGCCGGTGCTTGCGTTGAAGCCGATCGTGCCTGTCGCATCCGGAGCGGGCAGCGGAGCGCCGTTCGCGCCGCTCGACTCGCGGACCAGGTAATATCCGCCGGCCTTAATCACGCCAGTCAGCGGGGTGGAGCTCCAGGTCGCACCAGTCGCGTTTGCGTACTGAATCGACCAGCCCGCCAGGCTGAAATCCGCCCCCGTGGTGTTGTACAGCTCCAAGTAATCGGCGTTGAAGAGCGCCCCGCTGTCGCCCCCCGCGCCGTAGATCTGGCTGATCACCACGCCTCGGGGAGCGGGACCAATCACCGTGAGAACGGCCGTCGCGTTCGCAGTACGCCCCTCCGCATCCGAGGCGGTGACCTTCAGCGACTTTTCGCCGGGGATAGTGTCGGTCGCGACGGTCGCAGTGAAAGTAAATCGGTTGTTCGTCCCCGCGACGAACGTCTGACTCGCGCTGCCACCGATGGCGGTGAGATCGCCAGCCACGGACATACCTGTGCTCGCGGGGAACGCTCCCGGCGTAACCGTGGCGGTGATCGTCGTGGCGCTGCCCGGCGCGACACCTGAGGGGGAAACCGACGCTGTCACCGAGATGGGCGTCGGATTCACCACGGTGACGATGGTGGTTGCCGTCGCGGAGCGATTCTGCGCATCGCGAGCCGTCGCGACGATCGTCTTTGCTCCCGCGGTGGTTGCTGCCTGGACCAGGCCGGCCAACGTGAATCGGTTCCCGCCGATGTCGATAAGAGGCTCGGCAGTGCCGCCTCCAATCGCGCTGAGATCGGCCGTCACCGTGACCCCCGTGCTCGGATTCGCGCCGGTCGCGGGTACGACAAGCACATCGACGGTGACCGAACTGCCTGCCCCGACCGAAGCGGGCGTCGCCCCCATCCAGGCCCTGAGATCCGGGCTGGGCGCCGCGAGACCTGTGATGCTGACGTTATCGATCGCGAGCGCCTGCGCATTCGAGATCGTGGTGCCGCTCGTGACCGAGTAGTTCCACGCGAGGTAGAAGTCCTGGTCGGTCGCGATCGGAACGTTCAGGCTTTTGGAGACCGGAACCGTAACTCCCGGCGCGGCAGCGAATCCATTGTTGTTTCCATCGGCGCCGAAGGCCGTCAGAAAATCGTTCCCCGCGCTCGTCCAGTTGACGCCGTCCGTCGAATAGAAAAGCTGAAACCGGAAACCGGCGGTGTTCGAGCCGTTTCGGTACTTTTCAACGTCGTAGGCAATCTGCAGCCCGGAGAGTGCCGTGCCGGACGTGTTCGTCAGCTTCAGGTAAAGATTGCCGCTGGGGATCCCGGTGGTGCCCGATGAAAGGAATCCGACCGCACGTTCAGTGGACGTGCTCGAGACGCCCGCGCCAAAGTTGTAGATGCCGCTGACCGCGAAGGTCGACATGCCGTTCCCGGCTGCCGCCGTCGTAGCCGCCGTCGCGAAGGAGTAACTCCCGACTGTGCGTACCGTTACCGGCCGATCGACCCGGAAGTCTGTCGGCAGGGGCGCTGTGGCGCTCGTGCCGATTGCGAAGCTCTCCACAAGTGCCGGGAAGGGTTGGACGCCGACTGCGGACAGTCGCACGTACGCCGACACAGGTAGGAGACAGATGGCGGCGCACACGAGCAGTGCACGCCAAGACTTCCAGCGCATGCAGACGACCTTCTGTGGGGAGCAGGAAGGGAAAACCTGTAAACGATTTTGAGGGATCACACCTCGCGCGGTCAACGACGGATAGTGAAATACGTTCCCATGAGGTCGTTGTCTAACGCTGCCAACCGCCTGAGTTGACCCACGGCGTCGTATAACGCCCTTGGAGTCCGCTCCCGGGGAGCCGCTATTTTGAGACGGTCACCGTGTCGGCTGAGGTGGACGTGTTCCCAAAGGAGTCCGTGCAGGTGATGGTGATCGTATAGATCCGGGCGGTGCCCATGCCGGAGCGCTCGGCACGCAATTGCACGTGCTGCGCATCGACCACGTACCAGTCGGGGCTCGTGTTGCCGTCGCCGAGGCCGTTGACCGGCTCGCTGCTCGACACGCTCAGCGAGCACGTCGGCGTGCCGCTGAAATCGGTCGCCGTGTAGCCGACGGTCATGTCGATCATTGTGTGGTTCGGCGCGCCCAGCGACGAGGGCGTCGTCGTGACGCCCGCAATCGCGGGCGCCGTCGTGTCAATCACTTTCAGCATCGAGCTTCCCGTCGCGCCGCCGAACGTTGCGTCGCCGTCGTAGCTGAAGCTAATCGGGTAGGAACCGACCGGAAGCGTCCCCGTCGATACGGTCGCCGTGAACCGCCCATCCGCGCCGATCGCAGCGGCGGTCGGTGCGGCACCGACGGTGACCGCAACTATGCCGGTCGGAATGAACGTGCCCGCGCTGATCTTCCCCGAGATGACGGTCGTGGCCGTGCCCCCTTCGATCGTCGGCGCGTCGAGCTCGGTGAATGACGGCTCGAGCAGTGGATTGTCGCCGTTGATCCCTGCCTCGAAACATTTCTGAATCGGCTCCGGCAGGTTCGAGAACAGGTCATAGCCGGTCAATGCCTCCACCGCGTCAACTGTCGTGAGGTAATCCTGCCAGGGATCGTCGCGGATGCCCTGCACGTTCGGCATGATGACCGCGATCGTCCTGGTGGAGCAGCTGACGCGCGAAACATCGTCGCTTCCCTTCGGAATCACGAGGGCGGCCTTCCAGGTCCACGCCGGGACGCTGACGTGTCCGCCAGCGAGGTTTGTGACCTCTCCATTGCTGCCCGTGCCACCCGTCCCGGCGCCGCCCGCGACGATGTAGAGCTCGTTATCCACGAGGAGCGTCCTGAGTTCGTTTTCGAGCGCAGCCCACGGGCCCTGATTGTTATCAGGGGCTTGCGCGAGCATGTTCGACATCAGGAACGTCGCCTGATTGATGGGGATAGACGTTTCCTTGTCGCGATCGGCGTTCGGCACCATGTGTCCGCGGTCGAAGCCGGTACCGGCAAAGTCGAATGACTGCACGCGATACCAGTCCGGCGGAATGGCCGGATCCGGGCGGAAAGTGTCGAACCGCGTCAACGTGCCCACCCATTCGTCAGAGAGGTGCCAGCTCACCCAGTTCGGCCGGCCGAGGCTCCTGTTGTACGACAGGGTGTACTCGGGCTTCTCCATCAGGTAGTTGTCTTCGTCGGCGGTCGTGGCGCTGCTCGGGTTCCCCATCGCCAGGTGAACGCTCTGCGGATACGGCGGCGCAGTGCCGGTCGCCACCGCGAATGACCACGTGTAGTTGGCCGGCAGTGTGTCGGTATTCGGCCCGCTGTCATCGGTGTCCTGGTCGGTGACTTGGTCCTTGAACAGCGTGACGGTACACGTCTCGCCCGGAGTGAAATTCACGTTCGGCGTGATGTAACGCGATGCGCCATTGGCTGCAAACGTCGCGCTGCTGTGCAGGCCGCTGCTGGTGCAGCTGATGTCGAACCATGCACCGTCCACGTTCACCGGTTCGGTGAACGTGATTTCGATTGTCGCGTCGCGCGGAGCGTTCGTGCCGCTGGAACGCGGGTCGGTGCTGACTACGAGCGGGCCGAGCTCGACGATCGGCGCCGTGCGTCGCGGAGCCGGAAAGGCGCTGATGAAGTCGCTTCCGTTCTGGTTCGTATCGATGTTTCCGTCGTCGACTCGGAACAGTGCGGTCGTGTTGCTCGCGGCGGGAGCTGTCGCCGTTCCCTCGCGGCAGTCGGCATTGCCATAACCCACCAGGTCCATCAGGTCGGGATTGTCGGTCGGGCAGTTGCCGACGAGACCGTCGAAATTCCTGACGAGCGCAATCTTGCCGTTGGTGCCGCTCATGTTGATCTGTCCCTGGATATTCGCGGCGGGCAGCGGACTGCCGTCGTTGCCACCTGACGCGAGCGCGATGAGGTAGTACTCACCCGCGGCAATCTTTCCGCCCAGCGGCTGCTTCGTGAAGTCCCAGCCGCTTCCAGAGGCCGACGCGTACTGCAGCGACCACCCGGTAATGTCCATGGTCGTGGTGCCGCGGTTGTACAGCTCCACGTAATCGTTCTGGAAGACCGCGCCGGCGTTCCCTCCGCCGCCATAGATCTGGCTGATCACGATTGCGCTATTGCTCGGAGGCGGCGGCGCGAGACACGTGTTGGCGCCGCCGGGTGTAGGCGTGCGCGCAAGGTACGTCGACGTGTTGCGTCTGCCTCCCGAGCCATTCGGGCACCGCTGGATCGACTGCACGGCGGCGTTTCCGCCGCCGTTCTCGTTGACTTGAGGTTGACCAGCGTTCAGCAGCGCCAGCAGACCGGAATCGTCTGGATCGTCCGTGTCATACGCGATGGCATCGACCAGGTTTGCAGTGGTGATTGGCGTGTTGAGCGGAAAATCAGACGCGCTTCCGATGTAAACCGCGACGGCGTCGGCGCCGTTCTGCAGCAGACCCGATGGGCCCGGATCGAACACGAGATCCACGCCAGCCACGCCCGGATTACCGAGCGTGAAGTAGCCGTTCGAATCGGTGCTGTACCCATCGAGGTCGAACGCGGCGTAGGACAAATCGTTGCTGCCGTTGTAGAGAACCACGACCAAGCCGTCCAGCGGAGTGTTGCCGGCGCCGCCGTCGTACAGCTCGATGAACTCCGCCGTGTCGGCGCTGGGCGTATCCGCATCAATCTCGTTGATGATGACTTTCGCCGCCCCCGCTGGTGGCTGCAGGGCCGTGGTAAACGAGAAAGTAAAATTCGAACCCATCTCGTCGGGCGGATTCAGGTCCGTGTCCGTGATCTGCGCGGCCGTCACCGTCACCGCGCAGTTCGTGCTGTAAGGAAGTGGGGAGGTGAGCGTCAAGGTGAAGGTGTTGCTCGGCGAAGCGCTCTGCACAAACTGCTGCGGCGAACCCGCGCAAGCGATGGCAAAAGCTGACGCTCCGGCGTTGACACTTTCGGTGAAGGTGATGCCCACGGAGGCGTCGATCGGCACGCCGGTCGCGCCGTTTGCGGGCGTGGTGCTGGCGACCATCGGTGCGGTATCGCCCGGCATGGTCGACCCCGTTACGTTCAGATCGTCGATGCCGATCCACTCGTCGCTTCCGGCGGCGTCGGTCGTGATGATGCGAATCTGCAGGGCGACCTGGTTCGCGGCGGCGGCGGGAAGCGCGACGTTCACGGGCGTCACCAGCGTCGCGACGCTCGGACCCGAGCTGGCATCCGCGACGAACGCCGCGGGAACGTTGGTGTAATTCCCTGAGGTGCCGACGCGGAACTGCAGTGCGACGGGCTGCACGGCGTTGTCCGCCGATCCGTCGATGTCGCGGAGGTTGTACGCGACACGAATGTTCGACAATCCGGCGGTGCTCACGGTGGCAACGATGTGCGGCGCCCGGGCCGTTCCTGATCCCTGGAGGGCGATGACAGGGTTGGTCAGCTGGAATTCTGCAACGCCGCCGGTGGTGAAGGTGTTCGGATCCGCCCGGTTAGCGTTGACGTCAACCACACTACTGCCGTCGGCGAGCACTGTCTGCGGATCGATGCCGGTGCTGCCAGTGAGTCCATCACCTCTGTACCCAGTGATGCCTGCGACGCCCGACCAGTTGTCGTCGGCCGTAATCAGCGCCGTGTTCGACCAGTCCTGCGAGAAGGGCAGCGTCTGCACCGATGTGTCGGCACGCGGTACAAGGGAAAAGATAGATACGAGCGCACACACGGCGACCGCGCGGACAGATCTTGAGCGCATTAAGAACCTTCTGAATTGGGCAATGGTGGGAAGAGCCGTGCAGATTCTGCGCGATCGCAGCGCCGCCGGTCAATGACGTTTGTGCAAAAACTGCGTACCGCGAGCGAAGTGACCCGCCCTGTCACATACCGCTCTTACAGTCGGTCGAGAGGAGCGAGAAAATGGTACGGAACGCGGCGGCGGGGGCGGTGAAGCTGGACTTTGGGGATTTGCCCGCACGAGCGGGACGACACGGACTCCGGCTCGCGACCCCATCGGGCGTGCTTCGAGGGCCGGAAAAATATCGGTTGCTGGATTTGAAACGCCGGCGGGCACAGATTCGGGCCCGCCGGGTTCTGGAGCTTACGGACTAAGCTGCGTTCGCGGACTTTTTCAGCTCGAGCTTACGGACGACGATTCGGGCCGGCCGCTTGTTGTCGCACTCGTGCCACCAGAGGCCATCGCGAATCCACCAGCCGTTCTCACCCTGATCATCGAACAACGATCCGCAGCGTGCGCAGACGTCGTAATCAAGTTTCGGCATGACACTATTTCCCGTACTTGATTAAGACGCCTGAGGGGTCCTGACCGTTTCAGTGCACGCGCGGAGGTCCTTGGAGTCGTAACTTCAGCAGCTGTTCACGTTGCGCCGGCGTCAGGATCTGGGCGACCTTGAGCATCATCGCCACCCGATGGTCGAGCTCGGCGGCGTGTGCCGTGTTCAGCGCCGCCTTGAGCGCATCGATCGCGGCCGAATCGGGCGTCTCAGCGAGGACGGCTTCGTGCAGCTTTTTTTCTGCCTCGCGCACGCCCGCGCCAGGATCCCCGGCCCGCCGTGCCTCTTCCATGATCTGGCGCAGCTGCTGCCGCTGCGCATCGCTGAGGTCGAGCTCGTTCACCATCGCGAGCAGGTTCGGTCCACCCGGCCCGCCGGGACCGGGTCCCCCCGGTCCGCGTCCGCGCCCTTGTGGTCCAGGCCCGAACCCGCCACCCGGTCCCTGGCCCTGCGCAATCGTTGGTATCGTCCCGAGCGCCGCGACAAGCGCGGCCACCGCAAAAATCCTTCGTGTCATACGTGATCTCCTTGTGCCGTTAGACCGGGACGCGGCGACGTTTATTCCCCACCTTCGCGGCTTCGCCGCTTCGGCGGGCAGGCCACCTTCGCGGCTTCCCGCTTCGGCGGGCAGGCCACCTTCGCGGCTTCGCCGCTTCGGTGGGCAGGCCAAGCTTCGCGGCGCGCCGCGAGGTGGGAATAAACTGACCCCGAGGATGGTCTAACCGACATTGGATCCCGACCGCGCGCTGGTAGAGGCCGCGGCCGCGGGCAGCCGCGAGGCGTTCGACGAGCTGGTGCGGCGCCACCAGGTCGCGATCGTCAGCCTGGCGCGGGTGCTGACGTCCGGCCGGGGGGACGCCGAGGATCTCGCGCAGGAAGTGTTCGTTCGCGCGTGGAAGAGCCTGCGCAGCTTTCGCGCCGACAGCGCGTTCCGCACGTGGCTCCATCGCGTTGCCATCAACGTGATCCGCACGAACCAGTCACGGCAGGGACGGCTGATGCGGATGTTCACGAGCGCGGCGGACGCCCCCGAAGCACCGAGCCACGAGGAGCCGGTCGACACGGCGCTGGCGCGACGGCAGATCATCGAACGCGCGCTGGCGTCGCTGCCGGAGGACATGCGTGTCGCGGTGACGCTGCGGGACATGCAGGGGCTGGACTACCGGGACATTGCGGCGTTGCTCGATGTGCCGATCGGGACCGTCGAGTCGAGAATTTTTCGCGCGCGCCAGCGGCTGAAGCCGCTGCTCGCGCCGCTCTTTCGAGCGGAGAAATAGAAGATGACCGAACAGGATCGCGATCAGGATCTCGTTGCCGCCGCGCTGGCATCCGCGCCGCCGCCGGAAGTGTCTCCAGGTTTTCTCGCGCGCGTGAACGCGCGCATCGACGCGGAACGCGACAACGGCTGGTTCGCGATCCTCGACTTCAAGGTCTGGACCCTTCGTCTCGCGCCGGCTGCCGCGGCCGTGGCGCTCATCGCCGTGCTCTGGCCGGCGAACTCGAGGTCCACAACGTCTTCGTCTACCTCTACCGCGTCGACCAGCTCGTTCACGCCCGCGTCCGCGACTGACTGGCAGAACGACGTCAACGCGAACGCGCTGCTCGAGGCGGCGCTTGCTGGAACCACCAATGCCCGATAACCGCGCCCGTTTCTGGTTCGCGCTGTTTGTGCTCGCGGTGTTCTGTCTCGGCGGCGCGGGCGGATTCCTGGCCGGACGTCATCTGCCGCCCCTTCCACCCGGCGCTCCCGGCCCGTGGCTGTTGAGCGGACGCGGTCCCGGGCCTGGAGGTCGATTCGGCCGTGGCCCAGGCGGACCGCCACCGCTGCCCCCCGATCTCGTGAACCGCCTCTCTCGCGAGCTGCAGCTCGACTCTACGCAGCAGCAACAACTCGAGAAGCTCCTCGAGGAGCGCCGCGCCCGCTTCGAGCAGGTCCATCGCGAAGCGCGCGAACGGTTTGAAAAGGAGCAGCGCGACCTTCATGAGGCCATTCGCGCGTTCCTTCGACCGGATCAGCAACAGAAGTTCGACGTATTCCTGGATCGCCGCCGATGACAAAGACTGCATTACTCGGATTCGTCTCCACCGCGCTCGCGATGTCGGTCGCCCTCACCGCCGCCGAGAGACCCCATTTCGTCAGCCAGCTGCGTGACGGGGTCATCACCGCAGACGGTCGCTTCGACGACTGGTACGGGAACCTGCAGCCGCTCGGAAACGATCCGGTGTCGGTGCAGGTCCTCAACGACAAGGATTTTCTGTACGTGCGCCTGATCGCGTCCGACGCGGCGACCCGGATGCAGATCATGCGACTGGGATTCACTGTCTGGTTCGATCCTGCCGGCGGCACGAAGAAGAAGTTCGGCGTGCGCTATCCCGTCCCCGATGGCGGCGCCCGCGGCCGCGGTCGCGGCCGTGAAGGACGAGAAGGGGATCAGGGTGACGAACCGTCGCCGGTGGATCGCGTCGAAATTCTTGGCCCAGGGAAAGATGACGCGCGCAGCTTGACGCGCGATCACCTGTCCGGTGTGGACGTCGCGATCCGCGCAGAGCAGGGAATTCTGCAGTACGAGCTGAAGGTGCCGCTCGCCCGCACATCAGATCATCCGTATGCGATCGACACGGAGCCCGGAAAAACGATCGGCCTCGGCGTCGAGACCGGAAAGCTGCAGCAACAATCGTTCGGCGACGGACGCGGAGGCGGCGGCGGCGGCGGAATGGGCGGACGCGCCGGCGGAATGGGGGGACGTGGTGGCGGCGGAATGGGCGGCCGCCGCGGTGGCGGCGAAGGGCGCGGCTTTCAGCCGCCGAAGCCGCTGAAAGCGTGGGCGACCGTCGCTATTGCGCCGGCTCGATAGCGCGGACGTTGCGATCCGCCGCGAGCCGCTCGAGCGACTGCAGCGGCATCCATCCGACTATCGAGTCGTAGGTCCGTGACGTGGACACCACGATTCCGCCGAGCGCCTTGATCTTCTTTTCCAATCCCGGCTCCACCGACGCGCGCACGTCCACGAGCGCGCGGCCGTGTCGATCCACCTGGATGCGCGTGCTGTCGATCGGGACAACGCGTCCCTTCGCATCGCCACGGCGATGGTAGATCGCCGCGAGCACACGTCCGTTGATCTTCTGCTGCGCGAGCGTGCGCACATCGCGCTCGCGACGCTCCACCGGCGCGTTGCGCTGCGCGCGCAGCGCGGGCACGAGGATCGCCGCCATCACGACGGCGCAGACGAAGGCGAAGCCGGCAGACCGTGCGGTGCTCAAGGCCATGCTCCTGTTAAGAAAGAGGGGATGGTAGCATGGGGCCGCAGGAGGATCCAGTGCCGCGGTCACACGACGACCGTATCCGCAATGCTATCAACGGTTTCGAGGCCGCAACCGCACGCATCGTCAGGCTCCTGGAGGGACTGAACGAGGAGGCCGCGAAGCGCGCGGCGGAGGACGGCGGGTGGACTCCCGCGCAGGTGGGCGTGCACGTGGCCATGACGAACGAGCTGTTCGCGGGCGTCTTCTCGGGTGCCGTGCCGATGGCCCAGCCCGCTCCGGCCGGATTCGCGGAGAATCCCAACGTCTTTTCGAGTGTTCCGTCGAAGATGGCTGACAGTAAGCAGTAAGACACTAAGCGGTAAACGGTAAACGGTAAACGGTAAACGGTAAACGGTCATCGGTCATCGGTCATCGGTCATCGGTCATCGGTCATCGGTCATCGGTTCTGGTGCTTCTACTTCTCACGTTCGTTCTGTCCGCTCAGGCGCCGGCGGCGTGCAGTGATGCACCCGACTGTCGGCGCCAGGCGCTCGAGGCCTCGGCGCGCGGCGAGTACGAGCTCGCGCACGATCTCGCGTGGCGTGCCGTGCAGAAAGGGACGAAGAACGATCCGGATCTGATGTTCGTGCTCGCGCGCGCGCAAGCCCTCAGCGGCCGCGCCGCGGATGCGCTCGTGATGCTGGGACGGATCGCCGATCTCGGCGTCGCGCCCGACGTCACCACCGATCCTGACTTCAGCCGCGTGCGCGCGTTGCGCGCCTGGCCAGAGCTGGAAGCAAAGCTCGCCGGCAAACCGGCACCGCCAGCACCACCAGCACCCTTGGCACCTTCAACACCAGCACCAGCAGCACCGACGGCATCCTCAGCACCGCGGGATCCGAACGTCATCCCCTTTTCCGCTCCCGGCCTGGAACCATTCGCGCTGGCGCACGATGCCGTTTCGCGGCGCTTCGTGCTCGGGGACCGCGGCGCGCACCGGCTGCTCGTCATCGACGAAGTGTCGCGCAATGTTGTGAACTATGTGAGCGCTGCATCAGCCGGTTTCTACGAGCAGTTGACGGCGTTCGCGATCGACGCGCGCCGCGGAGACTTGTGGGTGGCCAGTGCGCGCGGTGATGGCGACGAGAGCGCCTCCGTGGTGCACAAGCTGCAGCTGGTCTCCGGCCGCACACTGCTCGAGGCGCGCGCGCCTGAAAAGGTTGGCGCGGTGCGCTTCGTCGCCGTGACCGCGACGGCTGACGGGACCGTCTATGCGCTGGATGCCATCGGCGCGCGTCTCTTTCGTCTGAGGCCCGGCGCGCGGACGCTCGAGCAGATGGTGCGCTTTGAGAGTGGTGTCGGCGCGGCGCTCGCGGCCGCTGATGAACAGACGCTGTACGTGGCCGGCGCGAAGGGTTTGCTCCGGGTGGACGTCGCCGCGCGCAGCGCCACCAGCGTAAAGTCCGTCGAAGATCTCACCGGCTTCGATTCGCTCGCCTGGCGCGCCGGGTCCCTGCTCGGTGTCGAACAGGTCGCCGGCAGCTTCGTTGTCGTCCGCGTGAGACTCGATCCATCCGGCACCCACGCCCAGCCGCGGCAGATCCTTGCCGCATCGCCGACGCCGACCGTCGGCGCGCTTGCGGGTGACAGCTTCTACTACCTGTCCGACCCGGCGACGATCCGGCGCCTGCCCGTGCGCTGACGCTCAAAACACAAAGGCACAAAGGCACAAAGACGCACGGAGTCTTTGGCCCCCGGTGGCGCGGATTACGCGGATAAAAGTGGCGGCGTTGCATGTGCGCGCTGCCGGCCTTACGACCGGCAGCCCTCCAGCCGCGCGAAGCGCGGCGCGCACATGTACGAGCGGCCATGTCTTTGTGCGTCTCTGTGTCCTCTGAGCCTCTGTGTTGAACGTCTTTGGGCTCTTCAGATCGCCTTTGGCTCTCGCACGAGGATCGCCCGCGAATACAACAGCGTAAATCCGGCGCGTTGGACGTTCTGTTGCGACTTCGATGCGGGTTCGGTGGTGACGACGGCGAGGTCGCAGCCGGTTTCGGCGGCGTCGAGCAATCGCGCGCGCAGCAGGGCGGATTGCACTCCGTGACGACGATGCGCGGGCAGTGTCGCCGCGCCGGCGAGTTGCGCAAGACCGTCGTGGATGCGCAGCGAGCCGCCGCCGGCGATCTCGCCGTTGCGCCTGACCAGATACAACGTGACGCCAGGCGTCGCGCCGAAGTCTGCGAAGATGCGCTCCATGGCTTCACGCGAGAAGCTCTCGGTCGGCGGCGGGCCGTCGAAGCTGTCCAGATGCAGAAAACCCTCCGTCGTCGTCTGAATCCACAGGCGCGTCTCGTCCGCGCCGGCGCGCGAGATATCGAGACCGCGCGCAACATCCTCCTCGCGTGCGCGCACAAGGCCCTCACGGACATCTTTCGCCAGCTCCAGTCCCAGAACGTTCTCGTAGCCAATCAGCGCATATCCGCGGCGCGTCAGCAGCATCGCGACCGCCGGATCGGCAAGCGTCGCCTGCTCGACGCGGATCTCGCCGCCGCGCGCGTCGTATGCAGCCTCGAGTCGCGCGAGCGCTGACTCGCCGAGCGGCGTGCCGAATCCGAGGCCCGCGACCTTATTGAAAGGCTGCCCCGGCCCGCCGTACACCGCCGTCGTGCCGCCGATTGGTTCGATGAGGACGTCCACTCCGTGGCTCCGCGCCCTCAACCCGAAGTCCCTCGCCACGGACGCTTCGGCGCTTTCGAGCCGCGCCGCGATCGTGGTCGTCACAAACAGCATGCGCGCATCATTTCACGGGTGCGTTCTGATCTATACTGCGCGTACGGCTCGCGTGGCGCGGCCGTAACGGAGACCCGGCACGGCGGCCGCGGAGGGTGAGCATGACCCGTCTAATCGAATCTTCTTCCACACAAGTCCGGCTCGATGCCGCGCGCGCGTTTGTCCGAACACACGCGAAGGATGGCGACGTATATCTCGTCGGCGCGACCCGCGCCGCCGTGGACGATCTCGCCCGCAGCATCGCGTCGCGCACGGGCGCGACGATGGGCCTGCATCGCTTCAGCCTGACGCAACTTGCCGCGCGACTCGCCGCGCCGGTCCTTGCGGGCCAGGGGCTCGCGGCCGTCACCTACCTCGGATCCGAAGCCGTCGCCGCGCGCGCCACCTTCGACGCGCAGCGCGACGCCGCGCTCAAATATTTCGCGCCGGTCGCGCATACGCCCGGCTTCCCGCGCGCCCTCGCGCGCACGCTGCAGGAGCTCCGGCTCGCGCAGATCGCCGCCAACCGCCTCGCCGCGCTGCCGCTCGGCGGCGCCGATCTGTCCGTGCTGCTCGAGCGCTTCGACGAACAGTTCACCAACGCGAGCGCCACCGATCGCGCGTCGCTGTTCGAAGCCGCGACGCGAGCGCTTCTTGCGCCTGAACGCGAAACGCTCCCGGCCCTGCTGCTGCTCGACGTGTCGATCGATTCGCAGGTGGAGTTCGACTTCATCTGCGCGCTCATCGAACCTCGAGCCTCCCGCCTCCGCCAAGGCTACGGCGGGCAAGCCGACGTCGAACCTCGAACCTCGGCCCTCGTGACCGTCCCCTTCGGCGATGTCGTGACGCTCGATCGCCTCGCGTCGATCGGCCTGAAGGCCGAAGTGATCGAGCAGAAGGGGAACAGCGATCTCGTGGCCCTCCGGCGCTACCTGTTCGCGCGGACGCAGCCCCCCGAGCGCGAACCGGCCGGAGACGTGCGCTTCTTTTCCGCTCCAGGCGAAGGGCGCGAGTGCGTCGAGATCGCGCGGCGCATCGTCCAGGAAGCGCGCGGCGGCGTGCCGTTCGACGAGATGGCGGTCTTCGTGCGTGCTCCGCAGCGCTATATCGGCTTGCTCGAGCACACGCTGACGCGCGCCGGCGTTCCGGCCTTCTTCGATCGCGGCACGCGGCGTCCGCATCCTGCCGGCCGCGCGTTCCTCGCGATTCTTGCGTGCGCGTGCGAGCACCTGTCGGCCCGCCGCTTCGCGGAGTACTTGTCGCTGGCGCAGGTGCCGCGCCTTGATGAAGCACGCCGCGAACCGGAGTTCGTGCTGCCGGAGGATGAGGAACTCGGCACCTGGAGATCGGAGGATGCGGATCGGATGTCGGAGGACGGCTGGCCCGCCGTAGCCTTGGCGGAGACGGGAGGTCGGACTTCGGATGCGGAAGCAGACCTCGAGCCTGCCGTGTGGGACGACGAGCCCCCCGCCATCGTCGCAGGCACGCTGCGTGCGCCGTGGAAGTGGGAGACGCTGATCGTCGAGTCGGCGGTCATCGGCGGCGATCCGCAGCGGTGGCACCGCCGCCTCGCGGGGCTCGCGAACGAGCTGCGCGTGCAGCGTGACGCGGAACGCAAGGAGGATCCCGAGTCCGCGAAACTGGCGCGCATCGAGCGCGACCTGAAGAATCTCGCGCACTTGCGCGCCTTCGCGCTTCCAATCATCGACTTACTTGCCACGTGGCCGAAGACGGCGACGTGGGGAGAGTGGCTCGACCGATTTGCCGCGCTCGCGTCGCAGGTGCTGCGCCAGCCGGAGCGCGTCCAGCGCGTGCTCGAGCAGTTGAGGCCAATGGCGGACATCGGTCCTATCCCGCTCGACGAAGCCCGCGACGTCGTCGCCGATCGGCTGCAGATGCTGGAGCTCGATCCGCCGAAGAACCGCTACGGCCGCGTGTTCGTCGGCAGTCCGCACCAGGCGCGCGGACGCACGTTCCGGGTCGTGTTCGTCGCCGGCCTCGCCGAGCGCATGTTCCCGCAGCGCCCGCACGAAGATCCGATGCTGCTCGATCGCGAGATGCGCGTGCCGCTGAGTGCGGGGCTCGCGCTGCAGGAGGATCGTGCGCGGACCGAGCGGCTTCTGCTGCGCCTTGCCGTCGGCTCGCCGACAGATCGCTTATGGCTCTCGTATCCGCGCCTCGAAATGGCGGAGTCGCGTCCACGAGTGCCGAGCTTCTACGCGCTCGACGTCATGCGCGCCATCACCGGCCGCATTCCGCAGCCGCACCAGCTGCAGGAGTCCGCCGCGGCGGAAGGTGGCGTGGGGCTCGCATGGCCGGCGCCGCGCAACCCCGTTGATGCTATCGACGATCTCGAGCACGATCTCTCCGTCCTGCGCGAGCTGCTGCAGGTCGAGCCGCGCGCGAAGGTGCGCGGCCACGCGCATTACCTCCTGCGACTGAACGACGCCCTCAAGCGCTCTGTGATCGCGCGCTGGGGGCGTGGACGCTCGCAATGGACGCCGTACGACGGCATCACGCGCGTGACGGGCATGACGAAGACGATGCTCGAGTCCCAGCGTCTCGGGGCGCGGCCATATTCGCTCTCGGCACTGCAGCGCTATTCCGCGTGTCCCTACCAGTTCCTGCTATCGGCGATCTACCGCCTCGAGCCGCCGCCTGACATCGAGCCGTTGCAGAAACTCGATCCGCTGACGCGCGGGTCGATCTTCCACGAAGTGCAGGCGCAGTTCTTCCGCGCGCTGAAAGAAGAAGGACGCCTCCCCGTCACGGAAGCGCAGCTGGGCGATGCGCTCGCGACGCTCGAGTCCGTGATCGTCCGCGTGGCCGATAAGTTCAAAGAGGATCTCGCTCCCGCGATCGACCGCGTCTGGCGCGACGAAATCAGCGATATCGCGCGCGACCTGCGCGTCTGGGTGCGCCGCGCGGCTGCGGAGTCGAGTGGCTGGAGGCCAGCGTATTTCGAGTTCGCGTTCGGCCTGCCGGGCGATGAGGGCCGGGATCCGGCGAGCGTTCCGGATCCGGTTCTCGTCGACGGCCGGTTCAAGCTGCGCGGCTCCGTAGATTTGATCGAGCGCAAGACCGCCGACGTCCTGCGGATCACGGATCACAAGACCGGGCGCAACCGAACGACGTGGAAAACGGTGATTGGCGGCGGCGCGATTCTGCAGCCCGTTTTGTACAGCCTGGCGATCGAACAGGCGCTCGGCGCCAGCGTGCAATCCGGACGGCTGTTCTACTGTACGTCCGCCGGCGGTTTCGTCGATCACGAGATTCCGATCAACGAGGCGAACCGGCGGATTGGCATCGAAGCGCTGGAGATCATCGATCGCGCGATTGAGCTCGGATTCCTTCCCGCGGCGCCCACGGAACGCACCTGCACCTGGTGCGACTTCCGCCCGGTCTGCGGTCCGGACGAGGCGCGCCGCGTAAAGAACAAGGCGCCGGAAAAACTCGGCGACCTCGACGCGCTCCGCGAGCGGCCATGAGCCAGAAGCCAGAAGCCAGAAGCCAGAAGCCAGAAGACATGAGCCATAAGCCACTATCCGACGCTTCGGCCCGGAATGCGATCGCCAACGATCTCGACGCCACGCTTGTCGTCGAGGCCGCGGCAGGCACGGGTAAGACGACGGAGCTCGTGAACCGCATCGTGCGGATCCTTGCGAGCGGGCGCGCCAAGGTCGAGGCGATCGTCGCGGTAACCTTCACCGAAAAAGCTGCCGGCGAATTGAAGCTGCGGCTCCGCGAGGCGCTCGACGTGGCGCGCGCCACAGCGGCGGACGAGGAGCGAGAGCGGCTGAACTCTGCGCTGCAGTCGCTCGAGGAAGCGCACGTGAGCACGATTCACGGCTTCTGCGCGGAGCTGTTGCGCGAGCGTCCCGTCGAGGCGCGCGTCGATCCGCTGTTCTCGGTCCTGACGGAGTCGCAAGCCGAACGCCTGTTCGATCAGGCGTTCGACGCGTGGATCCAGGAGCAGCTGCAGGATCCACCGGAAGGCGTGAGACGTGCGCTGCGTCGATCCATCTGGCAGGGGTTCGGCCAGGCGGCGCGCGAAGACACGCCGATCGATCGGCTGCGCCGCGCCGCGTGGGACCTCGCGCAGTGGCGCGATTTCAGCGCCGCGTGGACCCGGCGGGTGTTCGATCGGATCGGCGACATCGATCGTCTCATCGAGGACCTCCACGCGTTCGCGGCGCTCACCGAGCATCCGTCCTACGCAAAGGACACGCTGTTCCTCGACACCGCCGCCGGGCGACATCTCGCAGCGGAGATTGCGATTCAACGGGAAACGGCGGCAGCTGTAGCGAACGAAGCCGCTGACTACGATGGATGGGAGGCGCGCCTCGTCGATCTGTCGCGCGAGCGCAATTTCTCGAAGCTGCGGCACGGGCGCGGACCGGGATACAAGGTGGGGGTCACGCGTCAACGCGTGCTCGCCGCGTACGACGAGTTGAAGCCGTCGCTCGACCAGTTTCGTCTCGATGCGGACGCCGACCTGGCGGCGGCGCTGCAGCAGGAGCTGCAGGGCGCAATCCAGCGCTACGAAGCGTTGAAGGCGCGCGCCGGCGCGCTCGATTTCCTCGACCTGCTGTTCAAGGCGCGCGATCTCGTCGCCGGAAACGCCGGAGTGCGCCGCGGTTTCCAGTCCCGTTTCACGCACATCTTTGTCGACGAATTCCAGGACACGGATCCGCTGCAGGCCGAGATCCTGCTCCTGCTCGCCTCCGCCAACCCGGACGAGGACGACTGGCGGAAGGTCTCGCCCGTTCCCGGGCGGCTGTTCATTGTCGGAGATCCGAAGCAGTCGATCTATCGCTTCCGGCGTGCCGACGTCGGAATCTATCGCGACGTCTGCGAGCGGCTCGTTGCGTGCGGCGCGACGGCGGTGAAGTTGACGACGAGCTTCAGGAGCGTGCCGCAGATACAAGCGTGCGTGAATTCGGCGTTCACGCGGGTGATGACCGGCGATCCGGCGACGCTGCAGGCGGACTACGTACCGCTTTCCCCTCATCGCCCCGACATCAAGGGGCAGCCCGCGGTCGTCGCGCTTCCCGTCCCGGCGCCGTACGGCTTGCGCAATTTTTCCGCCGTGAAGATCGAGCAGTCGCTGCCGGATGCCGTCGGCGCGTTCATCGACTGGATCATCAACGAGAGCGGATGGAAGGTGAGCGGCCGGTCGTCGAAGGTGCAGGCGCGGGACATCTGCATCCTCTTCCGCCGTTTTCTCAGCTTCGGAGAGGACGTCACGCAGCCCTACGTCCGGGCGCTCGAAGCGCGCGGCGTCCACCACGTGCTCGTCGGCGGCAAGACCTTCCACGATCGCGAGGAGGTCGAAACCATCCGCGCGGCGCTGTCTGCGATCGAGTGGCCGGACGACGAGCTCGCGGTGTTCGCGGCGCTGCGCGGTGCGCTGTTCGCCGTCGGCGACGAAGAGCTGCTCGAATGGAAGCAGCGTTTTGGTGGATTCCATCCATTCCGGATCCCCAATCTCGGCGGCCAAGCCGACCTCCAACACCTGCGGCCAGTCGCCGACACGTTGCATCTCATGCAGCGGCTGCATCGCCGCCGCAACTATCGCCCCGTGGCAGAAACCGTGCAGGACCTGCTCGATGCGACCCGCGCGCACGTCGGGATCGTGCTCCGCAGCGCGGGGGAGCAGGCGCTCGCCAACGTCCTGCACGTCGCCGAGCTCGCGCGCGAGTACGAAGCGAGTGGCGGGCTGTCTTTCCGCGGCTTCGTCGACGAGCTGCGTGCCGCGGCGGACACCGCACAGGCCGCCGAAGCGCCGATCCTCGAAGAGGGCAGCGACGGCGTGCGCATGATGACCGTGCACAAGGCGAAGGGATTGGAATTTCCGATCGTCGTCCTCGCCGACCTGACGTGCAAGCTGGCGCGCGCGGAAGCCGGACGCTGGCTCGATCCGGAGAACAATCTGTGCGCGCTGAAAATCGGCGGCTGGTCCCCTATGGACCTGCTGCTGCACGATGCCGAGGAGGCCGCCCGCGATCGCGCGGAATCCGAACGCCTCACGTACGTTGCCGCCACTCGCGCACGCGACGTGCTCGTGATTCCCGCCATCGGCGACGCGCCGTACGACGGCGGCTGGCTCGATCCGCTCGTACCCGCGATCTATCCTGACGAGTCCGCGCGGCGCGATCCGCAAAAGGCGCCCGGCGTCCCCGAGTTCAAATCGAAGGACACGGTGCTCGTTCGTCCGGACGGCGACCCGGCGACTGCAAAAACGGTGGCGCCTGGAACCTTCGTTTTCGAAGCCTATGCCGTCACCTGGTGGGATCCACGCGCGCTTGCGCTGGGCGCGGTGTCGTCGTTCGGACTGAAGCGCGACGATCTCATCGTGAAGGACGGCGACATGTTCGCCATCGAGGATCGCCTCGCCGACTACGAGAAGTGGCGCGACGAGCGAGCTGGCGTGCTCGAACGGGCGTCGCGTCCCACTGTCCGCGTGCAGACGGCGACATCATGGGCGGCGGAAGCGGCACGCAGCGGGCTCGATCAGGCGCTCCTCGATTCCGCGGATGGGGAGGTCGTCGCGTCCGGATCCAGCCGGACGATCCAGGTCGTTCACATCCAAGGCGCGGAGAATCGCCCGCGCGGGATGCGCTTCGGCACGCTCGTGCACGCGGTGCTGGCGACCGTGCCGCTCGACGCGCCTGACGATCTCGTGCAGCGCACCGCCGCCACGCAGGCGCGCATCATCAACGCGCCGCCCGACGAATCCAGCGCCGCCGCGATCGTCGTCTCGACAGTGCTGCGCCATCGGCTGATGGAGCGCGCGCGCAACTCGTCCTCCGTGAAGCGCGAAACGCCCGTGTCGTGGGTACAGAAGGACGGCACCTTGATCGAAGGGGTGCTCGACCTCGCGTTCGATGAACAGAACGCGACCGTCGTCATCGACTTCAAGACGGATCACGAGCTGGCCGCAGGGGAAGCGCGCTACCGAGCTCAGCTGCAGCAGTACGTCGTTGCCGTCAGTCGCGCGACCGGACGACCCGCCTCCGGCGTCCTTTTTCGCGTGTAACAGCCTCGGCGTATTGGGCTAGACTCTGGCCGGCGTTCACGATGATCGGTCAGCAAATCGGCCATTACGACGTCGTCGGCACGCTCGGCTCCGGCGGAATGGGCGTCGTCTACCTTGCGCACGACGTGCGGCTCGACCGCGCGGTCGCGATCAAGGTCCTGTCCGATGGACGTGTGGCCGACGAGCCCTCCCGCGCGCGCTTCCGGCGCGAGGCGCAGGCGCTCTCGCGCCTGAACCATCCCAACATTGCGACCATCTACGATTTCGACGCGCACGAGGGACGCGACTTTCTCGTGATGGAGTACATCGAAGGAGAGTCTCTGCGCGAGGTCGGTCTCGAGCCGCTGCTGCCGGCGGAGGTCGTGAAGCTGGGATTGCAGCTGGCCGAAGCGCTCGTCGCCGCGCACGGCGCCGGCGTCGTCCATCTCGATCTGAAACCTGGAAACCTGATGCGGACCGCAGGCGGGCGGCTCAAGGTTCTCGATTTCGGGATCGCGCGGCTGCACGCGATGGAACCGTCGGACGGGACGACGCGCACGTCGCCTGTGACGGAAACAGGAACGATCGCCAACTCCGCCGGGACGCCGCCGTACATGGCGCCGGAGCAGGTTGCCGCGGGACCCCTGGATGGGCGCACCGACATCTACGGCGCCGGCTCGACGCTCTACGAGCTCGCCACGGGACGTCGTCTTTTCATCGAGCCGCGAGGCGCCGGCCTTTATGAATCGATTCTTCGCAAGCAACCCGATCCGCCGAGCCGGCTGAATCCCGCGATCGATCCCTTGCTGCAAGCCACCCTGCTCAAGGCGCTGCAGAAGAATCCCTCCGCGCGCCAACAGAGCGCGCAGGAGCTCCTCAACGATTTCGAGCGCTGTGCGATCGGAGCGCGGCAGAATCCCGTTCGCGTGTGGACGCGGCGAGAGGTCGTGTTCACAGCGGCCGCGAGCCTGGCTGCGATTGCCGCCACGGGATACACGCTGTGGCCCGTGCGCGCGCGGGCGAGGTTTCGCGCGCGTGACTTCGTTCTCGTCGGCGATTTCGCCGATGGGGCCGGCGATCCCGCACTCGCGCGGACCGTTCAGGAGGCGCTGACCATCGCGCTGCAACAGTCGCAGTTCGTGAACCTCGTGTCGCGCGAGCGCGTGACCGACACGCTGCGCCGCATGCAGCGCACGCCCGGATCTCTGGTCGACGAGGCGACCGGACTCGACATCTGCCGTCGCGAAGGGATCCCGGCCCTGATCTCCGGCGCCGTCGCGCGGAGCGGCGCGACCACGCGAATTACCGTGAAGGTCCTCGAGGCGTCCGGCGGCTCTCTCCTTTTTGCCGAGAACGCGGAGTTCACGAAGTCCGATCAGTTGTTCGGCCGCGTCGACGATCTGGCCACTCGCGTGCGCGGCGGCTTCGGCGAATCCGACACCGTCATCGCGCAATCCTCGCAGCCGCTCGAGAAAGTGACGACCGCGTCGTTCGAGGCGCTCCAGCAGTACTCGAGAGCCGTGGAGGCGCGCGCGATGGGGGACTTCAATGCGGTCGAAGGACCACTCCTCGCAGCGCTGATGCACGACAAGGACTTCGCGATGGCGAACCTGAAGCTCGGCGACTACTTCATGGACGTCGCCGGCGACGACCAGAAGGCGCTCGTCTGGATCGACAACGCGTACCGCCTGCGCAACAACGTCACCGACCGCGAGCGTCTCTTCATCTCCGCGCAGTACTTCAGCGCGCACCAGCGGTTCGAAGACGCGCGCGACAGTCTCAAGGCGCTCACGGCCATGTATCCGGACGATCCGGATTTCCGCTACGAGCTCGCGATCGCGTTTTATGCGCTCGAACAGATCCCGTCCGCGTTGAACGAGCTGCGGCAGGCAATCCGGTTCTACCCGCATGGCGCCCGCGCGCAGGGCAGCCTCGTGCTGTTCCTCGCGCGCGACAACCAGCCGCAAGCGGCGCTCGACGCGTTCGACGAGGCGAGAAAGGCGGGCGTCGAGTCACCGTACCTGTATTGGGCCAGCGGCCTCGCGCGGCTTGGGCAGAAGGATTTCGATCGCGCGCGCGCTGATTTCGACACGCTCATCAAGGGGGGCGGCTATTTTTCCCATCTGGGACTGCTTCAGAAAGCCAAGGCGCTGCTGCTCGAAGGCAACGTCGATCCCGCCGTGCGACAGTTGTCGGATGTCGCCGACCTCGGGCATCGCGAAGGCGACGTGAACATGGAGACGGTCGCGCGCGTACAGCTCGGTCATGCGCTGGTGCTGCAGGGAAAGGCCGCCGCCGCGAAGCAGCAGGCCGCCGCCGCTTCCGCGCTCATGTCGCACGAAGGATCGCGGCCTAACTTGTTACGCGACGTGGGTAGCCTGGCGCACGCCGCGGGCGATCACGCGCAGCTCGAACAGCAGATCTCGCGGCTGCGGCAAATTGAGGCGGCAGGGCCGACGAAACTGGTGCAGGCAGCGCGGATCTTCCTCGAGGGGCTCGCCTCCCTTCACGACAGAAAGTTCGCGATGGCGGCGGCGAGTCTCGCCGTGTCGCACGGCCTGCGTCCGTGGTATGAATGCCGCCTCTACCAGGCCGAGGCGTCCGAAAAGCTCGAACGATGGACGGCTGCGGCGGAAGCATGGGGAGACGTGCTCGAGGTACGGGGACAGATCATCCAGGATGGGTTCCCGCCTGATCTGCACCTCGCGGAAACCCGTCTGGCGCAGGCTGCGGCCCGCGCGCGAAAGGATTGACGATGGCAGGTTCGAAAAATGTGTTGGCCGTGATGGGGATGTTGTGCGTCAACCAGAAGTTCCGAAGCGACTTCTACAACAGTCCGACATCGACAGCCCAGATTGTCGTGGGCCCGCTCACCAGCGACGAGATGGAGCAGCTCGAACGCCTCGCCGGGAACAGAGCGATTCCAGGCGGGAAGACGAGAACGGAGTTCGTCGAACAAGTGAAGAGTGCCTGCGAGACCGTGTTCATGTCCATCGACTGCACGTGCCCCTCGCCGCCGTGCCCATGCCCCGACAACAACGACCTGTACTAGGCCGCGATCTTCAGAAAGGTACGGGGGCAGATCATCCAGGATGATTTCCCGCCTGATCTGCACCTCGCGGAAACCCGTCTGGCGCAGGCTGCGGCCCACGCGCGAAAGGACTGACGATGGCAAGTTCGAAGGACGTGCTGACGGTCGTGGGGATGCTGTGTGTGAACCGGCAGTTTCGCAAGGAGTTCTTCAACAATCCGACTGGTCAAGCCGAGACCCTGGTCGGGAAACTGAGGGAGGACGAGGCCACGCAGATTCTGCAGCTCGCCGGAAAAGTGGCACTGCCGGGGAGCATGACGCGAACGCAGTTCGTTGAGAACCTGCAGAACGCATGCAACGCCGTGTCCCTGGCGCTCGGCGGCTGCGACACCTGTCCCTCACCGCCCTGTCCGCCCTGTCCCGACACGAGGGAGTACTAGGTCTGCTGCGCCGCGGCTAGACCGCGATCTTGAGGATGGCTTTCTTGATTGCGCCGCGCCCCGCCAGGGGCGCGTGCGCGTCGTCAGGAAAAAACACGACGAACGATCCCGCGGGCACCGCGAGCCAGGACGTCGGGTGCGCAGTGTAGAAGGCCACGTCCTTCGCCTCGTTGTAGTCCGCCGCCGGCGGGCCGCATTCGGCCAGCGGCAACCAGCCGATTTCCTCGTCACCTTCCATCGTGTATTGCACGTCGATGTAGCGGCGGTGCGACTCGAGCCGCGCCGCGTCCCGCCCGCGTCCATGCGTGTGGTCGATGGAGAGATACATGCGATCGCCGTCCACTTCGTGGCGTCCGGGAGTCAGCGCGCGAAGATCGGTGTTTGCGAGGAAGAGGAAACCCCGCTCGAAGAGCAGGTGGAGGCACTTGTAGCGATGGCAGTGCGCGCCGACGTCCAGAATCATCAGGAAAGCCCCCGGGCCCGAGGGCCCGGGGAATGCAGTCCTACTGCTTCTCGACCTTGAAGTTGGTGACCTTCACGTCGACGTTGTGCGCGGCGCGGATCCCCGCGATGCCTTCAACCGATTCGAGCTTGCCGGCGCCCGTGAGGTCCCCCTTGTCGAAGCTGGCGACCTCGGTGCCGTTGATGCTGCAGCTCACGCGGCTGCCCTTCACCGACATCTTGATCTCCTGCGTGACAGGCTGTCCCTTGTCGCCCGCCTTGTGCACCGCGTCGTTCGCGGTCGGACGGCGGTTGTTGTTCGGCGCGAACGATGCGGGCCCGAAGCCGCGGACGATGTACGTGCCGTTGCCGTACGCCGCGCAGTAGAGCAGCGTCGCCTGATCGGTATCCAGTTTGTTGCCGCCGATGAAGACGCCGTACGGATGCGGGTGGCTGTTCGACGACATGTACTGCGGCTCGGTGAACGTGGCCGACACGGTGTAGTCGCCCGACTGCGTGTTCGCGGGGTTCCAGAAGATCGAGGCGGGGCCCGACGCGATCGTGATGTCGCTGCCCTTCATCTCGAACTTCGAATCGTTCACGTTGCCGCCCGCCGTAACTTCCTCCGCGTCGATCTTTCCTTTCCAGCCGGGGGCGAAGATGCCGCCGCCGGGAACCTTGCGCGCGGCATCCATGCCGCCCATGCGCTGGCCGCCGGCGGCCGGCGGACCCGAGGGAGGCTGCTGCGCGGAAACGCTGGCAAGCGACAGTGCGGTGACGATGGCGAACGTTGTGGCGTGTACGCGACGCATAAACTCAGCTCCTTGAAATCGTCTGACCAGGGGCATGGACCAGGGACTTAGCGCCCCCGGAACCGAGAACTATACCACCCGGCGAAGCAGCCGGAACCACCACCACGAGAGGGCCGAGACAACGACGGCGGCGAGGACACCACCGAACGCGGCGCCAGGGAACGGACGCTGCGCGACCAGCCCGGCCGCGCGGATCGCACCCATGGTTCCGAGCGCGAGCGGGACGAGCGTTGGGTCGAACCGCACGAGCGTGACGTAGACCGCGACCAGGCCGAGGCTCATCAGCAATCCGGCGATGGCCCATCCGCCGATGTGTGATCCCGCCGGAACGCCGCCAGCAACAAATCCAATCGCTGCAAGCGCAAGGATTCCGGCAACTCGCCGACGCGTCCAGGACCTTGTGAGGCGATCTACCGCGATCACCGCAGTGAGCACCACGGCCATGCCGGTGATGAGGCTCATGACCGGATCGAGTGCGACATCGAGAATTGGCACGATGGCGCCGAGCGCATCGACGTTGGGATAGCGCGCCCACGCGGGCGTCCGGATCGCGGAGGCGGCTGCGCCGATGCCGGCGCCGAACAGGCCCGTCGCGATGCCGAGCGGCACCGCGTCGCGATCGCCGATTCGTCCAAATCTCGCGAGCCGCGCCGGCAGCGCGCCGATCGCGAGGCCCACCATCGCCGCGAGCAGCGTTAATCCAATCGACGCAACCGCGAGGATGCCGATGAGTTGCAGCTGCAGCGGCGCCGTGGTGGGCAGGTTCGCGACGAGCGCGGGCCAGCTGTTCGCAAGTCCCGCGGCGGATGCCGCGAGCGCCATCACTGCGGCGAGAAGAAACAGCCGTGCGGCGTACCGTCCGCGGCTCCACGCCATCATGCCGCCGATCGCGGCGGCAATCAGCAGGCCCCCGAAGATGATGGAGGTCGAGATCTGGATGATCAGGTTGCGCGTGGACGCGGCTCGCTGCTGGCGTTCCCATTCCTCCGGGACGTGAACGTAACGATTGACCGATGCGACTTCGTCGCCGGCGATCGTGACGTCGATGCGCGGCTCACCCTCGGTGCTGGATGGCAGCCGCGATGGCACGATGCGTCCGACTTCCAGGTCCGTGAACGTGAATCTCCAGTCCGTCCGCGCCTTCTCCTTCGCTGGACGCGCGGAGATCTCCTTCAGCTGCGTTCGGTCGAGACCATATCGCTGTTTGACGCCGGCAAGCGTGAGCGTTCGCGCGGCGTTTTCGTCGAGCGTGGCCCCGGGCCGCGCCTGGGGCAGCACATGCTGAACGCTGCGCACCTCGCCGTTTGCGTCGACGTAGAGCCGCCATTCTTCGGCGCGATCCGCAACATCCCCTTCGAACGTCGCAACACGCACACGCCATCGCGGCCTTGGCAGGTACACGCCCAGCAGATCGCGCCATCGCGATTCCCCCGCCGTCTCGTACACGAACTGGTGCGGCCCGCCGCTCCCGTCATCCGGTACGGCCATGACGCGCCACTTCGATGAGAACGTGACGCCGCGAGTCTGAAGCTCGGTTCGCGCGATGCCTTCGGCGGACGCGCGACTGACCTGCAGCTTGCCGTACGGATTATCGGACGCGCGCAGAACGACAGCAGCGAGGATGCCGGCGAACGAAAGCGCGCCGATGCTGAGCCACGTTACGCGCGTCTTCGATCCAAGCGCCTCGCGAGCGGCCGCAGCGGCCTCGACGACCGGTGTGACCGCCGCGGGCGGTGTCCACGCGGCGTTGCGCGCGCTGTCGGGAAGCTCTGTCCATCGGCCCACCTGCATCCGGCGCCACACTACGACCCACAGTGGAACCAGCGTGAACATCACGACCATGACCTGCTGCAACCAGATCCCCGGCGCCTTCGCGAGAAAGATCGGCAGCGCGAACCAGACGACGTCGAACGTGAAGTGCAGGATGATGCCGGGAAGAAGGCCGAAGTACAGGTACAGCAGACCGAACCCGATCGACGGAACGATCAACTCCACCGGCCGGGCATATGCGGGCTGGTTCGGATAAGGTGCGTGGCCGGCTCCGAACACGATTGCCTGGACGATGAATCCGAGGACGATGAAGAGCCGCCGCTGGCCAAGGCGTTCGCCAATCAGCGCCGCGCCGGCGATCGGCACGGCGCGGAACAGCGATTCCTCCCAGAAGCCCGCCTGGAACGAGTTCGCGATCGCGGAGAGCCACGGCGCGTACGTCGCGAGGACG
>DASPXV010000158.1:0-14694 GCA_035637115.1 Vicinamibacterales bacterium
CCCCGCGGCCCTGGCGATCGCTGCGGCCTCCATCAGCATCTCCGGCGTGGTGTTCTCCGGATCCGACATCCGGTAGTCCTTGTGAAACGCCGTGACGTGCCAGGGAATGTGGGGAGACACGGACGCGATGAAATCGGTGAGGCGTTTCAATTCGTCGCTGCCGTTGTTGAACCCGGGGATCAGGAGCGTGACAATCTCGAGCCAGACGCCCATCTCGTGCAGCCGGCGGATGGTGAACAGGATCGGCTCGATGCGGCCGCCGAGCTGCCGGTAATGCTTGTCATCGAAGCTCTTGAGATCGACCTTGTACAGATCGATGTGCGGCCGGATGTAATTCAGGACGCGCTCGGTGCCGTTTCCGTTCGAGACGAAGCCAGTCATCAATCCCGCGGCGCGCGCTTCCTTGAAGATCGCGACGGCCCACTCGCTGGTGATGAGCGGCTCGTTGTAAGTGGAAACGACGACGCGCGCACCGAGTCGTTTGGCGTCGGCCACGAGCGCTTGCGGCGTGGCCTCGATCGGCGGCGACACGGCCTGCGGATCGCGAAGTGCCTGCGACGTCACCCAGTTCTGGCAGTACGAGCAGTGCAGATCGCAGCCGAGCATGCCGAAGCTGTACGCCAGCGCACCGGGATGCGCATGAAAGAACGGCTTCTTCTCGATCGGATCGCACTGCACGCCGCCAACGTAACCCCACGGCACGTGCAGTTGTCCGTCCCGGACGAAGCGCACTTTGCACACGCCGACAGCGCCTTCGGGAATCGGGCACTCGTGGCCGCACGAGTAACAGCGGATCCGGCCGCGGTCGATATGCTCGACAAGTTCCGGCGCGGCCTCCGCGGTGCGGACTTCGAGGACTTCTGCGAGCGTCGCCATTGGATCAAGTATGAAACAATCGAAGGATGAAAACCGTGGCGATCATCGGCGCCTCATCCAATCGCCAGAAGTTCGGCAACAAGGCGTTGCGCGCGTTCGCACGGCAGGGCTATACCGTGATTCCAATCAACCCCGCTGAGTCCGAAGTGGAAGGACACCGCGCCTACCCGTCCGTCCTCGATGTGCCCGGCGCGATCGACATGGCGACGATCTACGTGCCGGCACCCGTCGGCGTGCGAGTGATGGACGACCTCGTCAAAAAGGGCATCCCTGAGGTGTGGCTGAACCCGGGCGCTGACGATCGGCAGGTCGTCGACAAGGCAAGATCGCTCGGTCTCAAGACCGTCCAGCACTGCTCGATCATCGCGATTGGCGATTCCCCCGCGCGCTATTGATTGATCCGAGGGCACGCCCCCGTAAGCTACGGCGATGTCCGCCGAAGCCTTGGCGAAGGCGGAACTCCCCTACACACGCACTCGCGCCCTTCGACGTGAGCTCAGGGCGCCCCGAGCCCGGTCGATGGGCGGGGCCCCACGGCCCCACTCCGTTCGCGTCGCTCGCTCGCCGCGCTCACTCGCTGGCTGTCTCTGACGCTTCGCCCTCGACGTGAATCGTTAAGCGTCCGTCGCGTGTCGTGACCGGGTAGGTGTCGATACCCTTCGTCGTCGGACCCGCTTTGACCGCGCCGGTCATCACGTCGTACTGCGACCCGTGCCACGGGCATTGCACGGTCCCGGATACGAGCGCGCCGTCCGCAAGCGGACCACCCTTGTGCATGCACCGGTCCGAGAAGGCGGTATATCCCTGCTCGGTGCGCGCCAGCACGATCCGGCGGCCGCCGATGCGCAGTAGCTTCATCTGTCCAACACCGAGATCGTTTTCCCCGCCGACGTCGATCGCGGCATCGTCTGCCGGCGGCGGCAGGATGTCCACTTTCCACTTCCCTGCATCCGCAAACCGGTGATCGACGCCGATCTGGTTGCGATACACGAGCGTCCCTCCGAGCCAGCCTGCCGTGACGATCAGCCCGGCGCCCGAGAGTTCCGCCAGGAGCGCCCACGCAGCCGGCCCGCGATCGTCGCGGCCGCTCGCGCGTGCCGCGGCAAACAGCGTCAAGGCGGACACGTTCGTCAGCATGTGCTTGGTGGCTCGCTCCCTCGCGGAGCTTTTGGGCGGGACGGCAAACGTGTAATCAACCAGGCCCGGGATCGCTGCTGCGCAGGCGGAGGCAAGGCCGAGCGTGTTCAAATCCTTTGCTGTGCGGTGCCATCTGCGGCGCCCGCTGACACGCGCCCACACATTCAGGCAGGCGCTTCCAATCAGGTACGCGACTGGAAACGCGACAAGCATCGGATGGATTGGGTGGCCGCTGAGGTTAGCGCTGCTTCGCATGCACCAATGGCGTGCAACACTTGATCCGTTGCCGTATTCCGGGGTGTTATTCGGCTCTCAATGCGATCATCGCATCCACGCGCGCCGCCCGGCGGGCAGGGACGAAGGCGGCCGCCGCGGCCGCAAGCACCAGCACGATGGTGGCGCCGAGGATTGTCGACGGATCGTTGGGCTCGAGATTGAACACAAACGACCGCAAGACGTTCTTCAAAGCGAACAACCCTGCGACACCGGTGGTCAGACCAGCACCGACGATAGTCATCGTCCGGCCCGTAACCGCGGTCACGACGCGCTGCGTGGTGGCGCCGAGCGCGACGCGAATGCCGATCTCGCGGGTGCGGCGGCTGATCGAGTATGCGACCACGCCGTACACGCCGATCGCGCTGAGAACCAGCGCTGAAATAGAGAACGCGCCGTACAGAAACGCATTAAACCGCCGTTCGGCAAGCGAGCGATAGACAAGGTCGTCGAGCGTGCCCACCTGATCGACGACCGCAGTCGGCTCGAGGGCGTGGATCGCCTGTCCAATATCAGCCGCCAACGCGGCGGGGTTCTCGGCGCGCACGACTACAATCGCCTGGCCGCTGCCCTTGAACGGCAGGTAGAAGATGGACACCGGATCGCTATCGAGACCGCGGTCGTGCACTTCAGCCGCGACGCCGACGACGCGGTATCGTTGCGGTGACTGCTGCCCTCGTTCGTCCTTCATGAGCGACACGATGTCGCGACCGAGCGGATCGACACCGGCGAAGCGTCCGACGCGTGCGGACGTAATCGCGATCGACTCGTCCCCGCGTGTATCAGATGGAAACGCCGCGCCTTTCACGATGGCGATTCCCATGACGCGGAAGTAATCCGGTGTGACGTGCACCTCGGTGACATTGTTGCCGCGGGTATAGAGGCGCTTGGAATCGATGCCGTCCAGGCTCAGACTCGATCCGGCGTAGCCTCCCGTGAGCAGGAGATTGTCGGTCAGGGCGGCCGCCTGCACACCGGGGACGGCCCGGACGGCCTCGAGCGCGTTGCGAAAGAGCATGGCGCGTTCTGCGGACGCGGTGCGCCCCATCCGCGCCGGCGGCGTCAGTTGCAGCGTCAAGACGCGCTGCGGATCCATTCCTGGATCGACGCGGAGTACGTTCGCAAAGCTGCGCAACACGAGGGCGCCCGACCCGACGAGCATCACGGCGAGCGCAATCTCCGCGAAGACGAGG
The DNA here is from genome assembly GCA_035637115.1 of Vicinamibacterales bacterium. Lineage (GTDB taxonomy): Bacteria > Acidobacteriota > Vicinamibacteria > Vicinamibacterales > 2-12-FULL-66-21 > JAICSD01. The sequence continues at coordinate 3,480 of DASPXV010000158.1, forward strand.
GCGTCGCGCGTCCAGCCGCTGTGGCGCGTGGAGGTCTGCCCGGCGTGCTTCATGGCAGCCGTGAAATCCGTTCGCGACTGGCGGATCGCGGGCAGCAGGCCGAAAATCACGCCGACCGCAACGGCGATCGCGAATGCGAACAGCGCGACGCGCACGTTCATTTCGGGCGGGCGCAGCGCGACCAGACGCTGGGGGAGCTGGGTGAGTACGGCGCCGAAGGCCGTGCGCGCCAGGACGAATCCCATCACACCGCCGGCGATCGACAGGGTCAGCGCCTCGATCAATAACAATCGCACGAGCCGCCCGCGGGACGCGCCGATTGCAGCGCGGACGGCAAGCTCGCGCTCCCGATCGGCTCCGCGGGCGAGCAGCATGTTCGCGACGTTGACGCACGCGACGAACAGTACCGCGAACGCCGCGATCAGAAGGAACAAGACCGCGAATCGTGTTGTCGTGCCGGTCATGGACGCCTGCAACGGCAGGATCCGCACGCCGTCGAAGGCGCCTGGGATAACCCGCGATGGACGGTATAGCGGCCGCATGGATTGCTGCAATGCGTCCAGCCGCGCCTGCGCGTCCGCGATCGACACTCCGGGTGCAAGCCTGCCGATGGCGCGATAGCCGCGGATGTTGTGGTCCTGTCGCTGGCCTGCGGGGATCGCGAGTGGCCTCACAAGCTCGATGCGCTGCGCGCGCGTGGCGAGGACCGACGCGGGGAATAGGAAATCGGCCGGAAGCACGCCGACGATTTCTGCCGGTGCGTTGTCGATGTCGATGATTCTGCCGATGACGCCAGGCTCGCTGCCGAAGTCGCTGCGCCAGAGGCTGGCGGAGATGAGGACGACCGGCCGGGCGCCCTCACGGCAATCGTCGGCAGTGAAACCGCGGCCGAGCGCCGGCTGGGCGCCCAGCGTCGGAAGGAACAGCTCGTCGATCGGCACGGACAGTACGCGCCGCGCCTCCCTTCCGCCGGTCAGGGCCGCGAATGAAGCATAGCGGAAGACGCCGATGCTCGAGAACACATCGGTCTGGCGCCACGCAAGGTAGTCACCTACTGCCCCCGAGACGCGGCTCGCCGTGTCCCCTTTGTTGGCGCCGAAGATCTCATACAACCGCTCGGGCTGCGGGTATGGCAGCGGCCGGTAAAGGATGTTGTCCGCCACACTGAATATCGTCGTCGTCATCGCGACGCCGAGTGCGATCGTGAGGACGGCGACCGCCGCAAACCCGCGTTGACGCGAAAATGCCCGCATCGCGAACCGCAGGTCCTGCAGCATCGGTCCCTCCAGCCTTCTGACACCGGCGCGCAGTCACCGGTCGGAGATTACGGGAACTTCTTCACCTCGAACTTGGTGATCTGAACGTTGAGTCCGGGACCGACGCGCACGCCCGTGACGCCATCCGCGCCGGCGCGGGCCCGCGACATCTGGTGGACTTCTTTGTCACCAATCAGGAAGTGCACTCCGTCCTGCAGCGCGCGAATCGTCAGTGTGTTGGTCGTCTTCACGCCCTTCGGTTCGAGCATCGGCGGCGCCGCCTTCCACTCGACAATGTGAGCTGTCTTTCCGCCGGCCCACTGCAGGATTTGGAACTTCCCGTCGCCGCGCACGAGCAGCGCGGTGTAGCGCATGGTGTCCTTGTCGAGATCCGCGCCCGAGACGAATAGTCCGTACGGCTGCGGCTGGGTCGTCGGCTTGAGCTGCGAGAACGTCGCCGATACGGTGTAGTCCTTCTCGGCCTTCATGTCGGGCTTGTAGTAAATCCCGGCAGGCCCGCTGGTCACGATTACAGCGTCCTCTTCCGACCTGACCACGACGTCGTTTTCCTTGGCCGCCGGATCGTCCAGCCGCGCCTTCCAGCCGTCCGGCAGATCACTGATGGGTTTTGCTGCTTGCCTCGTCGCGGGCGGCTGCTCCGCCGCCGGACTCGAACAGCCGATGCCCGCGACGACGATCAGCGCCACGATGGTGTGTCGCACACGTCCTCCTCAGCTGGACTTCCCCTGCAACCATTTGTCCATCCAGCCAACGATGTGCTGGAGGCGCTCGACGCGGTGCCACGGCTCGCCGGACCGCGAAAGCTCGTGCGTTTCGCGCGGGAAACGGACCATGACGGTTGGGATCTTCCGGTATTTCAGCGCCCGGAACATCTGCTCTCCCCCTTCGCCGGGAGGCGTGCGGTAGTCCGCATCACCAAGGATCAGCATCAACGGCGTCGTCACCTTGTCCACATACGTGATCGGCGAACGCGCGTGGAAGTCGTCCGGATCCTCCCACGGCGCCTTCCTGAACCAGGTCGGCTGGAACAGCGTGAAGTCCGCGGTGAACCAGAAGCCGTACCAGTCGGCGATGTCGCGCTGCGACACGGCCGCCTTGAAGCGCTGCGTCTGCGTGATCGTCCAGTTGGTCAGGAGCCCGCCACCGCTGCCGCCCGTCACACCCAGGCGATTCGCGTCCACGTAGCCGCGTTTCAGTACTTCGTCCACGCCCGCCATCAGATCCTTGTAGTCGTCGCCCGGATACCGGTATTGAATCAGGTTCCCGAACTCCTGCCCGTACGACGTGCTCCCGCGCGGGTTGGTGAAGAGGACGACGTAACCCTTCGCCGCTATCCATTGAAACTCGTGGATGTAGACGTTGCCGTATGCGCTGTGCGGGCCGCCATGGATCTCGAGGATGAGCGGATATTTCTTGGACGGATCGAAATCCGGCGGCTTCAGGATCCAGCCCTGGACTTTTCGCCCATCGAAGCTCGAGTACGAGATCTCCTCGGGGTCGCTCTGCGCGATGTCGTTGAAGAGCGCCTCGTTGACGTGCGTGATGAGCGCGGGATTCTGCGCGCTGCCGCCGGTCTTCAGAACTGCGATGTCCCCGATGTTGGTCTGTGTCGAGATCGTCGCCGCGATCGTACCGCCGTCGCGCGCCGCAGTGTAAGCGACGATGTCGTGCGCCCCTTCGGTGATCGCGTCGATTCTCCCGGTCGCGATCGTCACGCGCTTCAGATTCGAACTGCCGTGCTCCGCCGTCGCGACGATCAGTGATGCGCCGTCTCTGGACCAGGTGATTGATTTCGGCTGGTCGCCGCGCGGCGCAGACTGATCGCCGCCGATCCCGCCGATGACGTCGAAATCATAGGACGCGGTCAGGTTCTTCGCCGTCGATCCCTCGAACGCCTCCGTCACCCAGAGATCCGCCTGGCTGTATGAACGGATTGGCTGGCCCGTAAGCGCGCCGACGAACGCGACGCGCTTACCGTCAGGTGCGATCGAGAACGTAATGATTGGCCCGTCGATGCTCGCCACTTTCGCAAGCGCGCCGCCCGCCGCCGGCACACGGTAGACGTCTGAGTCGCCGGGGTTGTAGTACGACTCGGCGACGCGATCGGACATGAAGTAGATCCACCCGCCGTCCGGCGACCATTGGGGCCCGCGCTCGTCGAAGTCTCCGCTCGTGATCTGTTTCGGTTCCGGCTTGTCCCCCTTGTCCGTAACCGGAGCCGTCCAGATATGCCCATGACGATCGGCATCCACATAGGTCGGGTTGCCGTTGACGCGATAGACAGCTCGAGTGACGACCTTCACGTCCGACTTGCGCTCGGGCTTTGCATTCGGATCCGGCTTCTTCAAGTCCTCCGCCGTCGTCGTACTCGTGAACGCGATCGTCTTGCCGTCGGGTGACCACGTGGGCGCACCGGCGCCCTTCGGGAGGTCCGTCAACGCGCGCGCTTCGCCGCCGTGCATGGGGAGCAGGAATATCTGGGGCGTGTCCTTGTCGTTCGGGCGCAGGAAGGCGATCCATTTCCCGTCGGGCGACCAGCGCGGCGATGTGTCGCGCGTTCCGCCCGTCACACGCGCGGGCGCTAGCCCGCCCGCGGCGGGAACGGTGTACAGCGACGACTCGTACTTGTTGTCCTTCTCGTTCACGGTCACGTGCACGAAGGCCACCGTCCCGCCATCCGGCGAGATCTGCGGATCGGCGATCCACGTGAACTTCATGAGGTCGTTCTCCGTAATCGGCCGCTTGGTCGCGGCGCGCGGCGCAGGAGCAGCGAGCACGGCGAGGATCAGAACCAGGAGGGCGCGGGGTGCTTGGCGCATGCGCGAGATAGTACTGCAACGGACGGGTAGCGAATAGCACGCCGGCCTGAAGGTCGGGCCTACTGGTGGAAGACTTGCAGGGACGACGAGTGCTGCCACGTCGCGTGCGCAGGATCGTCAACTGCAGTTACCGGAGTCCGCGCGTCTACTTCTTGACCGTCCTCACAAAGCGCCGTCGCCGGTTTTTCGGGGATGGTTCACTCGTGCCGATATGCAAAGAGCAGTTCCTGCGCGCCGCGAGTCGAACACATTTCACGATTTGTGCGTACCAGTAAGCCCGACCTTCAGGTCGGGCGTGCGCGAGTAACCCGTAGCGCTACTACTAAGAGCGTGTAACAAAACCCCAACCGGTACGCTTTCGGGTGGCGCGCCCGTTAGTGCGTCGGCGCGCGCCGCTTCAGGCCCTCGAACCAGTGCTGCACGAGGATCAGCCGTGCGGACGGGGCCGGCGCGTCCGCCGCGCGGCTCGGCTTCGTCATCAGAAATCGCCGGCCGTCGGGCGCGATGTCGTACAGACGACCGGGTACCCCAGGAATGTGCAAGCCCGGCGCATCGAAGAGCCTGCCTGGCGGCCCGGCCGCAAACGTTGAACTGTTCGTCAGCGAGACGCGCATCAACGCGCCCATCGACTCGTAGAACAGTTCCTGCGCGTTTCGCGCCCACAGAGGCTGCGTGCCGCCGCTCGTCGAAACCTGCCACTTCCCTGTTGTCACATTCGGGAATGGCGTTACGTAGATTTCGGATTGGCCCGACGCGTTCGACTGGTACGCCAGCCAACGACCGTCGGGCGAAATTTCCCCGAACGCCTCGGTGAAGGCTGTCTGCATCAGGGGCTGCGGGCGGCGCTCGCTCCCCAGCGGCAGCAGCATCAGGTCGCTCAGATCGGTCGCAGTTCGGCCGGCGGGAGGTCTCCGCGAGAAGATGAGCCCTTTGCCGTCTGGCGTGACGGTCGGGGGACCAATTGCTGCGATGCCTTGCGTCAACTGCTCTATAGTTCCGGTGCCATCCGCTGCCCGCCGAAAGATGTTGGATGCTCCAAGAAATGGCAGCTCGCCGGAAGTGAAAATCACGCTCTGTCCATCGCGTGTCCAGGTAGCACCCAGCTCGAACGCGGGCCCAAACGTCAGGCGCGTAAGCCTCTCGCGGCCCAGGTCCCAAACCCAAATGTCATATTGCTGATCGGAGATCGAGAATGCGATGCGGCTCCCGTCCGGTGAGAGTCGTGGCCAGATATACGCCCGAGGAGGAGCGCTGATGGGTGTTTCGCGTCCTTGACGATCCACCCACACCAGCGTCCGCTGCGTCACAGGACCTCGAGCGGCTGCGTCCCTCGGTACATACACGAGCGTCCCTTCACTCGACACCGCGAATTGGCCCAGGATCCCATCCGCCGTGCGGGCCACATCTTCCACGAGAGGCACTGGTCCGGCTGTCACCGCCACGCTCGCGACGTCGAAGGGCACCGCCAGAAGCGTGTTCCCGAGCGCATACACGAGATGGCCTGTCGGGAGGTATTGCGCGTCGGTGCCTCTTTCCAGGACGACGTGACGCGTGCCGGTGTCGAGCGACTGAACCACGATCTGCGCCGGGTCCAGGTCTTCGCGGGTCAGCGTGAAAAGGATGGCCCGCCCACCAGGCAGTATCTGCGGTCCGGAGGCGATCTGGCCGGCGTCCACTTTCACAAGGTTCTCGGGCTTTCCTCCGTCGCCCGACACGCGCCAGATGCCCATGTCGCCCTGCCCATAGAGAATGGTGTTCTCCGCCGTCCAACTCGCGCCCAATGGGGGGCCCGCGGGACAGAGCACCAAGGGCGCGCCGCCGGCAATAGAGACCTTTTTGAATTGACCGCTCTGCCAAAAGCCGATCCACTGGCCGTCGGGAGAGAAGAAGGGACTCCTCCCTCCTCCGGTGCCAGTGTCTTCCGTGCCATGAATGGGTACGGGTTCAACCTGATCCATTGCCCGCAAATACAATTGCTGGTTCGCCGTATACACGATGGCGGTGCCGTCCGGAGACAGGGCCACCAGGCGATTCGAACTGGAAAACTGGTCACCCTTCGGCAGCGTGATCGTGAAGCGCGCGAGCCGCAGTGACGGCACGGCCGCGCGCTCACGCATCCACGCCATCCCGCCGGCAGCTATCAGCGCAACGAGTACCAAGGCTGAGACCCATACGAGCCGCTCCCGGCGTCGTAGCCTCTCCTGAACCACCTCGCCATCTATGTATGCGCCGCTCTGCACATCGTCGATTTCGATGCGGGCGATCGACGCATCCCCAATGCGTCCTTTCACGTCCTTCACCAGGCAGCGGCGCAGCAATCGGCGAACCGGCTCCGGCGTCTCTAGAGCGAGGGCGCTCCAGTCCAACTCGCCGCGCAGCACCGCCGCGAGCGTGTCGCTGACGCCGTCGCCTCTAAACGCGGGTTTGCCGGTCAACATCTCGTACAGCACACACGCAAATGCCCACATGTCACTGCGCTTGTCCGCAGCGCGCCCCTTCGCCTGCTCGGGACTCATGTACGCCGCGGTCCCGAGGATCACGCCCATCCGAGTCATCGCCGGGCTAGTGATCGTGGGCGATTGCGCAACGTCAGCACTCGTCAGTGCAGGCTCCAGTGCCTTCGCGAGGCCGAAGTCCAGCACTTTAACGGTTCCATCAGGTCGCAGCTTGATATTCGCCGGCTTGAGATCGCGATGGATGATGCCCTGCTCGTGCGCCGCTTCGAGGGCTTCCGCGATCTGCTTCGCGATGGGCAGCGCCTCGTCGAGCGGGATGGCACCGCGCGCCAAGCGGTGCGCCAGATCCTCGCCCTCGACGAGTTCCATCACGAGGGCCTTGACGCCGTCCGCGTGTTCGAACCCGTAGATGACCGCGATGTGCGGATGATTCAACGAGGCGAGGACTTTCGCTTCGCGTTGGAACCTCGCCACTCGGTCCGCGTCAGCCGCGAACGCCTCGGGCAGGATCTTGATGGCAACGTCGCGATCGAGCCGCGTGTCGCGCGCCCGATACACTTCGCCCATCCCGCCAGCCCCGAGGGCGGAGAGAATCTCGTACGAACCGAGGCGCGTGCCGGCGGACAAGGGCATGAGTCAAGGCTGATTCTAGTGGTGGCGCCAAAGCCGGCAAAGGAGAAAGAAACCGCGCACTCAAGCCGTCAGTCAGCTCTTCCGGAGGACGTGCCAGCAAATCAGGTCACGCTACCTCGCGGACGAGGATCGAGTTTCGGAGGTTTTGTTACACGCTCTAAGGAAAGATCTTGCCCGGATTCAAAATGTTGTGCGGATCGAAGGCGCGCTTGACGGCCTTCATGATCTCGATCGTCTGCGGGTCCAGCTCCATCGGCAGGTACTTGGCCTTGACGAAGCCGATGCCGTGCTCGCCGCTGATCGAGCCTTCGAGCGCAATGACCCCTTCGAACAGTACGCGTTCGGCCTCATGCGCGCGCCGCATCTCGTCCTCATCCCCGGGGGTCACCATGATGTTGACGTGGATGTTGCCGTCGCCGGCGTGGCCAAAGCACGGGATGCGTAGGCGATAGTCGTGCTTGAGCCGCTCGACGAACTGGAAAAGCTGCGGGATGCGCCCTTTCGGCACGACGACGTCATGATTGAATTTGATTGGCGTGATCGTCTTGAGGGCCGGCGAGAGCTCGCGGCGCACGCGCCAGATCTCCTGGCGTTCCGCTTCATCGCGTGCGCGCAGGATCTCGGTCGCGCCGGCGTCGCGGCACGCCTGCTCGCAGCGTACCGCCTCTTCACCGACTGACGCCGCGAGCCCGTCGACTTCGAGCAGCAGCAGCGCGCCCGTTCCGGCGGGCGCGAGCGAGCGGACGTTCAGATACTTCGCGACCGCCTCGAGCGAGTCGCCGTCGATCAGCTCCACGGCGGCGGGAATCACGCGCGCCTTGATCACGTTACTGACCGCCCGCGTCGCGTCCGTGATCGTCGCGAACGTCGCGCGCATCGTCGATTGCACCAGCGGCTTGGGCACGAGCCGGAGAATGATTCGCGTGATCACCGCGAGGGTCCCTTCCGAGCCCACCAGCAGGTGCGTCAGGTCGTAGCCGACGACGTTCTTCACCACCTTGCCGCCGGTCTCGATGATGTCGCCGTTCGGCAGGACGGCCTGCAGGCCGAGCACGTATTGCTTCGTGGTGCCGTATTTGAAGGCGCGCGGACCGCCGGCGCATTCGGCGACGTTGCCGCCAATCACCGACGTCTTCAGCGATGCGGGATCCGGCGGATAGAACAGCCCGACGCGCTCCACGGCCTCCTGGATCGTGCCGGTAATCGTATTCGGCTCGACCACCACTACAAGGTTCTGCTCGTCGATTTCGAGGATGCGGTTCATGCGCTCGAGCGAGAGCACGACGCCGCCGTGTGTCGGTACGGCGCCGCCCGTATATCCAGTGCCGCCGCCGCGAGGAACGAGGGGGATGCGGTGCTCGGAGCAGAGCTTCAGAATTGCCGAAACGTGATCGGCGCCGTCGGGCAGGACGACGACGTCGGCGGCATGGCCGCGTTTGAGCGCGTCCACGCCGTAGGCCTCGAGCGATTCGGCGTCGATGCGGACGTGCGCGTCGCCGACGATCGCGCGCAGGGCGTCGAGGAACTCAGTGGGAAGCGGCACGGGCGCCAGTGCGGGTCGCGAGGAACTCGAGAATCCGCTGCGATCCGCGCTCCAGCTCCTTCATCGACGTCGCGTAAGAGATCCGCAGGAAACCCGGCGCGTCGAACGCCTCCCCGGGCGTCAGCGCGACGTGCGAGTCGTTGAGGAGCGCCGCGGCGAGTTCCGCCGATGTGCGGAAGCCGTCGGGTGAGAGGAAATCGGATACGTCGGGGAACAGGTAGAACGCGCCCGCTGGCTTGGTCAGAGCGATGCGCGGTTCCGCCGAGAGCCACTGGCACAGTTGATCGCGGCGCCTTCGGTACTCGTCGAGCATTTCGCCAACGCATTCCTGAGGTCCGCGCAGCGCCGCCTCGACCGCCTTCTGTGTGATCGAACACACGTTCGACGTCGAATGACTCTGGATCGCGTTACACGCGTTGACCAGCGGTGCGGGTCCCACTGCCCAGCCGCAGCGCCAGCCGGTCATCGCGTAGACCTTTGACGCCGATCCACACAGCACCGAATGGTCGCGGTTATGGCGCGCGAGCGTCGCGACAAGGTTATGCGGGACGGGATCGTAAATGAGCTTGTCATAACAGAGATCGAGCAGGAGCCAGATGCCGCGGCGTGCGGCTTCGCGGGCGACCGCGGTCAGGTCGTCCTCTCCGATCAACGCGCCCGTTGGATTGCCTGGCGAGTTGATGATGATGCCGCGCGTGCGCGGTGTGACCGCATCGAGCAGCAGATCGGCGGTCAGCTTGAAACCGTTTTCCGGACGCGCGCGCACGATGACCGGTGTGGCTTCGGCGAGCTTGATCTGCTCCACCAGCGTCGGCCAGCCTGGCATGTGCGTGATGACCTCGTCGCCGGGGCCGAACAGCGCGAGCACGCTGTTGAACAGCGCCTGCTTGCCCCCCGCCGAACAGATCACTTCGGACGGTGAATACTCGGCGCCGTTATCAATCTTGTAGCGCTCGACGATCGCGCGTTTCAGATCCTCGGTGCCGGCATTGGCCGTGTACTTCGTGAAGTTCGCGTCGATTGCCCGGTGCGCCGCGGCGCCGATATGCGTGGGCGTCGGAAAATCCGGCTCCCCCGCGCCGAAGTCGACGACGTCGATCCCCTGCGCTTTCATCTTGATGGCGTCGGCCGCCACTTTCATGGTCGGTGACACCGCGATTCGGCCGCTCCGAGCGGAAAGCTGCATCGATCAGGCCCTCAGGGTTTGGCGCCCGTGCTTTTTCTGGCGCAGCCGATCCTCGACCAGGCGCGGCACGAGGTTGGTGACGGATCCGCCGAGCGCGGCGACCTCCTTCACGAGGCGCGAGCTGACGTAAGTGTACGGCTCGGCGGGCATCATGAACACGGTTTCCACCTCGGGATTGAGGTTCCGGTTCATGAGCGCCATCTGCATCTCGTATTCGAAATCGGAAATTGCGCGGAGACCGCGGACGATCACCCCCGCGCGCTTGCGCCGAGCGTACTCGACGAGGAGGCCATCGAAGGTGTCCACTTCGACATTGGGGTTTTCGGCGAACACCTCGCGCGCGATATCGACGCGTTCGGCAACCGTGAACAGCGGCGACTTCTCCACGTTGAGCAGGATCGCCACCACGATGCGGTCGAACAGCTTCGCGCCGCGCTGGATGATGTCCACGTGGCCGTTCGTGAGCGGATCGAACGAGCCGGGATAGATGGCGAGCGTGTCAGCGTTCATAAAAGGATAGGGCACTGTCCCCCGCGGTGACGGTGCGCGTCAACCTGAGGCCGCCGCGGCTTTCCGGCGGTGCGTGCCGCGCCGAATGTTCGACGATCACCCGCGTGGACGCCCCTGCCACTGGTTGCACTGCGCCGAGCGCATCGGCTGCCGCGTCATGCGCGTACGGCGGGTCGAGGATGATCAAATCAAATACCTCCCCGCTCAGCCGCGCAACCGCCTCCGCCAATCCTGCGCGGATGATAACAGGTTTCGCGAAATCACCAGCGCCGAGCGCGGCGAGATTCGCCTCGATCAGCTTCACCGCCCTCGAGTCCTTCTCCACGAAGCTGACGTGCGCCGCGCCACGGCTGAGCGCCTCGATCCCGATGGCGCCGGTGCCTGCGTACCCATCGAGCACGCGCGCGCCGCGTACGGACGGACCGAGGATGTTGAACAGCGTCTCGCGCAGCCGATCGGATGTCGGCCGGAGCCCCTCCCACGTTGGGGATTTCAGCGTGCGGCCGCGGAAGTGACCGGCGACTATGCGCATCGGATCACGTTAACCCCAGAGTCGCCAAGAACACAAAGGACGCATAGAGCTCTCTGTGCTCCCTCTGCGTTCTCTGAGCCTCGGTGGTAAACGTCTTCGTGTTCTCATCCAATCCCGACCAATCCGAAGCGGTGCTCCCAGCTCGTATTCACGAGCGCGGTCAGCGCGGCCGACTGTGAAGGATCGTCGAGCGCGGCGACCGCCTCGCGGCGCGCCTCTTCCATCAGTGCGTGGTCGCGGAGCAAATCCCCGACGCGCA
>DASPXV010000159.1:0-13571 GCA_035637115.1 Vicinamibacterales bacterium
GCGTACCACGAATCCGGACACGCGATCGTCGCCAGCATCCTCCCGGGTCTCGATCCCGTGCACAAGATCTCCATTGTCGCGCGCGGCTTCGGCGCGCTTGGCTACACGATGCAGCTCCCGCTGGAGGATCGCTACCTGATGACGCGCCAGGATCTCCTCGGCCAGCTCGCCGTCCTGCTCGGCGGCCGCAGCGCCGAAGAGATCGCGTTCAGCGAGGTCTCCACGGGCGCGCAGAACGACCTCCAGCGCGCCACGGACATCGCGCGGTCGATGGTCACCGAGTTCGGGATGAGCGAAGCACTCGGCGCGGTGAATTATGACAGTCAGCGCGGTAACAAGTTCCTCGACACGCCGTTCATGAACGATCGCGGAAATCATTCCGAGGACACGGCCCAGAAAATCGACGCCGAGGTCAAACGGATCCTGACCGAGGCCCACGACGACGCGCGCCGCGTGCTCCGGGAGCGCCGCGCGATCCTCGATCAGCTCTCCGAGCGGCTGCTCGACAAGGAAGTCATCGAAGGGGACGAACTCCGCGCCCTGCTGGGACCCACTCCCCCGAAGGAACCAGGCACGGTTCCCCCGGCGATCCCCGATCAGGGCATCCGTTGATATTGCGACTGCTTGTCCACACGTACGTACTCACGCAGAGGCCGCAGAGAGCTAGCCGTCGATCGCTTCTCGACCAAGCCGCCTCCCGATTCGCATACTGCTTGAAAAGCCTTCTTTCTGGGCTTTGCGGCCTCTGCGTGAGTACATCCGTGAGCGTTGGTGGCGGTACGCTCAAGGTTGAAAGGTTGTCGACGATTCCGTTACGTCGAAGCACGTGGCGCGTCGAATTGCCGCCACTTTCCTGAACAGATCGCCCCGGCACGATGATCGCAGTGAGATCCGCGATAGATCTTTATGGCGTGGTTCAAAGTCAGCGACGGCCGGGTGGTCTATCCGGGAAACATCGACCGCGCGCCGTACAACGCGTGGCTCGTGACTCGCGAGGGGACGGCGGCGATCGCAACGGTTGCCGGTCACCTCGGGTTTCAGCTTTTCGGTCGCACGCGCGCGGCACGCAATCGCGTGTGGCGTGAAATCCAGGCAGCGGCGAAGTCCACCGACGGCCGGGCCGCGTTGCAGGCTGCGGCGGATGCATACGTGCGCAGTATCAGTTCGCTCGCGTACGCGCAGGGTCTGCCCAGGTTGACGGTTGGCCTTCGGCGGCTGGTGCTGGTCCCGCGCGCCCTCGTAGCGGATCGCGCCCGGTCGGCAACGACCTCGCGGCTGACGCAGTGCCGCGCCTTGGCGGAACGACCGCTTCCCGAACGCGACTTCCTGTTCGAAACGGTACTTACTCAGGTCGATGAAGCGATGCGTCTGGCGAAGCCGTCGATTCACCAGCCGTTAGGCGGCGCGGACGGCTGGAACGTGATCGGGGCCGACACACGGTTCCAGTGGGTGGACCGTTATTGGTCCGGACAGAGCTGGACTGGCCACTGGTTCGTGTACGAACTGCCTCGCACGCCGCTGTCCCGCGCCGACCGGAATGCCGTCGAGCGCGCGGTCGTGCACCTTCGCGCGTCGGTCGCCAACCTGCCGCGGGAACGCCGCTACGCGCTGGTAAAACTCGCCGCCACCTAATCACGCGGCGCTGATTGGACGAGGGCGCCGCCAAGCTGACAGCAGCAACACTTCCCGCGTATGCTGACCGCGTGACGCGGGTCAGGCGTGAAGTACCGATCGTCCTGGCCGCCAGCGCGCTGCTCTCGTTCACGACGGCGTCGCGCGCGGCGGCGCTGGCGCTGCCGGAGCTGGTGTTTGCCGCCTTCTTCGTGGGCGGTGTCCTCCGTGAGACCGCCGGGCCTGCGGGCCCATGGTTCGTGCTCGCCGCCACGCTGCTGGGGCTCGTCATCCGGCGGCTGGATCTCGAGAGCTGGGCGCTGTTCATTCCAGGTGGTCTCAGCGGCCGCGTCGGGCGCGCGTTCGGACCACGCGCGGCGATTGCCGCCACGGGCGTCGTCATCATTGAGCGGGTGCTGCTGTCAGCCCTCGCCTCGGTCGTGTTCGGTCATTACGTCGCCGCGATCCTGTTCGTGGCGCCGGCCTCCTCGCGGCTGCGGAACACGACAGCATCGGATCTGTCGGCGCTCATCGCGCTCCTGCTCCTCGGATGGCTCTGGCTCCGGGCGCGCCGGGGCCACCTGCTGACATCGGCGCAGCGTGCCCGCCACGTGTGGATCGCGACGGGCGTGCTCATCGTGCTCCTGGCGTGCGCGGCGATTGTCGCGCTGACGCGATCGGCATGGCCCGCGGGCGGGATGACGCTGCCGGGAATCCGCGCCGGCGGAAGTTCTGGTCTTCGCGAGACGCTCGGCAACGCGGGCTGGATACTCGTGGCCGCGTTCGCGGCGCTCGGGCGCGCGGCGCCCGCCACCGGCGTCGCCGACAGCATTCCCCGCGTCGTCCACGAACTGGCCCCACCGCGCATCGCCGGACTGCGGCGCGCGGTCGCGATCACCAGTGTCGCGGCCGTCCTCTTGACGGCAGCGCTCGGCCTTTTCGCGGCCGCCTTGATTCCCGCGCACCTCGACGCCGTGTGGGCCGACGCGCCTCTCGCCGGCCTGGCGCAACACCTCGGGCCTGTCTGGATTAGGGTGCCGATGACCGTGGCGGTCGTTGCGGCCGCGGCGCTGATGCTCGGCCAGACGGTCCGGGCCGGCATCTGGGGCGCCGAAGCCGCGCTCGTCCGGCTCGCCGAGCAGGAGACGGTCGCGGATCGACTGCGCCAGCCAGACCCGCGATTCGGAACCTATGCGGCCGCCATCGATACGGCGGTCCTCGCAGGGGCGATGACGATCGTCGTCAGCGCCGCCAGCGTCACGTGGCTGTGCGCGGCGTACGCGACAGCGGTGCTCTGGACGCTCGTCTTCCAGATCACGGCGCTGCTGCGGCTGTCCGATCGACCGGGACGGCCCGGCGTTCGCGTTCTCGCCGGCGTCCTGAGCCTGGCGTCCATCGCGATGCTCCTGCATGCCGACGGTGGTGCCGTCGGTGCAACCGCGACGCTGCTGTCCGCAACCGCCCTGCTCGTGCTGCGGGCGCGGCCAGCCGCCGACGTGCCGGTCGATTCCGATGCGTCCGAGCTGCTCGCGTCCAGTCGACTGTCCGGCGAGGATCTCGCGCCGAGCCCTGGGAGCATTCTCGTTCCGGTGCGGAACCCGCATCTGTTGTCGCATCTCGTCGCCGCCCTGCGCGCTCCGCGCGAGCACGAGATCGTCGTCATGTCGGTGCGATTGATCGGCGGCGACGCGCTGATCGACGCCGACACCGCGCACCCGACGGCATCGGAACGGTTGGTGTTCTCCCGCGTGATCGCGCTGGCGGAGCGCCACTCGCGCCACGTCCGGCTCGTGATCGTGCCTGCGCGCGACATCTTCGACGGCGTGATGGCGATGGTAATCCGGCTGCGCGCGTCCGACGTCTACGTCGGCGAGTCCGCCACGATCTCTGCCGACGAGCAGGCGCGGCTGCTGGGCGACGCATGGGAGCGCGCCGGCACTCCCGACCTGCAGGTGCGGTTGGCCATCTTTCACCGCAGCGGCCGCTCCGACACGTACCACCTCGGACCTCACGCGCCGGAGCTCAGCGCGCGTGATCTCGACCTGATCCATCGCATCTGGCTCGACGCCGTCAAGAGCGTCGGCCCGCATCTCCATCATCACGACATCGTCCGGGCAGCATTGACGAAAATGGCTGAACAACTGAACGGCGCACAGCGCGACGAGGCGCTGCAGGCTATACGGGCGGCGGCCCGGCCTGCGGACGAACTCGCCGCCGTCCTGCGATCGCGGGACTACACCCAGCTCCGCGACATGGTCCGCAACCGGCCGCCCACTGACCTGGCGGAACTCCTCGCTGACCTTCCGCTCGACGACCAGGCGATCGTGTTCCGGCTGCTGCCGCGGAAGGACGCGGCGGCGACATTCGAGTATCTCGAGCAGGATGCCCGCGAGGCGCTGCTGAAGACCCTTTCCAAAGAAGACGTCGCCTCACTGCTCAACGAGATGGCGCCGGACGATCGCACGATGTTCCTCGAGGAGCTGCCGGCGACGGTTACGCGGGAGCTGCTGACGCTGTTGACGCCGCAGGAGCGCGCGATCGCCGTCACGCTGCTCGGCTATCCGGAGAAGTCCGTCGGCCGGCTGATGACGCCGGACTACGTCGCCGTCCGCGAGGCGTGGACGATCCAGCAGGTCCTCGACTACGTCCGCACCCACGGTCAGGACAGCGAAACCCTGAATGTCATCTACGTCGTCGACGACCACGGCGCGCTGATCGACGACATCCGGATCCGGGAGGTGCTGTTGACCGATCCGGGACGGCGCGTGGCGGACCTGATGGATCGACGCTTCGTCGCGCTGAAGGCCACGGACGACCAGCAGACCGCCGTCGCCGAGTTCCGGCAGCACGATCGTTCCGCACTGCCCGTGACCGACACCGCGGGCGTGTTGATTGGGATCGTGACGGTAGACGACGTCCTCGACGTCGCCGAGACGGAGGCGACGCGCGACATCCAGCGGATCGGCGGATCCGAAGCGCTGGACGAACCCTACATGGAGATCAGCTTCGGGAAGATGATCCAGAAGCGCGCGGGCTGGCTGACGGCGCTGTTCCTGGGAGAAATGCTCACGGCGACCGCGATGGGGTTCTTCGAGGCGGAGATCTCCAAGGCCGTCGTTCTCGCGCTGTTCATCCCGCTGATCATCTCGAGTGGAGGCAATTCGGGCTCGCAGGCCTCCACCCTGGTCATTCGTGCGCTCGCCCTCGGCGAAGTCACGCTTCGCGACTGGTGGCGGGTGATACGCCGGGAGATCGGTGCCGGTATCGCGCTTGGTGCAATCCTGGGATCAATCGGATTCTTCCGGATCACTGTCTGGTCGGCCTTTTCGGATACGTACGGCCCGCATTGGATGCTGGTCGCCGTGACCGTGGCGTTCGCGCTGCTCGGGATCGTGCTATGGGGCACGCTGGTCGGTTCGGTGCTGCCGTTGATTCTGCGGCGTCTGGGCTTCGATCCGGCGACTTCGTCCGCGCCGTTCGTCGCCACGCTCGTGGACGTGACGGGGCTGGTAATCTACTTCTCGGTGGCCCTCGTCGTGCTGCGCGGGACGTTGTTGTAGGGGCGGTTCGGGTTGTGCGTCGCGGTGAGGCGGAGCAGAGCGGTCGCAGCTGCGATCGCGAGGAGGCCGAGAACGGCTTTGGATGCCCGCCAGCGCATAAAGCGATCCTACCAGCCCGCGCCGATGCTTGGCTCTCTACGACTTTCTATGTCAGACTCGGTACCCTTTTGGCAGCGCCGAACTCCGGGCGTGTTGAGGGAGACAGCTTCCCACACATCTCGCGCATCACGAACGGCTCTCGCGCGTGACCGGGCTCGATCGCGACGCTTCTCGCCATCGTCCACCTTCGCGCGTCGGTCGCCAACCTGGCGCGGGAACGCCGCCACGCGCTAGTCAAGCTTGCCGCGACGTAAGAGACTCCACTCGAGCGCGGGCGGTGTCGCGAGCGTGGTCAGGATCACCACGGTCACGAGCGCTGCGTAACCGCGATCATCGAGCAGCGGCAACTCGTCGACGCGAAGTGTCGTTCCCATCGCAGCGAAGACGAGCGTGACCTCGCCGCGCGGCATCATGCCGAACGCGACGGTGAGCCTGTTCACGCCCCGACTGAGAACGCCGCCGGCGCACGCGAGCTTCCCAAGAATCGCGGCGGCCGTCAGGAGAAGCGCAAACGTCAACAACTCCGGCCGCATCAGCGCGGCCAGATTCATCCTGAATCCGACGAGCACGAAGAATACGGGAACGAGGAACGACGTCATCGGCTGGAGCAACTCTCCGAGCGGCCGCTCACCACGACGAACGAACAGCTCCGAATGCGAATCCTCGAGCACCAGGCCGGCGGTGAACGCGCCGACGAGCGCGGCCAGGCCGATCGCGCTCGCCGCCCACGAGAGAAAGAAACACAGACATAGTCCGAGCGAGAGCAGCGCTCCGCTGGTGCGCAGCTGCGCCCCAAGTCTGAACCAGGCCGGCGTCATCGCCACTCCGAGCGAGATCGCGAGGACCAGGAACCCTACCGTCTTCATCAACAGCGCCGCGATCGTCGTCGCCGAGGAGACCGCCGCGGTGGAGCCCGAAGTCGCCCACGCGCTGACCGCGCTGAGCACTACGAGCGCGAGAACATCGTCCAGGATCGCGGCGCCGAGGATCAGTTTCGCCTCTTTGCTGCGCGACGCGCGCATGTCGCGCAGCACCCGCGCCGTGATTCCGACGCTCGTCGCCGTAATCGCCGCACCAATGAACACCGCGGCGGCGAACGGCACGGCCGGCATCAGGAACATGGTTGCCGTGGTTCCGATCGCCAGGCTGGCGCTGGTGCCGAGGACCGCCACCAGGAGTGATGACGCGCCGACCGCGAACAGATCGGCGACAGAAAGCTCGACACCGACCTCGAATAGAAGGAGCAGCATGCCCACGCGCGCGACCATGTCGACGTGCGGATCGGCGGTAATCGAGTGCAGTCCGCCCAGCCCGGGGAGGTTGCCCAGGAGTACGCCCGCGAGGATTTCTCCCAGGACGGGCGGCTGGCCGATGCGCGCGGCGAGGTGCCCGCCGGCGAGCGCCGCCGTCACCACCACAGTGAGGCCGAACGCAAGCTGACCGAGCTCGTCGACGTGCATCGACGCACCAGACAGACTGACACCCACCGCCAGCAGAACTATGGCGAGCAGGACGACTGCGCGGTAGACGGACGGTTTCGGTCGCACCGGCGACAGCAATTATGGCTTACTACGAAGGAAGCCAGAGCGCCGGCCTCGCGTCAGAAGTCCTGTAACATTCGGCTGGCACTGCACCGCCAGCCTCGGTGGCACACAGGACTTCTGACACCGGACAATAGCCTGCCTAGAACGACGCGCGGAGCGACAGATGGGCGGTGCGCGGCGCGCCCGGCGAGATGTTGTTGTCGCCGTTCGCCGTCGGGTAGTACTTCGTGTCGAACACATTGTCCACATGCAACGCCAGACGGTACGGTCCGAGGTTGTAATACGCGAGCGCGTCCGCACGCGTGAACGCCGGCACCCTCACCTGGTTCGTGAACGACGTGAATACGCTC
Organism: Vicinamibacterales bacterium; assembly: GCA_035637115.1. GTDB lineage: Bacteria > Acidobacteriota > Vicinamibacteria > Vicinamibacterales > 2-12-FULL-66-21 > JAICSD01. The sequence continues at coordinate 7,165 of DASPXV010000159.1, forward strand.
GCCTGGTGGATGATGCCGGTGCCCGCACCGAATCGATCTGTGAAGTCATACGTCGTCCAGAGCGTGCCGTGATGGCGCGGAACCAGACCGACCTGGCGTCCGGCCGGCGCGGACGCAGTGTCCTGCGTGACGCGGGCGACAAGGTTCGCGTAGCCGCCTGTGATCTTCCAGCCCCGCGTGAGATTGCCGGCGGCGGAGAACTGCACGCCTTCCGTGCGCTGCTGTCCGGTCAGCACCAGCCGCGTGGGATCAGAGGGGTCCGTGTTTTTGACGTTGTTTCGATTGAGACGGAACACGGCAGCCGTCACTGAGAGCCGCCGATCGAGCAGATCGAGCTTGGCGCCCGTCTCGTAGTTCCGGGCGTTCTCGGGAGCGACCTGCGCGGTATTCCGCGCGAGCCCGAGTGTCTGACCGCTCGGTAGGAACGTGTAGCTGTAGCTCGCATAGAACGATGCCGTCGACGAGGGCTGCACGACGACGCCGGCGCGTGGGCTGACCGCCACGTCGGTGCGCGACAGATCCGGCGCTCCGGCGATGTGATCGTCCACGTTGACGCTGAAACGATCGACGCGCGCGCCGACGACAGCCTTCACGTAACGGTTCAGCGAGAGTTGATCCTGCGCATAGCCGGCCAGCACCGTCGCACTCCCGCGACGGTCCACCGCGAGCGGCGCGGTCGCGAAGTTCGCGTCGCGCTCTGATGTCGACAATGTAACGCCGGGCAGCGCGGCCGCGGTGTGGCGCAATTCGTCCTGCGCCTGCCGGCCCGCCTCCATTCCGCCGAGGATTCGGTGATTGAGCCCGAACAGCGTCGTGTCGAACACGACGTCGGTCTGATTGAAGACGTTCACGCGATCGATCGAGTGGTTGTAGGCTGCCAGCGACAGGGTGCCCGTTGCGCTTACGGCGCTGCCCGGGTAGACGTTCGTGTACGACTTGTCGTAGCGGCCGGCCAGGAAATTGTTGCGGATGACCAGCGAGCTGGACACGCGGTGCTCGATCGTCGCGCGCGCGCTGTCGACGCCGCTGCGCGCATCATTCTGGCTGCGCGATCCAAACAGCTGAGATGCAGGGACATCCACCGGAACGCCATTACGCGACGGGATGCCGCGGTCCGCGAGTCTGTGATCCGAGAAGTGCTCCGCCCCAAAGGTCAGGCGCGTCTTCGAGCCAAGCGTCATGCCGAACGCCGGATTGACGCCGTAGCGCTGAAGGAAAAAGCCGTCGCGGAATCCGCCCGAGTCCTCACCCACGGCTGAAAGGCCGAGGACACCAGCCGACCCGACCGGCAGGGCGAACTTCACGGTTCCACGCTTGTGGCCGTAGCCGCCGAATTCAACGCCAGCCTCGGGACGCATGGCGCGCACAGGCTGGTTCGTGACCAGGTTGACGACGCCGCCGGCGCCGCCGCGGCCGAACAGCACCGCCGCAGGCCCCTGCAGCACTTCTACCGCGTCAACGTTGTAAAGATCGCGGAACCGCTCCTGGTCCTCACGAATGCCGTTGACGAAGAAGTCCGAGTTCGTGCTCGTGCCGCGGATCACGAGTTGATCGCGGTTCCCTTCCCCCTGCGCGACCGATACGCCGACGACATTGCGCATCGCGTCGCCGACCGACTGCGCGCGCTGATCGGCGAGCAACTGGGCGGGGATGACGTTGATCGTCTGCGGAATATCGCGAAGCGGCGTCACCGTCTTCGTGGCGGTCGACGCGTCGAGCGCTCGATAGGGTGCGACCTTCCCGAGGACTTCCATCCGGACGGGCGCGGCGGCGATACGCACGGCAAAGCCTGTGGGAGTGCGCCGCACCGACAGGCCGGTCCCGGCAACGAGCGCGTCCAGAGCCCCCTTTGCATCCAGCCGGCCCGAAACACCGGCGGACTTGAAGTCGTTCAGATCAACGCTGTCGAGAACAGTGACGGAAACGCCGGTCGTTGCTTCGAACGACGCGATCGCGGCCTTCAGCGTGCCTTGCGGAACGTTGAAGGAATAGGTGGTGTCCTGCGCAAAAACGCCTACAGGAAAGAGGACCAGGAGAAACGCAAATACACGACAGAAATGGTCGGACATGGTCGCAGCATATCTCCGACCTTTTTGGTCGGTCAAGGGCAGAATATTCATGTGCCGTGCATCGCAACGCCAATTCCCCGTCGAAAACCCGGCAAAATCCGCGAGCGAGCGGCCTGACTGCCGGAAAACCGGCAGCGCGAAACAGCCCCTTTCCGGTGTCCAAACGTCTAACATGCGTCGAACTCGGATTCGGGAGGTCCCGTGCGTGTACTGACGGCGTTCTTGCTCGCAACATCCGCGGTGGTCGCCCAGGTGGGTCCGCCACCACCTCCTCCCCCGCCGAACATGCAGGGGCTCCCGCCCCGCGATGTGGTCACTCGCCCGGAGCCGACCGGCACCGGCGCGATCCGCGGCCGGGTGGTAGCGGCGGACACGGGGTCACCGATCCGGCGCGGCAACGTCAACCTGCAGCCGATGTCGCCGCCGATTTCAACAACACCGCCCGGCGCGGCGACCTCGACGCAGACCAGGACCGTACTCGTCAATGGCGTCCCCCAGACGATCACGTCGTCTGGCCTGAGCGTGAACATGGCGTCGCGTCCGCGGACGGCGACAACCGACGCACAGGGGACATTCGAATTCACCGGCCTCGCGCCGGGCACCTACCGGCTCTTCGCGAGCGCCGGCCAGTACTCGGCTGCGTACCTCTCGAGCTCGTACGGCGCGAAACGTGCGGCATCGCCGATGTCACCGGACATGGGGACGCCGATCGAGCTCGCCGATGGGCAGAAGTTCGACAAGGCCACGATCACGCTGCCCCGTGGCGCCGTCATCACGGGCCGTGTGACTGATGATGCGGGCGACCCGATGGCGCGCGTGCAGGTCTACACGATGTTCATGCCGACAGGCGGCGCGCGCGCGCAACGATCGGGCGCGGGCGCGATGACCGACGACCTTGGACAATTCCGCCTGTTCGGCATGGCGCCGGGGGACTATTTAATCGTGGCGGAGGCGCGCGGACCCACCTACGTGCAGCCCAACGCACCACAGGAAAGCGAGGAAGACAAAATCGGGTTCATAACGACGTACTTCCCGGGAACCGCGGACGAAGGATCCGCGCAGCGCGTGCGAACGCGCGCGGGCGGCGAAACGCCGGGCGTCGAAATCCGCATGGTCACGGGACGGTTGTTCCGGGTCTCCGGCATCGTCACAGACTCGCAGGGACGCACGTCGAATCGGACGAGTGGATCGCTGATGCGGACCATCTCTGGATCTATGAGCAGTTTCGGCTTCTCAACCGACGAACAGGGCCGGTTCCAGATGCGCAACATCCCTCCCGGGAACTACCGCGTCATCGTGCGCGGACGGTCGCTCGGCGGACCGGATGGCCAGAACGACCCGGGCGAGATGGCGATGGTCCCGCTGACAGTGAATTCGGATGTGGAAGGGCTGCTGATCACCACAGGCTCAGGCGCAACGATCACGGGGCAGGTCGTCTTCGAGCAGGGGCCGCCGCAGCTTCCGCCGGGCCAGACGTCGTTCCAGATGCGCGTCATGGCCACGCCCGCGGACCCGCAGAATTTCGGTGGCGTGCCCACACCGCAGCCCGCGCTCGTCACGCCCGATCTCACCTTCACGCTGAAGGGGATTATGGGCGAGTACCTGCTGCGCTCGAGCGGCCCGAATCAGTTCCTGAAGTCCGTGATGCTCGGCGCGGAAGACATCACCGACACGCCGCGCGAATTCAAGAACGGCGATCGCGTAACGATCATCATGACGAGCCGCGCGTCGTCGCTCGAAGGGACGGTTTCCGACGCGAAGGGAACGCCCGTCACTGACGCGGCGATCTTCGTGTTCTCCGAGGACAAGGCGTCGTGGCGCTCGAATTCGATTCGGACGCGCCGGTCGTCGCCCGATCAGACGGGGCACTACCGTGTAATGGGACTGCTGCCCGGACGCTATTACATCGTCGCGGCGCCGCGCGAACGACTCAACATTTCGATGATGAACCAGGACGCGGCGTTCTTCGAGCAAATGGCCAAGGACGCGACGACGTTCGTGATTGGCGAAGAAGAACAGAGGCAGGTCGACCTGAAGCTCGTTACCTCCAGCGGCGGTTGATTGATGCGCGCAATCCTGACGGCGCTCGTTCTTCTGGCCGCCGCGCAGGTTCAGATCCCGCCGCGGGACGCGACGCCAGCTGCCCCGCGAAGGCGACGGGCACCGGCGTGATCCGCGGCCATGTCGTCGCCGCCGACACACGGGTCCCGATCCGCCGAGCCATCGTGACGGTTTCAGGCGGACCGGGCGGCTGCAGCCGACGACGTCCGGTGACGGCGGGCTCGTGCTGCGCTTGTACATCGAGCCGCAGTTCAGTTACGTGACGGACTCGTTGATCTACGGGAGCCTCAGCGGCTCCACCCTGCGGACGATCGATCAGTACGACTTCTCGACCGGCGCCTACTCGCGCCTCCTGGATCTCGATTCCCTGCCTGTCCGGCACGTACGTCGGCGGCGTGGCATCGAGCCGCGGCACCGTCGAGCGCATCAGGCGTTTATCTTGGCAGCGGCACCACGACGACGGAAACAGGTTTGCTCTGGGCGGTGAAGGCCTCACCGCTCAGGGTCCCAATCGTCGCCGTGTAACGCGCCGGCGTGACTGGCGGGCCGGCGTTTGCGCGGCCGCCGAGCGGCGCGAAACCCGCTCCGCCACGGCCGCCCTGCTGGGTGGCGGCGGGGGCGTCCTTCCGCAGATCCCATGCAATGCGGTGCAGCCCGGGCGTCAACTGATCGCCTGAGAGCTCGATGCGCCTGACCTGTTGCCCCTGGTCATCGGCGATCTGGATCACCATCTTGTCTGTCCCTGCCTGCCCGATGCTGTAGGTCAGCAGCGCGCCGTACGGCGGGTTCTGATACGTCGTATTCCCCCATGTCGCTTCGTACTGTCCCAGCTCGTTGTACTGGTAGGCGTCGCGAAGCGGATACAGACGCGCGCGCTCGGCGAGCGCCTGCGGCGTGAGCTCGCGCAGCACGGTGTAGTCGTCGAGGATGAAGACCCCGCGGCCGAACGTGCCTGCAACGAGATCGTTCTCCCGTCGCTGGATCGTGATGTCGCGTACCTGACTCGTCGGCATGCCGCTCATCTTCACCCAGTGCGCACCACCGTCAACCGTGGCATACAGGCCGAACTCCATTCCCACGAAGAGCAGGTTCGCATCGACCGTGTCGGCCGCGAGCGACCACGCGCCCGAGCGCTGCGGCAGGTCGCCGGAGATCGATGTCCACGTGCGGCCGCGGTCGGTGCTCTTGATCACGTACGGCTTGAAGTTTCCGCGGTTCCAGTCGTTCAACGTCGCGAATACCGCGTTCGAATCGCGCGGAGACGGCTGCATGTCGGTTACGTAAGTAAACTCCGGCACGCCCGCCGCCTGCAGCGCCGCGGATTCCACTTTGCGCCACGTCTTGCCGCCATCTTCTGTGACCTGAATCACCCCATCGTCCGTCCCTGCGTACAACAGCCCTTCGAGCAGCGGCGACTCGTCGAGCGCTGTGATTGTGCTCAGCCTGGTCGTTGCTTCCATGTAAGCGACTGAGTCCGGCGGCCAGATCTTGCCCATGATTGGGATCTTCGCGCGATCGAGATTGCGCGTGAGATCGGGACTGACGACGGTCCACGTATCGCCGCGATTATCGCTGCGATAGACGCGCTCGCCCGCAAAGTACAGACGACGGGCCGAGTGCGGACTGATGATTGTCGGCGAATCCCAGTGCCAGCGGCCGAGCGCCTGCGGAGCGCCGCCGCGTCCACCGCGTCCGCCCTGGCCGCCCGCCGGAGCTGCGGGCATGTCCTCGGGCGTGAGTCCGGTCGTCGTCGCCTGTCGTGGACGGATGTTGACCGACTGGCCCGTGCGGAGGTCGAGCCGCTGCAGGTTCCCTTCCTGCGACTGTGCGTAGATCGTGTTCGAGTCCTCAGGATCGATCCGGCACTGGAAGCCGTCGCCGCCGCCGATGTTGAACCAGTCGCTCGTGCGAATCCCCGCGCGGTTCACCGTGCGCGATGGTCCCTCGACCGATCCGTTGTCCTGCGCGCCGCCGCACACGTTGTAGAACGGCCGCGCGTTGTCGATCGAGATCCTGTAGAACTGCGACAGCGGCAGGTTGGAGAACTGCCGCCACGTCCTCATGTTGTCGTAGGTCTCGTAGAGGCCGCCGTCATTGCCGATCAGCATGTGACGGTGATCGCTCGGATCCCACACGACCTCGTGGTAATCGACGTGCACCCCGCTGAGCGGCACGGTCTTCCACGTCCTTCCGCCATCCTCGCTGCGCGAGATGTTGGTCCACGTCGAATAGATCGTCTCGGGATTCTCGGGGTCGACGAAGAGCTCGTTGTAATAG
>DASPXV010000160.1:0-12348 GCA_035637115.1 Vicinamibacterales bacterium
GCGGCCGAGCGGCGCGCCGGGATCGCCATTCGCGACGGCCTCGTAACGATTCGGCCCGTCGCCGACCACCATGCCGAGCGGAAGGTCGGCGGCGACGATCTTCCAGGCGGCCTTGCTGTTCTTCAGCGCCGCTTTCAACCACGCGAGCTGACCCGCGCCGATGATCGCCGACGACGTGTCGAGATTGGCCTGCCGGTTGTCGCCGTTCGCGCCCTTGAACGTGCGCATGTCGAGCGCAAAGATTTCGACCAGCGGTCCCATCGAGACGGAGCGATAGATGCGCTCCGGATCGTCCGCGAGTTGCGGCAGCGGGTTGTACTCGAAGAACGCCTGCCTCGCGCGGGCCGCGAGCACCGCAACGGATTTCTCGGTATAGCGCTGGTCGGTGTCCTTCCGGCGCTCCCAGTACCAGTTGTCGCAGACCTCATGGTCGTCCCACATGACGATCTGCGGGACCTCCGCGACGAAGCGCCGCATGTGCTCGTCGGTGAGGTTGTATTGGTAACAACCGCGGAAGTCGCCGAGCGACTCGGCGACCCTGGATTTCGCCTCGGTGACCACGTTCTTCCACACGCTGCCGTCGTCCAGCTTTACTTCCGCGACGAGCGGCTGATCGGCGTAGATCGTGTCGCCGGCGTTGATGAACACGTCCGGCTGCGCGCGGCGCATCGTCTCGTACAACTTCAGTCCGCCCCAGTCCGGGTTGATCCCCCAACCCTGGCCGACGGTATCTGCGGACCACGCGATCGTGACGTCTCGCGGTGTGGACGCGGGCGTCGCGAAGCTCCCGACAACGGGCTCGCTCCACGCGCGCAGATCTGAGAGGTCCTGGTACTGAACGCGGTAGAAGATCCGTTGGCCCGGTGGAAGATCGGTGAGGACCACACGCGAGGTGAAGTCGGAGGATTCGATCGCCGCCGGACCGCGCACCTTCCTCGGATCTCCGAAGCGTTCCGTCGTCGAATACTCGACGAACATCCGCGCCGCGCGATCGCTGCGGCTCCAGACGACGGCGCGTCCGGCGCCGGCGTCACCTGCCGCGACTCCGAACGGCGTGCCCGGCCGATTCGCACGAACGATGGCCGGTGCCTGGCCGAAGACGGCAGGCAACGCGGCCGCGAGCCGCAGAAATTCGCGTCGATGCATTAGCGAACCATGAACTCTTTGAACCTCAAACGGTCAAGGACAGCTAGAGCCGAGCGTGTTTCCTATGGTGAGATTCGTGTACGTGCCCTCGATCCCGAGGTGGTAATGGCCCGTCACGGTTTCGTGATCGCGCTGAAACCCCCCCATGATTACGGCGACCGCGAAGAGCCAGGATCTCACTGCGGATAGCCTACTGCCTGAACCGCGCCGGAACCGTTCCGAGATCGCGCGCGGCCGGCAGTCCTCCGGACGCCGTGGCCTGCGTCGCGGCGCGAACGACGGCATCGGCCATCGCTTCGGCGGCGAGCGCCCCGATCTGGCCGTAGTTGACTGCCCCGTCCCAGGTACCGGTCGCGGCGGAGAAGATCGTATCGCCGTCCCCAGGAGTATGCGCCGGCGAGATGGTGCGCGCGTATCCGTCGTTGGCCATCTGCGCCATCTTCTGCGCCTGCACTTTGGTGAGCTTCGCGTTTGTGACGACGAGTCCGATCGTCGTGTTCTCGCCGGCGCGTCCCTCGCGGCCGCCGCCGCCGCGCAACAGCCTGCGCGCGTCGAGCAGCGCGTTGTCAGGGCCGCGCGCGCCTGCGACAATCTGTCCCGTGAGCGGATCGATGATGTCGCCGACCGCATTGACGGCCACGATGGCCGCAACCACCAGGCCGTTCGGCATCTTGATCGCGGCTGATCCAATGCCGGCCTTCATCGGTCCGCCGCCATTGCCCCTGCCTCCGCCGGACTTGCCGACCGTTGCGCCCGCCCCCGCGCCGACGTTCCCTTCCTGGACCGGGCCTTCGCTCGCCGCGTCCGCAGCTTTATATCCGCACTCGGCCGTTGGACGGATCTTCGGATTGCCGCCGAAGCCGAGGTCGAACAGGATCGCGGCGGGAACGATTGGCACGACGCCTGCGGTGCCGACGGGATAGCCGATATTGCGCTCGTCGAGCCACTTCATCACGCCCGACGCCGCGTCGAGCCCGAACGCGCTGCCGCCGGCGAGCGAGATCGCCGAGACGATCTGCACGTTGTTCACCGGATCGAGCAGATCGGTCTCGCGCGTGCCCGGCGCGCCGCCGCGCTGATCGACGCTTCCGGTCGTACCTTCCTTGAACAGGATCGCCGTGCAGCCGGTCGGCCGCTCCGTGAGTGTGTAGTGGCCGACCTTCACGCCCTCGACCGCGGTCAGCGTGTTGTTGTCCGCCGCGGGCTTCGCGAATGCGGCCGCTTTTGCGTCCGGCGTCACCGTCATCGGACGCGGCTGTTGCGCGACTAACGCCGCGGCGGAGAGCAGCAGGGAGCTTGCAAGAAGAAGTCTGGTCTGCATAATTGCCTCGGCTCAGAATGCGCGGAAGAAAACAAGCTCATTTTGTACTCCGCGGCTCAGAACAAGTACTTGATTCCCAGCTGCATCACGCGGCCATCCTGCGCCGTCGTGATCTTGCCGAAGTTGGCGGTACCAAGGGCACCGCTGGGCTGATTGAATCGCGCCTGGTTGAACAAATTGAACGCCTCGAGCCGAACCTGGATGCGCCGGCCGCCGCCGAATTCCACGTTCTTGAACAGCGAGAGATCCGTCGACGCGAAACCGGGTCCGCGGATCGAATTCCTCCCCGCGTTGCCGGGACGGTCGCCCGTCGTCGCCAGCGGTCTCGGGACGAAGCAGGATGTGTTGAACCACTGGTCCGTGGTGTGCGGTGCGTTGACGTTCGGATCGCACGTCGCGTCCGGGCGGTTCGTCAGGAAACGGATGTCCAGTCCGTTGTTCGACGGGTCCGTCACCGACAGCGGGAACCCCGTCTGCTTCTGGACAATCCCATTGAGCTGCCAGCCGCCGATGATGTGCTCCATCGAGCGGCCCATGTTGCGCGGCGTCGGCAGTTCGGCGCCGAAGCTCACGACGAAGCGGTGACGGACGTCGAACAGCGCGTCCGCCCACTCGTAAGACAGCGCGCGATCGAACGACGCCTCATCTCCGATCGTGACCGGCAGCACCGGCCGCGGGTCGCCGCCGATATTCAAGCCCGAGACGTGATCCCTGGCATGACCGTAGGTGTACGACGCGAGGAAGTTCATGCCGCGCGTCGCGCGCATCCGCGCGCTTGCCTGCAGCGAGTCGTATCGCGATTCCGCTACCGAGAACGTCGGGCGCACCAGCGCGAATGCCGGGAAGATCCGCGCCCCGCGCGCGGTCTGGCCGGGCACGAAAACGCCCGGGTTGACTTCCATAAATATCGGGAGATGACGCCCGCGCGATCCGACGTAGCCGGCCTCGACCCCGACGCTGCGTCCGATCTGCCGCTGCATCGTGGCGTTGAAGTGATGCGCGTACGGCGTCGTGAAGTCCTGGGCCCAACCGATGATCGTCAGGCCGGCGGGGAACAGCGTCGCGCCTCCGGTGATCGACGTCAATGGCGTCGCGAGCGAGATCGATGCGGGAGGCGCGATGACTTCGACGAGTGGCGTAAACGGCGGCGCGAGGACGCCATTCTGGAAGAAGTCCCCCTGTCCCGCGAGCGCGTCGTAGAAGAGGCCCCAGGCGCCGCGGAACGTCGTGCGGCCGTCTCCTTTCGGATCCCACACGGCGCCCAGGCGCGGTGCAAAGTTGTTCTTGTCCGTCGCGTACGTCCCGCGCGGCACGCCGGCATCCCCCGGATACACGAGTCCAGTCGGAGCGGACGGGAAGCGCGTGGATTGCACGCCGGGATGGAACGCATTCAGCGCGTCGTTCTTGTCTACGAACGGCTGCGACAGCTCGTAGCGGAGGCCGGCGTTCAGGGTCAAATGCGCGCCGGTGCGCCATTCATCCTGCGCGTAGCCGGAATACAGCCATCCAATCCCGTCCTGCGCCTGGTTCGTCGTCGTCCTGCGGAACTGTGACGGCAGCCCGAGCAGGAAATCCGCTGCGGCGTTCCCGCTGAACGTATTGCTGAACACGAAGTCGCCGTTCGGCCGGTTGATGAACGCGATGACCATGTGTTCCTTGCGCACGTCCGCGCCGAACTTGAGATTGTGGTTGCCGCGCGTCCACGTGAAATCGTCGGTGAACTGCATTACTTCGTTGATGCGTTTCACGAACGGCTGCTGCGCGTCGCCCAGGTTGAAGAAACCGCTGATCGAGATGAACGCCAGCCCCGGTGCGAGCGGGTTCGTGTTCGGCACGTTGATGCCGAAATCCTCGTTCTTGAGGCCGCTCGTCACCGCGGGATGCGCATCGATGCGGTTGTACGAGAACCGCGCGACGTTGATCGCGTGCGGCGTGAAGATGAAGGTGTCGGACCCCATGTAGTCGCTGAGCGTCGCGCGCGACGTGTTGCCGATCGCCTGCGTAATCGCCGGCGTTCTGGCATCAGTCTTTGTCCGCAGGTAGCGCCCGAGCAGGGAGTGCTTGCGGCTGAACTGGTAATCGAAACGGGTACCCAGGGAATCGCGGTTATCCTTCGTCTCCGGCGAGGCAATGTAACGGTTGCCGGCGCTGTTCGCGCGCGGCACGAACTGATCGATCAGCTTCAGCGCGACAGTACTGATGCGATTTGTCGGGATGACGTTGTTCTGGAACGGCGCGCCCGTCAACGGGTCTCGTATTGTCGTCGAGGCAAAGTCACCCGTCCGCTGCGCATCGGTCAGTACGACGACGTTGGTCGTGTTGCCGCGGGTGTTGCGGTACCCCTCGTAATAGCCGAACCCGAAGAACTTGTTCTTCATGATCGGACCGCCGACGCTCCCGCCGAACTGGTTCTGTTTCAGCTTCGGCTTCGCCTGGTCCCTGGGGGCAAAAAAGTTGCGCGCCTGCAGCGTGTCGTCGCGGTTGAATTCCCACACCGCGCCGTGGAGCTGGTTCGTCCCGCCGCGCGTGACGACATTGACGACGGATCCAGAGTTGCGGCCGAACTCGGCGCTGTACGAGTGCGTCTGAATCTTGAATTCCTGAATCGCGTCAGGCGGCGGGCGCATCACAAAGCCCGTGTTGAACGTGTCGTTGTTGCTGGCGCCGTCCAGCAGAAAGTTGTTCGACTGGTTGCGCATGCCGTTGACGTTGAAACCAGAGGTCGCGGCTCCGAAACCGCCCGGAGTCGCGTCGCCCGCTCCGCCGCCGAGACCTCCAGGCGGCGAGACGACGCCGGGAATCAGCGTGCCCAACTGCGTGAAGTTACGTCCGTTCAACGGGAGCTCGGTGATCTTTTGCTGATCGATCGTGATGCCGAGCGTCGCGTGCGACGTCTCGACGAGCGGCGTCTCCGCCGCCACGGTGACGCTCTCCTCGATGCCTCCCACCGTGAGCTTGATGTCCGCGCGGCTGGTGTCGCCGACCGAGACGTCGACCGATTCGCGCACGACCGGCTTGAAGCCGGTGAGCGTCGCCTTGACGTTGTAGCGGCCGGGCTGAAGGAGCGGGAGCGTGTAGAAACCGTCCGCGGCGGTGACGGTGTTGCGGACCTGGCCTGTTGCGGTGTTGGTCGCGTCCACCGTCACGCCGGGCATGACTGCGCCGGACTGATCGGTGATGACACCGGTGATTGCGCCGGTCGCCTGCGCGAGGGCGGGACGGGCGGGAGCCAGGGCCAGGAGTACGAGCAGGGCCACCAGGGGCAGATGTTTCGTCGGCATGCTTCACTCCTCAGTGTCAACGCATGGTCTGTGTCAGTTCCAGAACTGCCAGGGCGATCACTTTCGTCGAGTTCACGAGATCCGCCACGTCGCAGTATTCATCGGGCTGGTGCGCCAGATCGAGAATGCCCGGGCCGTACGCGACGCAGTGCGGCACGCCCGCGATGCGCGCGAAATGTTTCTGATCATACGTCCCGGGGCTGGCAACCAGGCCACCGCTCCTGCCGAGAACGCGGTGCAGCGCGCGATCGAGCGCGGAGACCACAGGCGATCCGTCGGGGGTCTTCGTCGGATGCACCACCATGAGGTCGCGGATCCCGTATTTGAAATCCGGGACCTCGCCGGCAAGCTGGTCCAGCATCGCAATGATCTCTGCTTTCGTGGCGTCGAAACCTTCCTCGAGCAGGAAGCGCCGATCGAACACGGCGCGGCACGAATCGGCGACGCACGGCGTCTGGATGCCATCCACCGGTTGCCCGCCCGTGATGCCATTGATGTTGAGCGTCGCGTGGCGCGCCGCCGCCGGAATCACCGGCACGGCGGTCGTGCGCGTCGCGAGCCGCGGCAGGAGCTCGCGCTCGATCCTGTCGAGCACCAGCCCCATGTGTTCGATCGCGCTGACACCGTGGAACGGCATGCTGCCATGGGCGATGCGTCCGTTCGTCTGGACCTCGAACCAATAGACGCCGCGGTGGCCGATGCAGATCCGGTCGACATACAGCGGCTCGGGAATGATGGCGAAGTCCGTTCGTTCCGCGCTGAGCCGCTTCTGCTGCGCGAGCCAGGCGACGCCGGCGAACCCGCCGCTTTCCTCATCCACGGTCCCGCTGATCTCGACCGTGCCATTCAACTCGATTCCGGCCCGGCGAATTGCTTCGACGGCGAATACCGCTGCCGCGATGCCCGCCTTCATGTCGCAGGACCCGCGTCCCCAGATCTTGCCGTCCTTCACCTCGCCGCCAAACGGATCCATCGTCCAGCCTTTGCCGGGCGGGACGACGTCGAAGTGGCCGTTGAGATGGACGAGCGGATGATCGGCGCGTCCCCGACGCGTTCCGATCACGTTGATGCGCGGATAATCCGCGGTGTGTTCCGCGCGTCCTTCGGCCGCGTGATACTCGACGTCAAAGCCACATTGCTCGAGCGTGCTGCCGATGAGGCGCGCGCAGTCTTCGTAGCGCTCGCCGGGAGGATTCACCGTTGGGATGCGGATAAGATCCGACGTGAATACCACCGCTTCGTCGGCAAGCGCGTCGACAGTGGAGAGCACGCGGTCCGTGACAGTCGGCATCGGATCTTAGTCGCACGTTGTTACAACGGATGCAGAGTTGTCAAACAGGCGGGCATGCACTACGTTCTGATCGCTCGCTGAATGGCGCATCTCACCATCATCGTCGCGTATTCGATCGCGCAGATCGCGCTGGGCGTCTGGGTCGCGCGCCGCGTGAAAGGATCGAGCGACTTCTTCGTCGCGGGGCGTGCGCTCGGGCCGGGATTGTTGTTCGCGACGTTCCTCGCGGCGAACATCGGCGCGGGATCGACCATCGGCGCCACCGGCCTGGGGTATCGCGACGGCATCGCCGCGATCTGGTGGGTCGGCTCGGCCGGCCTGGGATCGCTGGTGCTGGCGATGTGGGTGGGACCTCGGATTCGCCGCATCGCGGCGGAACACGATCTGAAAACCGTCGGCGACTTCCTCGAGTGGCGCTACGACCGGCGGGTGCGCGCGGCCATCGCTGGATTGCTGTGGATCGGCACCGTCTGCATTCTTGCCGGCCAGCTGATGGGGATCGCGTGGATCCTCACTGTGGTCATCGGCATCCCGAAGATTGCCGGTTGTGTACTCGGCGCGCTGGTGATCACGGCGTACTTCGCGGCCGGTGGATTGAAATCCTCCGCAGTGGTGAACGTGGTGCAGCTCACGGTGAAGCTGCTCGGATTTGCCATAGCGCTGCCGATTGTCCTGAAGGCGGTCGGAGGATTCGATGGGCTGCATGCCGCGCTGCCCGTGGCCGGTTTCTGGAGTCCATGGCGCAACGGTCCGTCCGGCTGGATCTACATCGCGATGCTGGGCCCCAATTTCATCGTGTCGCCAGGGCTCCTGCAAAAGGTGTACGGCGCGCGTGACGATCGGGCGGTCCGCATCGGCGTCGGCGTCAACGCCCTCTTCCTGATGCTGTACGCCGCGATGCCCGTGCTGCTCGGCATGTCGGCTCGCGTCCTCCACCCGGGCCTGACGCCCGCCGACCGTGAAATGGCGCTGCCGCTGCTGTTCATGCACGACCTGCCCTTCTGGGTCGGTGCGCTCGGCCTCGCGGCGGTGTTTTCCGCCGAAGTCAGCGCGTCGGACGCGATCCTGTTCATGCTCGCGACATCGCTCTCGCAGGACTTGTACAAGCGCTTCATCAATCCCGCCGCCACCGACCGGCAGGTGGTCGCGGTTGCGCGCGGCGCGTCGTTGTCGGGCGCCATCGCCGCCGTGATGGTGGCCATGCTGTCGAAAAGCGTCGTGGAGGCGCTCGGGTTTTTCTACACGCTCGTGGGCGTCAGCCTCTTCGTTCCCGTCATCGCGGGCCTGTATCTACGCCGCTTGAAGGCGCTCGACGCGCTGGCGGCGATCGCCGGTGGCGTCGCGGTGGCGGTGGCCACGCGATTGTGGGCCGGCGGCGGGCCGATCTGGCGTCTGACGCCGTCGATGTGGGGGCTGGCCGCCGCAGCGGTCGCGTTCACGGCGGTGTCGATGGTTGTCTCTCAACGGAGAATGGCGTGAAAAACGGTCTGTTCGATCTCACGGGCAAGACGGCGGCGGTGATCGGCGCCGCTTCCGGTATCGGTGAAGCGGTCGCGCTTGGCTGCGCGAAGCAGGGGGCGCGCGTGGTCTGCCTCGATGTGAACGAGGAGGCGGCGCGCACCGTGGCCGAGCGCGCAGCCGCCGACGGCCATTCGTGCGAGGCCGCGCCACTCGACATCCGCGACTCCGCCTCTGTCGATCGCGTCTTCGACGAGCTCGACGAGAAATACGGCCTCGACATCGTCGTCTGCACGCCGAGCATCAACGTGCGCAAGCCGATCCTCAAATACACGGACGAGGAGCTCTCGCGGGTGCTCGACGTCAACATCAAGGGGAACTTCAACGTCCTGCGTGCCGCCGGCCGGGTCATGACGCCGCGCAGGAAGGGCAGCATCATTCTTTTTTCGTCGATCCGATCGCAGGTCGTCGAGCCGGGCCAGGCCGCGTACGCCGCGACCAAGGCTGCCATCGTCCAGCTCGCGCGCGCCGCTGCCGCTGAATTCGGTCCGCACGGCGTTCGAGTGAATGCGATCGGACCGGGCGTCATCGAGACGCCGCTGACGGCGCCGATCAAGGCCAACCGGGAGTGGTACAACGCGTACGCCGCCAAAAGTGTGTTCAACCGCTGGGGAAAACCCGAGGAGCTCGTGGGCGCCGCGGTGTTCCTGGCATCCGATGCCGCCAGCTACGTGACGGGGTCGATAATCTTTGTAGATGGCGGCTGGCTGGCAGCCGACGGACGGTTCACGCCCCCGGGCATGTGATTTGTCTAACAAGAGAGACAGGAGACAAGGAGCTTTAAAATGAATTTCCTTATCTCCTGGCCCTCCTGTTAAAAAAGACAAGCAGATGAAGAGAGTTGCAGTCATCGCTGGCGACGGAATCGGCAAGGAAGTCATCCCCGCCGGTCTGGAGGTCTTGAAGAAGACCGCCGCCTTGTGCGGTGCGAAGGTGGAGTTCGTCGAGTTCCCGTGGGGATGCGATTTCTATCGCGCCAACGGGCGGATGATGGACGAGGACGGGTTCGATCGGCTGAAGGACTTCGACGCGATCTATCTCGGCGCGATCGGCGATCCCGCGGTGCCGGATCACATCTCCGTCTGGCAGCTGATCCTGCCGATCCGCCAGCGGTTCGATCAGTACGTGAACCTGCGGCCGATGCGACTGGTTGCTGGCGCGAAGACGCCGCTCGCCGGCCGCGGTGCCGCCGACATCGACATGGTGTGCGTCCGCGAAAACTCTGAAGGGGAGTACGCGGGCATCGGCGGGCGCCTCCATGCGGGCACGCCGAACGACGTCGCGCAGCAGGTGAGCGTGATGACGCGTCGCGGCATCGAACGGATCGCGCGCTACGCGTTCGAGGTCGCCTCGAAGCGTCCGCGCAAGCTCCTGGCGAGCGCGACCAAATCCAACGCGCTGCAGTACACGATGGTCCTGTGGGATCAGGTGCTCGACGAGGTAGGGAAGGAGTATCCGTCAGTGTCGTGGCGGAAATACCACGTCGACGCGCTCGTCGCGCGGATGGTTACAGATCCCGGCAGCATGGACGTCATCGTCGCGTCGAACCTGTTCGGAGATATCCTGACCGACCTCGGGGCGGCGGTGTCGGGAAGCCTCGGCATCGCGCCGAGTGGAAATATCAATCCGGAGCGCAAATACCCGTCGATGTTCGAGCCGATACACGGATCGGCGCCCGACATTGCGGGCAAGGGGGTGGCGAATCCGATCGGCGCGATCTGGGCGGGCGCGTTGATGCTCGATCACCTCGGCGCGGGCGCCGGCCACGATCTCATCGTCGGCGCCATCGAGCGCGTGATGGCGGCGGCAGACAGTCCGCGCACGCCCGACCTCGGGGGGCGCGCCGGAACCCGCGATGTAACGAGCGCGATATTGCAGGAGATCACATGAATACCGTCGGGACCGTCCCTGGCTTGAGCGGGCAGACCATCGTCGATCTGACGAAGAAGCACACGCTGTTCGAATGGTCCGCGCAGGCGGCCGTCGATCCGATTCCCGTCGCCGGCGCGAAAGGCTGCTGGTTCTGGACGCCCGAGGGGAAGCGCTACCTCGATTTCAACAGCCAGTTGATGTGCGTGAACATCGGGCACGGTGACGAGCGCGTTATCCGCGCGATCGCGCAGCAGGCCGAGACGCTCGCGTACGCCAATCCGTTCATGGCCACGGAGGCGCGGGCGCGCCTCGGACGCAAGCTCGCGGAGATCTGTCCCGGCGACATCGAGGTCTTCTTCTTCACCAACGGCGGCGCCGAAGCGAACGAGAACGCGATTAAGATCGCTCGCCAGTACACCGGGCGTCACAAGATTCTCTCCTTCTATCGCTCGTACCATGGCGGCACCGCCGGCGCGATGATGCTGACCGGCGATCCGCGCCGCTGGGCCGCCGAACCTGGTATGCCGGGTGTCGTCCACGTCCTCAACCCGTACCACGGCATTCAGAAAGGATGGGACACGGCCGATGTCGCGCTGGCGCACATCGAGGAAACGATCCAGCTCGAAGGGGCGCACACGATTGCCGGATTCATCCTCGAGCCGGTGGTCGGCACGAACGGCATCCTGGTTCCACCTGACGGGTTCATCCAGGGCATCCGCGAGCTGTGCACCAAGTACGGCATTCTCATGATCGCCGATGAAGTGATGTCCGGCTTCGGCCGCACCGGCGAATGGTTTGCGGTCGATCACTGGCGCGTGGTCCCCGATTTGATGACGATGGCGAAGGGGCTGACGAGCGCGTACGTGCCGCTCGGCGCCGTGGGGATGCGCCGCGCGATCGCGGATCACTTCAACGACAAGGTCTTTTTCGGCGGGCTCACCTACAACAGCCATCCGCTCGGCTGCGCCACCGCGCTTGCGACCCTCAAGGTGTACGAGGACGATCGACTGATCGATGCCGCCCGGCACATGGGCGGGATCATGAAGGACCTGCTTGCCAGTCTGCAGGCGAAGCACTCGATGGTGGGCGCGGTACGCTCCATTGGTCTTTTCGGGATCGTGGAGCTCGTGAAGGATCGCACTTCGATGGAGCCGCTGGCGCCGTTCAACGGCACCTCGGAGCCGATGAACAAGCTGCGGAAGATCTTCCGCGACGAGGGGCTCTACACGTTCGTGCGGATGAACTATTTCTTCGCGAACCCGCCGCTGACGATCACCGAAGAGGAGCTGCGGCACGGGTTCGACATCATTGACAGAGGGCTCGCTTCGCTCGCGGGTGACTGACGATGTCGGGCAGGGGGACTCACGCGCGTCGGGCAGGCGGCTAACGCTGTCGGGCAGGGGACTCACGCGCGTCGGGCAGGAGAACGACGCGTGTCGGGCAAGGTCGCTGACGCTGTCGGCCAGCGAGACTGACGGCGTCGGGCAGGGACCTGCCTTGGGCGCAGGGGGTCGCTGGCCTGCCCGCCGTAGCGTCAGCGCAGGTGGGTTCGAATCCAGTCGCCCCGACCACTTCCTCAAAAAATCTCCACAACATCAACAACGAGCGCGAGTTAGCTGAATCCTCAGCGGTACTCGCGATCTGCCCCGCGTCGCCGCGAATCGCCAGTTTTTGCACGCAAGTGGTCACAAAAGTGGTTACAGCGAAACCACGCCTAAGTGATGCAAATCATGGCGGTTGTCGGAAAGCAGCCGCCAAAACTGGCTACACGCGGCGATGTGCGGGCGCTCGAGGAGGGTTTTATGTTCGATGATCCTCGCTCCGACGACACTCGCGATCGCGACGACTGGCGTGAGCGCGACCTCGACGCGCGCGACCGTGAGCCGGGCGATCCGCGCGACGCGTTTATGCGCGAGCTC
>DASPXV010000161.1:0-22267 GCA_035637115.1 Vicinamibacterales bacterium
AGTGAGCCACGCGAGCGGAGCGGGGATCATGGGGTCCCCGCGAGCGAGCGTGTAGGGGGGTCCGGCGGGGCGAAGCCCCCCGGCAGCGAACGAGCGCGCGAGTGAGCCACGCGAGCGGAGCGGGGATCATGGGGTCCCCGCGAGCGAGCGTGTAGGGGGGTCCGGCGGGGCGAAGCCCCCCGGATAAAAAATGTTCGAGAAACTTCAGTCAATCGAGTCGAAATACGAGCAGCTGGCGGCGGAGATGGCGACGCCCGCCGTCCAGGCCGACAACGCCAAGTTCCGCAGCCACTCGAAGGCGGTCGCGGAGATGCAGCCGCTCGTCGACAAGTACCGCGAGTATAAGGACGTCGCCACCCAAATCGCCGCGACCGAAGAGATGCTCAAGGATCCCGACATGCGCGAGCTGGCGCAGGAAGAGATGACGCAGCTCGAGGCGCGGCGGGAGGTGTTGCTGGCGGACATCAAGATCCTGCTCGTGCCGAAGGATCCGAACGACGCGAAGAACATCATCCTGGAAATCCGCGCGGGAACGGGCGGCGACGAGGCGGCGCTCTTCGCCGCCGATCTGTTCCGCATGTACAACCGTTTCGCCGAGCGGAATGGCTGGAAGGTGGAGCTGCTGTCGATGAGCGAAAGCGGCGTCGGCGGGATCAAGGAAGTCATCGCGATCATCGCGGGGAAGAACGTTTATAGCCGCCTGAAGTACGAGAGCGGCGTGCATCGCGTGCAGCGCGTGCCTGCGACAGAAGCGAGTGGACGCATCCACACGTCCACCGCCACCGTCGCGGTGCTGCCGGAAGCAGAGGAAGTGGACATTCAGATCGAGCCCAAGGACCTCCGCATCGACACGTTCTGCTCGAGCGGACCCGGCGGCCAGAGCGTCAACACGACGTATTCGGCGGTCCGCATCACGCACCTCCCCACCAACACCGTCGTCTCGCAGCAGGACGAGAAGTCGCAGATCAAGAATCGCGCGAAGGCGATGAAGGTGCTGCGGGCGCGGCTGTACGAGATGGAGCTGCAGAAGCAGCAGGATGCGATCGCGAAGGATCGCCGGTCGCAGGTCGGCACCGGCGAGCGATCCGAGAAGATCCGGACCTACAACTTCAAGGAAAACCGCGTCACAGACCACCGCATCGGCTTCACGATGCACCAGCTCGACGCCGCGCTCGACGGCGATCTCGGCGAGCTGATCGACGCCGCGACCAGCCACTTCACGTCCGAGAAACTCAAGGAAGCGACGGCGGCGGAAACGTCCGCCTGATGACCGTCGCGGAGGCGATCGCGCGCGCCCGCGACACGCTCCTGCGCGCCGGCATTCCTTCTGACGAAGCCCCCGGCGACGCCGAAGTCCTCGCGCGCCACGCGCTTGGCTGGGACCTCACGCGGCTCGCCGCCGCGATGCGCGAAGCGGCGTCGAACGATTTTCAGGAACAGTACGAGCGCCTGATCGCGCGACGCCTGCGGCGCGAGCCCGTCTCGCAAATCGTCGGCTTCCGCGAGTTCTGGGGTCTCGACTTCGAGGTCAGCCGCGACGTGCTGACGCCGCGTCCGGAAACCGAACTCATCGTCGCGGCCGCCCTTGACGATGCTCGACGGCGCATGCCGCAGCTGATCGTGGATGTCGGCACCGGCAGCGGCTGCCTCGCGGTGGCACTCGCGATGGAATTCCCCGTGGCGCGCCTCATCGCGACCGACATTTCTCTGGAAGCGCTCGCCGTCGCGCGGCGCAACGCGCTGCGGCACCAGGTCAGCAGCCGAATCGCCTTTCTGCACACGGACCTGCTGCCGCCGGTCCCAGAGATCGACTTGCTGGTCTCGAACCCTCCTTACGTCCCGCTACGCGACAGCGCATCCCTCGCGCCGGAAGTGCGGAACTACGAGCCGCACGTCGCGCTGTTTGGCGGCGCCGACGGGCTCGACGTGTACCGCCGCCTGTTGCGTGACGGACGGCGCGAAATCGATCACGACGGCCGCTGCATCCTGGAGCTAGGCTACGATCAGGCGCGCGCGGTCACCGCGCTCGCCGGCAAGGAAGGATGGCGCGTCGTCCGCATCGATCGCGATCTGCAAGGCATCGAACGGGTGATGACGCTGCAACCGTCGTGAAGGACACAGGCCAATGATCGATTGTCTCTTCTGCAAGATCCGCAAAGGCGAGGTTCCAGCGGCGATCGTCTACGAGGACGAACGATTGCTGGCCTTCAAGGACATCAATCCGCAGGCGCCGCTCCACGTGCTGGTCGTCCCGAAGCGGCACATCCCGTCGCTCAATGATTTGTCGGAGGAAGACGACGCGCTCGTGGGCGAGATGATTCGTCGAGCGGTTGCGCTCGTCAAACAGCACGGATATGCCGACCGCGGTTTCCGTACTGTGTTCAACACAAACGCGGAGGCCGGCCAGACGGTATTCCACATCCACTTGCACGTGCTGGCGGGCCGCGGGCTCACCTGGCCTCCGGGATAGATTCCGCAAGCAGGTAGTGGCCGCGACCTGAGTCGCGCGACAGGAAAAAATCCACCACTCGGTAACCACGCCCGAAGTAGTGCTGAAAGATCGCGCGAATCGCCATGCGCCACTCGAGCGCAAGCGGCGCATTTTCGATCTGCATCTCGGCATAGCTGACCGGGATCTCGACCAGCAGCCGAGGGCCGTTGTACGTGAGATTCGCGGCGACCGGTGCCAGCCACGCGCCGGCCGTTCGTGAGGGATTGACGAGCGGCGCGGCGGCCACCGACGCGTCGCGCATGATACCGATGCCGCCAGCGGCGATGCGCCGCTCCACGTGAGGCGCGGTGAGCTTCCATTCCGCGACGAAGCGATCGGTCGGCGAGCCTCTGTGCAGCGGACTGCTCGACTCGCCGTAGATGTTCTCCTCATATTCTTCGACGACGACACCGAGCTTGGCGAAATTCAGGTGGGCATTCACCGCCTGCAGTGGATCGTACGTCCACTCGACGAGCTCGATTCCCATCCCTAGCGCGCGCTCGCGCTGGGCGAGCTTCAGGCGGACGCCAAGCGCGCTGCCGCGCGCGTCGCGCGTGACGCCGAGCATGTGCGACCACTGCGCCAGTCGCCCATCCTTGACGGAAGGGATCGAATAGACAAACCCTTTCATCTGCCCCGCATCATCGAACGCGCCGAGGAGGATGCCGCCACGCTTCACCGAAACGATGAGGACGGGTGGCGGGACGACGTCTTCGGCATCGGTGTAGCCCCACACGTCTTTTTCGAGCGCCGCAACCTGCCGGCATTCGTCAATCGTCGTGAGGTCCCGGATGATCACAAATGGTCCCGCAGCTCCCGCAGGGATTGAATGACGGGAACGTCAGGCGGGGCGCCGGCGGACAGACCGAAGCGTGCGACGAGGATGCCGCGCATGCCCAGACGCAGCGCGCCCGCGATGTCATGCGGGACGCTGTCTCCCACCATGACCGCCTCCGGCGCTGACACGCCGGCCCGGCGAAGTCCCTCTTCGAAAATCGACGGGTGCGGCTTCATGTAGCCGTGATCGGATGATGAGATCGCGACGGTGAACAGGCCATCCAGTTCGAAATGCCGCTCGAACGTCGCGAGCGAACGCTGCGTGTTCGAAATGAGGCCGATCGTGAATCCCTCCGCGTGCAGGCTGCGAAGCACTTCCGGCACCTCTTCGTACAGCGTGAAATGGTGGCACGCGGCCCAGCCCTGATACAGATCGCGTGCTGCGGCGTCGGCGCCGGGTCCATGGCCGCCCATCCCCTCGATGATCCGCTTCGTGTACTCGATGAAGATCTCTGGATCGTACTCGCCGCCGTCGCCGTGAAGAGATGCGGATGCGGCAGCAACCGACGCGTCGAACCGCGCCGCGTCGACGGCAACACCGTGCCGCGCGCACGCCTCCGCGTAGCCGTGCCCCTGGAATGCGGGGCCTGGATGGATCAGCGTGAAATCAACGTCGAAGAAGACCGCCTTCGTCAAGGGCCTTACCCCACCGTAGCCCGGCGGGCGGAGGCGGGACCGGCGACGGCAACGCACGCGCGTTCGGGGCAAAGCACGCTCGCGGCCGCCGCCTTGACGTCTTCGAGCGAAACCGCGCGAAGCAGCGGCGGCAGCTTGCGGTCGTAGTCGAGGCCGAGGCCGAAGAACTCCGCCGTCTGCAGGAAGGTGGCGATGCTCTGATTGGTCTCCAGCATGCGGGGAATCGATCCGATCAAGTACTGCCGCGTCTCCGCGAGCTCGCGTTCCGTTGCACCGTCCTTGCCCAGCGCACCGACTTCGCCGTCGATCGCGGCGATCGCGCGCTCAACGTTGACAGGATCGACGCCGGCCCGGATGACGAGCGGTCCGGGCCCGAGGCTCGGATCGAATGAACTGAACGCGTAATAGGCCATGCCTTGGCGCTCGCGGATGTTCTCCGCGAGGCGCCCGCCCAGGCCGAACTGCCCGAGGATGTTGTTCATCACCCAGTGCCCGCAGTACGCCGGATCGAGGCGGCTGATGCTGGTAAAGCCGTAGGCGATGTCCGCCTGCGACTTCTCCGGCATCTCGATGAACAGCTCGCGCCGCGACGTGGGCCTGACGACGGGAGGCACTTCGCGGGACGGCGCCGGCGCGTTGTCCCAGCCTGCGAACGCCGTGTGCACCGCACTCGCTGCTTCGCCCGCGCGCACATCGCCAACGACCACAATCGCGAGTGTGGCTGGTGCGAAGTGCTTTGCGTGATGTTCGACAAGATCCGCGCGCGTAAACCGCTCGACCGTGGCGATAGTTCCCTTCGCCGGCCTTCCGTACGGATGCCGCTCGCCGTAGAGCAGCATCTGCAGCGCCTCGGCCGCACGCACGCCAGTGTTGTCATGGTCCTGCCGAATCGCAGTGATCGTCTCGGCGCGCCGCTTCTCGATCTCGTCCTCGGGAAACGTCGGATTCTTCGCAACGTCCGCAAGGACCGTCAGGACGTCGTGAAAATCCTCCACGAGACAGGTGCAGGACAGCGTCACGACATGGCGGTTCGTCGACACCTTCAACGCGACGCCGCGGTCGTCGAGCGCTTCGGCGATAGCGTCGGCGGTGCGGCTCGTCGTGCCGCGGTCGATCACACGGCCGAGGAACCACGCGAGCCCCGCGCGGTCGTCCGGTTCATCGAGACTTCCCGCTGTAAACGCGAGATTGATCGTCACCGCCGGCGAGAACGCCGTCTCCTGCATGATGAGCACGGCGCCGTTGGAAAGCACTTGGCGGATCGGATCGAGGCCGCTCGTCACGGTCACGGACATCTACTTGTTCTCCAGGGGCCGGAACCATCCAGCGGTCCGCCGCTCGCGCGACAGATAACGTGTGGCGACGTCCGCGACCTGCGACGGCGTCACGGCAGCGACGCGCGACGGCAGTTCCTCCAGAAAACCAGGGCCGGTGACCGTCTCGAAATATCCGAGCTGATGCGCGACGTTCGTCACGCTGTCGCTTTCGAACACCAGGCGCGCGCGGAGCTGGCGCTTCGCGCGCGAGACCTCAGCTTCGCTGAGCCCTTCGCGGCGGACGCGTTCAATCTCCTGCGTTGCCGCATCGTCGAGCACATCCAGCGCGACTCCCTCCATCGCCGTGAATCCGACGCTGTAGAGAAACGGCTCGCGCGTCGGCAGCAGCGAACCTCCGACGGCGGACGCGAGTCCCTTCTCGACGATCGTCGTGTACAGCCTCGCGCGGCGCTGCGGCGGCGCGCCGCGGAAGCTCGACCAGATGTTCAGGCCCTTGGCGCCCGTGAGCGCCGCGTCAAGGACCAGCATCGGAAAGAAGTCCTCATGCCGCGCCGCGGGCGCGTGCCACGCGAATTTCAAATAGGCCGTCGTTCCCTCGCGTTCGAGAAGCACGCGGCGCTCGCCGATCTGCAGCGGCTCCGCGGGTCGCATGTGCGCAGGCGCAGGACCACCGTCAAGCCTCCCGAAATGCGCTTCGGCGCGCCGCAACACGTCTTCGGTCTCGACGTCTCCGACGACCACAAGCGTCGCATTCTGCGGTACGTAGTGCCGGCGATAATGTCCGAACAGATCATCGCGGGTCATCGAGCGCAGATCGTCGATCCACCCGATCGTCGGATGCCGATAGGGATGCGCGCGGAAAGCGGTCGCGGTGACTTCAATATCCAGCAGCTGATCGGGATCGTTCTCCCCTCCGTGCAGCTCGGAAATGATCACGGTGCGCTCGGACTCGCACTCCTGCGGCTCGTAGAGCCCGTGCGCCATCCGTTCCGCTTCGATGAACAGCAGGGTATCGAGCGCGTCCTTCCCTGCGGTCTCGAGGTATGTCGTCTGGTCGATCCACGTGTAACCATTCCACGTCCCTCCGAAGCGTTCGACGATGCCCTTCATTTCGTCGCGGGGGATATTGGTGGTGCCCTTGAAATTCATGTGTTCGACCCAGTGCGACACCCCGGTCTGACCGGGAAGCTCGTCGCCGGAGCCGACGCGGTACCAGCACCAGACCGACACGAGTGGAGCGGTGTGCAGCTCCTGTATTAAAAGTTTGAGGCCGTTATCCAGGTGGGCGACGCGCACGTTGTAAGTATATAAGCGCGCCTTGGCGCGCCCTTTGCAGAGTTAGCTCCGGATACAGCAGTTCGAACCTCAGCAAGAGGTGTCATGGAGGCAGAGAAATGTTGAAGCGGACGGTTCTCAGCGCGGTTTGCGCCGCGGCCTTGCTCGTCACCGGCGTCTACGCGCAGACCAGCGCAACGTTGACGCTGCGCTCCGGCGAGAAGGTGAGCGGCGATCTCATCGATCTCGGCGGCGTCGGCTACACGATCCGCGTGAGCGGCAACGAGCGCCAGATCGCGCAGAACGACGTCGCGGTGATCGACTTCACGGGCGGCACGATGAGCTCCGCCGATTGGGCGAAGTTCACGGGCACCTCGCAGGTCATCCTGCGCAACGGACAGACGATCGACGGTTCGCTCTACGACATCGGCGGCACGAACCCGCTGCGGCTGACCCTGCGCACGAGCAGCGGCGAGCGCGAAATCTCGTCGAACGAGGTCGCGCGCATCGTGATCGCGCGCCCGGACAACGTCGCGACGGCCACGTCCGGTATCGCGGACACGCCGTCGGTCGCCGGTGCGATCACCGTCCAGGCCAACCAGCCCTGGACGAGCACGGGCATCACGGTGAAGAAAGGACAGCGCGTGACGTTCACTAGCACTGGTGAAGTCCAGTTGAGCGACAACGCTGCGGATGTCGCGACGCCGGACGGTGCAAAGGATCAGCGGTTTGCGCCGAACGCGCCGCTGAAGCAGGTGCCGGCGGGCGCCCTCATCGGCCGCGTCGGGAACGGCGCGCCATTCCCGATCGGCGCGAACAGCCAGGCCATCACGATGCCGGCGAGCGGAGTGCTCTACCTGGGCATCAACGACGACGGATTCGGGGACAATCGGGGCAACTTCCAGGTCGTCGTCCGCTAGAGCTCGGTTACAAACGCAGATCCTGGGATTTGATCTGCGGGGCCGGTCGCCCGTAAGAGGCGGCCGGCCTTTCTTTTGTACAATTGGCGAATACGCATGGCCGACTGGAAGGACACGCTCAACCTGCCCCGCACGGGGTTCCCGATGAAGGCAAACCTGCCCACGACCGAGCCCGAGGCGCTCGCCCGGTGGGCGGCCATGGACTTGTACGGGAAGATTCGCGGGGCGCGCGAGGGGGCGCCGAAGTTCGTCCTGCATGACGGGCCGCCGTATGCGAACGGGCAGATTCACCTCGGCACCGCCCTCAACAAGATCCTGAAGGACTTCGTGGTGAAGTCGCGGTCGATGGCAGGATTCGACACACCGTATGTCCCGGGCTACGACTGCCATGGACTGCCCATCGAGCTGAAGGTGGACCGCGAGCTCGGTTCGAAGAAGCGCGACATGAGCGTCGCGGATTTCCGCCGCGCGTGCCGCGCGTACGCGGAACGGTTCATCGGCGTGATGACGAAGGAATTCGAGCGGCTCGCTATTTTCGGCGACTGGGAGCATCCGTACCTCACGATGAACTTCCGCTACCAGGCGGCAATCGCGCGCGCGCTGGGAAAGTTCGTCGAGAAGGGGCTCGTGTACAAGGGCAAGAAGCCCGTGCACTGGTGCATCCACTGCCGCACGGCGCTCGCGGAAGCAGAGGTCGAGTACGAGACGCACTCCTCGCCGTCGATCTACGTCGAGTTTCCGCTCGCGCCGGAGAGCGCCGATGAACTCGCGCGGCGACTGCCTGACCTGAAGGGACGCGACGTCTCGGTCCTGATCTGGACCACGACGCCATGGACGATTCCGTCGAACCTGGCGATCGCGTTCCACCCGGAATTCGATTACGCGGCGTACGAGGCGGGAAGCCGCGTCGTGATCGTGGCGGAGGCGCTCGCGGAAAAGGTGGCGGAAGCGGGGGGACGGACGTTCGACGCGCCCGTCGCACGGTTCAAAGGTGAGCTGCTCGAACACATCCGGTTTCAGCATCCGCTGTATGCGCGCATCTCGCTTGCCGTGCTTGGCGATTACGTCACGCTCGACGCGGGAACGGGTGCGGTCCACACGGCGCCGGGGCATGGCTCTGATGACTTCAACACCGGTGTGCGTTACGGGCTGGATATCTATGCGCCCGTGGGACCCGGCGGCAGGTTCCTCGACACGGTCGACATGTTCGCCGGACAGCGCGTGTTCGATGCAAATCCGAACATCGAGGCGGCGCTGAAAGAGCGCGGCCGGCTGTGGCAC
This sequence comes from Vicinamibacterales bacterium, assembly GCA_035637115.1. Taxonomy (GTDB): domain Bacteria; phylum Acidobacteriota; class Vicinamibacteria; order Vicinamibacterales; family 2-12-FULL-66-21; genus JAICSD01. The sequence goes on from DASPXV010000161.1 coordinate 8,718, forward strand.
CGCGCCGACTTCGCGCATCAATACCCGCACTGCTGGCGCTGCCACCACCCGGTCATCTTCCTCGCGACATCGCAGTGGTTCATCCGTCTCGACGGCGATCCAGTGGTCGGCATGGACGGTTCCGGCAAGAAGACCCTGCGGCAGTCGGGACTCGATGCGATCGATCGCGACGTGAAGTGGATCCCCGCCTGGGGACGCGACCGCCTGTTCAATATGCTCTCGAATCGACCGGACTGGTGCATCTCGCGGCAGCGCGCGTGGGGTGTCCCGATTCCGGCGGTGGACTGCACGAGCTGCGGCGAGGCCATCATGACGGCCGCGCTGGTGGAGCAGGCGGCTTCGGTATTCGACGAGTACGGCGCGGACGCATGGTACGAGCGCCCGGTCGATGAGTTCATTCCCGCGGGACTCGCGTGTCCGTCGTGCGGCGGCACGTCGTTCGAGCGCGAGCGGGACATTCTCGACGTGTGGTTCGACTCAGGCTCGAGCCACGAGGCGGTCCTGCCGTTCCGTTCCGACCTGACGTGGCCTGCCGACATGTACCTCGAAGGCAGCGACCAGCACCGCGGCTGGTTCCAGAGCTCGTTGCTGGTCGGCCTCGGGACGCGCGGGCGTCCGCCGTTCCGCCAGGTGCTGACGCACGGTTTCCTGATCGACGTCGATGGCCGGAAGATGTCGAAGTCCCTCGGAAACACCGTGCAGCCGCAGGAAGTGATCAGGGAAAGCGGCGCGGAGATCCTGCGTCTATGGGTCGCGATGAGCGACTTCCGCGAAGAGCTGCGGGTCGGGAAGCAGATCCTCGCGCGCGTCATCGAGGCGTACCGGAAGATCCGCAATACGCTGCGGTATCTCGTGTCGAATTTGTACGATTTCGATCCGGCGACGGACGTGATGCCGCTCGAGCAGCTTTCCGAGGTGGATCGGTTCGTCCTGTCGCGGTACGGCGCGGCTGCGCAAGACATCCTCCGCAGTTACGACCAGTACGACTATCCGGCGATTTTCCAGACCGTGAATCAGTTCCTCACGGTCGAATTGAGCGCGTTCTACGCGGATGTCTCGAAAGACCGTCTCTACACGTTCGCCGCCGGCTCGCCGGAGCGGCGGTCGGCACAGACGGCGATGTTCCTCATGGCGGATGGGCTGTCGCGATTGCTCGCGCCGATCCTTCCCGTCACGTCGGACGAGCTGTGGCGACACTTGCCCACCGTAGCCCTGGCGGAGAATCAGCGCGAAGCATCGGTCCATATCGCGCAGTTCCCGAAGGACGTGACGCGTTTCGTAGACGTGGACCTGGATCGGCGCTGGACGCAGTTGCTGGAAATCCGTGACGAGGTCAATCGCGCGCTCGAATCGGCGCGGCAGGGAAAAGTTATCGGCACGTCGCTCGCTGCGCACGTCGCTCTGACCGCGGGCGGAGATGCCGCTGCGCTGCTCACCCGCTACGAGGCAGACCTGCCGATGCTGTTCATCGTGTCGCAGGTCTCGCTCGAGACCACAGGGCGAGAGGGCGTCGGCGTCTCGGTCGTCCGTGCCGAAGGACAAAAGTGCGATCGCTGCTGGCGCGTGCTGCCCGAGCTCTCTCGCGATCCGGGCGTGGCCGGCTTGTGCGATCGCTGCGTGGCCGCGCTCCCCGCCGGCGATGGCGGACGGGAGGTTGCGTGATTTCTCCGGATTCGCCGGCGCCCCCGCCGATCGAGCCGCTTGTTGCGCCAGAACCGATCGAGCCGGTCCACGAATACGTGCGCGCGCCGCTGGTGCGTCCGATTGAAGTCGTGGCGATCGGCTCGATCGTCATCGTCGATCAGCTGTCGAAGTTCGTCGTCAGGGCGGCGATCCCGCTGTACTCGAAGAAATCGATCATTCCCAACCTGCTGGATTTCACGCACGTCCAGAACACCGGCGCAGCGTTCGGCCTCCTCAACGCCGCGGACTTCCCCTATAAATCCGCGCTGATGATTGGCATCGCGGCGCTGGCGCTGGTGGCTATTTCGCTCTACGCGCGGCAGCTCGGGAATCACGAGAAGCTGTCGCGCTACGGGCTCGCGCTCATCCTCGGCGGCGCCTTCGGCAACCTGATCGATCGCGCCATCGCGGGCTACGTCGTCGACTTCGTGGACGTGTACTGGGGCGAGGCGCACTTCTGGGCGTTCAACGTCGCTGACGCTGCGATTACGATCGGCGCGATCCTCGTGCTGCTCGAGATGCTCGGAATCGGACGCCACCATGCACCCCGTCCTGTTTGATTTTCACGGTTTCACCATCTACTCCTACGGCGTCCTGCTGGCTGCTGCGTACCTGCTCGGCCTGCAGTTCGCGCTGATCCGCGCGCGCAAGCGCGGCCTCGACCCGCAACGGGTCATGGACCTCGGCATCTGGATCATCGTGAGCGCGCTCGTCGGTGCGAAGCTGCTGCTGCTGGTCGTGGACTTCAAGCAGTTCACCGGGCACCCGCGCGACATGCTGGGATTGGCGCGATCCGGCGGTGTGTTCTACGGCGGGCTGATTGCGGCGGTCGTCGTGGCGTTGATCTATCTCCGCCGTCACAAGATGCCGCTCTGGACGACCACTGACGTTTTCGCTCCGGGAATCGCGCTCGGCCACATCGTGGGCCGGCTCGGTTGCCTGCTGGCCGGCTGCTGCTTCGGGAGGCCCACCACGGTGCGATGGGCCATCACCTTCACCGATCCGGCGGCGGCGACGAACGTCGGCACGCCGCTCGGAATTCCGCTGCACCCGACGCAGTTGTACGAAGCGGGCGCGGAGCTGCTCATCCTGCTCTTCCTGCTGGCGTGGGAGCGGCGCGGCCGTCCATTCCCGGGGCGCACGTTCTGGAGCTACATGCTCCTCTACGGCGTGTCGCGATTCGTCATCGAGTTCTACCGCGGCGACAGCCGTGGCGTCGTCTTCAATTCGCTCTCGACGTCACAGTTCGTGTCAGTCCTCCTCGTCCCGCTGTCGATCGTGATGCTCATTCTCTTGAGCCGGCGCATCAATCCCACGACCCAGGTCGCCGCGCAACGGGCCGCGGCGTGAGCGCAGACGCCCGCGACGCCGCTGTGACGCGAGAGCTCGAAGTGGAATCCGACCACGAGGGATCGAGGCTCGACAACTTCCTGACAGCAGCGCTTCCCGATCGCTCGCGCTCGCAAATCCAGAGACTGATCAAGGACGGCCTCGTCACGGGACCGGCGAAAAGCCTGCGCGCGAGCACGCCGGTCCGTGCGGGCCAGCGCTTCACTATCGAACTTCCGGCAGCAGAACCGGCGACGGCAATTGCCGAGGACTTACCGCTCCCCATCCTCTACGAGGACGCCGACATCGTCGTCATCGACAAGCCGGCCGGCATGGTCGTGCATCCGGGCGCCGGTCATTCCAGCGGCACCGTCGTGAACGCGCTGCTGCACCACGTGGACGATCTCAGCGGGATCGGCGGCGAGCTGCGCCCGGGGATCGTGCACCGGCTGGATCGCGGAACGTCGGGCGTGATGATCGCCGCGAAGAACGACAGCGCGCACCAGGAGCTCTCGCGACAGTTTCACGATCGCGAAGTCGAAAAGGAATACATCGCGCTCGTGTGGGGCCTGGTGCAGGCCGGCAAGCGCATCGACGCGGCGATCGGGCGCGATCCGAAGGATCGGCAGAAGATGTCGACGCGCGCGCGCCACGCGCGCAGCGCCGTGACGCGGGTCACGTGGGCGCTCAACCTCCGCGGCGTGTCGCTGATCCATGTCGCGATCGCCACCGGCCGCACGCATCAGATTCGCGTACACCTCAGCGCCATCGGGCACCCGGTCGTCGGCGACCCAACGTACGGCGGCGTCCACCGTCACGTCGCCAACGACGTACGCGCTGTTCAGCGCCTCAAGCGTCCGTTCCTCCATGCCGCGCGCCTCAAGTTCACGCATCCGACGGATGGACGGACCATGGAATTCGAGTCTCCCCTGCCCGAGGATCTGCAGTCCGTGATCGAAGACATCCGCGAGCGGCAGGCTCCGAAGGATTCGGATCTTTAGCAGGAGTCCCCGTGTCAGATGCAGAAACGCTCGATAGCGAAGAAGTCTTCAAGGGCAAGGTCTTCTCCGTCAGCCGCGACAAGGTGAAGATGCGCAACGGCCGGACCGTGTCTGTGGAGGTCGTGCGCCATCCGAAGTCCGTCGTCATCGTGCCCGTCCCGGAGCCAGGCAAGGTGATCCTCATCAAACAGTATCGCCACGCTGTGAATGCGGCGCTCTGGGAGCTGCCGGCAGGCAGCGTCGACGAAGGGGAATCTCCCGAGGACGCGGCGCGGCGGGAGTGCCACGAGGAGATCGGGCTCGTGCCCGCGACGCTCGTGCGCCTGAGCGCGATGTACCCGACGCCCGGCTACTGCGACGAAGAGATGATCTTCTTCCGCGTGTCCGCCCTCGAGAAGACCGACGAGCAGGCGCACATCGACGAGGACGAGGACATCGAGGCGAAGACGTTCGAGCTGCGCGACGCGCGCGATATGGTCCGGCGCGGCGAGATCGTCGACATGAAAACCGTGGTCGGCCTCGGCCTCATTTAAGCAGTGACGCCGGTACTCATCGCGTCGATCGTCGCGACGTGGATATCCACGGTGTCCGTGACGTCGTCCGCGTAGCCCCCGGCAAGAACGGTCACGAGCGGCACGCCGGCGGTCCGCGATGCGGCCACGACGACACGATCGCGTTCGGCGAGGCCGGCCTTTGTCAGCCCCAGGCCCCCGAGACGATCGTGCTCGTAGGGATCCGCGCCCGCCAGGTAGAGCACGAGGTCGGGACCGCTTGCCATGACACGCGGCAGGGCCTCGCGCAGGAGCGCGAGATATGTCGTATCGCCGACGCCGTTCTCCAGGCCGACATCGAGACTGCTCCGCGGCTTGAAGAACGGGTAGTTGTGCTGCTGGTGCATCGAGAACGTGAAAACGCTCTCGTCATTCTCGAAGATCATGGCGGTCCCGTTGCCGTGGTGAACGTCGAGATCGACGATGGCGGCACGACGGATCCTCGACGTGTGTTGAAGCACGCGGACAGCGACGGCCACGTCGTTCAGTGGACAGAATCCTTCGCCGTGATTCGCGAACGCATGGTGCAGCCCGCCGCCAAGATGCGCGGCAACGCCCTCCTCGAGGGCCGCCGTCGCAGCGTCGATGCTGCCACCGACCATCAGCCGAAAGCCGTCGGCGAGCGCGGGAACCCAGGGCAATTCCAGCGTGGCGACGTCTTCAGGAGTCAGCGTGTTGTCGCGCAGCTTCGCGAGGTACTCGGCCGTGTGAACGAGCGCGAGCTCCTCCCACGCGGCGGATTTCGGCTCGACAAAGGTGAACGCCGCGTTGCCGCGCAGACGTTCCGCAATGAGCCTGTACTTGGTGGTGGGCCAGATGTGGCCCGGCAGCGGGATTTCGTAACGCGGTGAGTAGACGAGTTTCACACCACCGGTTGCGCGTCCGTGTGGACGGGCATCGGGACATGCGTCTGCGCCGCGCTGGGCTGCAGCGCGATGGCCACGACCTCGACAATCTCCGCGACGAAGTGGATCGTGAGCTCGTTGCGTAGATCCTCGGTGAGGTCCTCTTTCACGTTCTTCTCGTTCTGCCGCGGCAGGATCAGCTCGGTGATGCCATGACGCCGCGCGGCGAGCACTTTTTCCTTGATGCCGCCGACGGGCAGCACGCGTCCGGACAGCGAGATTTCTCCGGTCATCGCGATATCGCCGCGAACCGGACGCCCGGTCAACTGCGACGCCAGCGCGCAAACCATCGTCACGCCCGCTGACGGCCCGTCCTTGGGAACCGCGCCGGACGGCACGTGCAGGTGGATCTCCGAGTCCTTGTAGAACGAGGGATCGACGCCGTAGTGCTGCGCGTTGGCGCGGAACCAGGACAGCGCGGTGCGCGCTGATTCCTTCATCACGTCGCCAAGGTGGCCCGTGAGCGTCAGCGAACCGCCGCCCTGCATCCGTGATGCTTCGACGAAGAGCACCTCGCCGCCCGCCGGCGTCCACGCGAGTCCGACCGCAACGCCGGGATCCTTGGTCCGATTCTCGACCTCTTCATCGAGGAACGTCGGTGCGCCGAGCATCTCGACGACGGTCTCGGCAGTGATGACGACTTTGGTCGAGTCCCCCTCGGCACGGCGGCGCGCGACCTTGCGGCAGAGAGCGCCGATTTCCCGCTCGAGATTGCGGACGCCCGCTTCCCGCGTGTAGCCGCGGATGACCGCGCTGATCGCGTCGTTCGTGAACTCGACCTGCTCCGGCGTGAGGCCGTGGTTCTTCACCTGTTTCGCGATGAGGTGCTCGATCGCGATCCTGAGTTTTTCCTCTTCCGTGTAGCCGGCGAGCTCGAGCACTTCCATCCGGTCGCGCAGCGCCGGTGGAATCGGATCGAGCACGTTCGCCGTCGTCAGGAACAACACCTCGGACAGGTCGAACGGGACGTCCAGATAGTGATCGCGGAACGTGTTGTTCTGCTCCGGATCGAGTACCTCGAGCAGCGCGGACGCAGGGTCTCCGCGGAAGTCCGAGCCGAGCTTGTCGATCTCGTCGAGGATGAAGACGGGGTTCTTCGATTCCGCGCGACGCAGCCCCTGGATCACCTGGCCGGGCAGCGCGCCGATATACGTGCGCCTGTGCCCGCGGATCTCTGCTTCGTCGCGCATGCCGCCGAGCGATACGCGCACGAACTTGCGGCCCATCGAGTTCGCGATCGACCGCGCAAGCGAGGTCTTCCCCACTCCAGGCGGCCCGAGGAAACAGAGAATCGGGCCCTTGACGTCGGGGTTCAGCTTGCGGACGGCGAGGTACTCGAGGACGCGGTCCTTCACCTTCTCGAGCCCCGAGTGGTCGGCGTCGAGCACCTGCTTGGTGTGCTTCAGATCGATCGAATCTTCCGTTCGCTTCGACCACGGCAGCGCGACGAGCCAGTCCACGTAGGTGCGCGAGACGGTGTACTCAGCCGCCGCGACGGGCATCTTCGAGAGGCGATCGAGCTCGCGCAGGGCTTCCTTCTTGACCGGTTCGGGCATGCCCGCGGCTTCGATCTTCGTCCGGAGCTCGTCGATCTCCTTCGCCTGCTCGTCACCTTCGCCGAGTTCCTTCTGGATTGCCTTCATCTGCTCGCGCAGAAAGTACTCGCGCTGGTTCTTCCCGACCTCGGACTGCACCTGAGACTGGATGCGCGATCCGAGCTCGAGGACCTCGAGCTCCTTGATCAGGATGCGAGTGAGCGCGTCCATGCGCGCGCGCACGTCCAGCGTCGACAGGATTTCCTGTTTCACCGGCGTGCCTATCGTCGCGAGGCTGGACGCGATGAAGTCGGTGAGCTTGCCGGGATCGATGATGTTTGCCGCGAGCGTCTGGAGGTCATCGGACAGCAGCGGTGACAGCGAAACAACCTGTTGGAAGTTGCTCTTGATGTTGCGCTGCAGCGCGTCGATCTCGAGCCGATCCTCATCGCGGAGCTGGTCGGGTGCGGCCGTGACTTCGGCGCGCAGGTACGGGCGGCTCTGGATGATGCGATCGAGCGTGATGCGCTCGACGCCCTGGACGATCAGGCGCAGGCTGCCGTCGGGCAGCTTGAACATCTTGTGAATGTGCGTGACGGTGCCGACCGGATACAGGTCCTCCTGTATCGGCTCTTCCATCGACGCTTCGCGCTGGGTGAAGACGCCGATCAGGCGGCCGGCACCGTTGGCCTCTTCAACGAGGCGCACGGACGCTTCGCGGGCGACCGCCAGCGGCATGAACGAGTTGGGGAACAGGACGGTGTCGCGGAGCGGCAGGACCGGCAGTTCGGCAGGAATCTGGAGCGGCCGTTCAGAGTCTGCTGACTCGGCGATCGCCCGCTCCTGATCTGTTTCGCTCATAAGGAGCGCAGCTTACCCGATTCGCGGGTCAACCCTGCATATCGATGAAGAGCGACGCCGCGCCACGGCGCTGCGCCATCAGGCGATCGCGCTGCTGCTTGACCTCGCGCGCCTCTTCGCAGTCCTTGCAGCGGACCGCGAACGGCAGCGCGCGGAGGCGCTTCTCGCTGATCTCCTCGCCGCACTCGAAGCAGTAGCCGTAGGTGCCCTCTTCCAGCCGATGCAGCGCCTCGTCGATTTTATTGAGCGTCTCCGCCTTCATCTGAATGAGGGCGAATTCGATTTCATCTTGGATGTCCAGCTCGGAGCTTTCCGCGGCGTCCAGCACGCCCTGCACGGTGCTGCCCGCGCCTTCGGCGCGCACGTCGCGCATGCGCCCCTGGACCTCGTTCATGATCTCGCGGCGGCGCTCCTCGAGGATAGCCTTGAGTTCGTCGTACCGTGAGCTATGACCAGTCATATGAATCCGACTCCTTTCCGTCTCCGTCGAGACCTCCAACCGAGGTCGGAAGCCCCTATGCAATGGCATTGCCAGTTATGAAGCCCTGCAGTTTAACGCATTTCTGCGGTCTGTGGCAACCCCGACATCCCAGGGATTGGCAGTTTAGACGCCGGGAGACCGTGATTCGGTTCTCCCGAGCGTCCTGAAAATTGGACTATTGGAGTAATTTCGAGGCGGGAATGGCTGTCCGGAGCCAGTTCTCGTACTTACGCAATACATCCGGACGGGTCGAGCCCGTCCGCTCGCTCACATCCGCGAGCACGTCCATGTACCCGACGAACTTACGGGCAAGCTCCCCAAAAACCTCCCCGAACGCATCCGTGTCCCTGCGGCTGAGGGAACCGTAGGCGTACTCCCCCATCGACACGTAGTAATCGACGTCCACTACGCGTCCGCGGAGGCTATCGGAGAAGAAACCCGAGGTGAACAGTGAGAAATCGCCCAGGTTGCGCAGCCGGGCGCGCTGTTCCATCCCGCCGCTTTCGAGGGCGCGGGCGAGCCGCAGGGCGAGAGGTTTTGTGGTGTCGTCGTTGAACAGAATGCGCCTGTCCGGGCGCATGAAGCGGCACAGAAGGTCGACGAGGTAGTACGAGGTGAGTTCGTTCGCGCGAAGATGCTGGCGCGTCAGCGCCGACTCGATGAGTCCCTTGAAGTACTCGGCCGGCGTCTGCTCCTGAAGGAGCGGATCGTCCATCCTCACCTCCTGCTAAAAGGCCAGGCTGCAAAGGCTATACCCCGGGAAATGTGGCGAATTATACGCGAATTCGGTGTATAATTATCGTTTCTCTGAACCTCTGGAGTTCTCTTATGGCGAAGCGCTGCGAAGTCTGTAACAAGGGCCCGGTCGTCGGGCGGAACGTCAGTCACGCCCACAATGTGACCGCTCGCCGGTTCGAGCCGAACCTGCAGCGGGTGCGCGCGATGGTCAACGGCGGAATCAAGCGCCTCCGCGTGTGCACGCGGTGCCTGCGATCCGGCAAGGTCGTCAAGGCGGCTTAGGCCGCATGCGCGACGCGGTATCGACACCGAAAGCCCCTGCGGCCATCGGCCCGTATTCCCAGGCGATTAAGGCCGGCAACCTGCTCTTCCTGTCCGGCCAGATCCCGCTCGATCCCGCCACCGGTCAGCTTGTACCGGGCGGCATCGAGGCCCAAACCCGTCAGGTCTTTACGAATATCGGCGCCATCCTGGGTGCCGCCGGCCTCTCGTTCGACGCGGTCGTCAGCGCCACGGTCTACGTGTCGGACATGAACGACTTCGCGAAGGTCAACGAGGTCTACGCGACCTACTTCTCTTCACCTGCCCCCGCGCGCACCACCGTGCAGGTCGCGCGACTCCCGAAAGGCGCGCTCGTAGAAATCCAAATCACGGCCGCTCTCTGAGACGAACCCCGGCTTCAATACGAAGGCACCAGGACACGAAGGCACAAAGATCGGAATAGGTCTTGGTGTCTTTGTGTCTTCGTGCCTTTGAGATTAGCCGTCGGCGCGTGCGTCTGTCCGTTATCTGCTCGCACGCTCCACATCGACGACGCCTTCCACTCCGCGCAAGGCCTTCACTACTTTCTGCAGGTGCTTCAGGTCGCTGATCTCGACGGTCATGTCGATGCGGCCGCGTGAGTCGGTGTCCGACGTTGCCTCGACGTTGCGGATGTTGGTATTGATGCCGGCGATCTTCGACGTGACGTCGGCGAGAATGCCCTTGCGATCTTCGACCTGCAGGCTCAGGCGCACGGTGTAGTGCGAGGCGTCGGTCCCCTTGTCCCACTCGACATCGATCTTCCGCTCCGGGTCGTAGAGCAGGTTCACGACGTTGGTGCACGCCGCGGAGTGGACCGAGACGCCCTTGCCGCGCGTGATGTACCCGACGATCTGTTCGCCGCGAATCGGATTGCAGCAGCGCGCGCGGAAGACCATCAGATCATCGAAGCCGCGCACCTTGATCTTGTCTTCCGCCGGGCCGAGCACGCGGCGGACCGCGTTGGCGACCTGCGCCATCGCGCCGGTCTCGGACGTTTCCTTCAACTGCTCCTGCGGGACCAGCTTCGCGAGGACGCTTTTCACCGCGAGCTTGCCATATCCCAGCGCGACGAAGAGTTCCTCCGCCTTCGTGTAGCCGTAGTCGCTCAGCGCCGCGGTGAATGCGGGTCCGTCGGTCAGCGACTTCACATTCAGCCCGTAACGCCGCGCCTCCTTGTCGAAGACCTTCTTTCCAAGCTCGAGGCTCCGCGCCTTTTCTTCCGCGTGGATGTAGTGTTTGATCTTGTTGCGCGCGCGCGAGGTCACGACGAAGTTCAGCCAGTCGCGGCTCGGGTGATGCCCGGGCGCGGTCATGACCTGCACGATGTCGCCGTTGCGCAGGCGCGTGCGCAGCGGAACCATCTTCCCGTTCACGCGCGCGCCGACGCACTGGTGCCCGACGTCCGTGTGGATCGCGTACGCGAAGTCCACCGGAGTGGCGTCGCGCGGCAGCGCCTTCACTTCGCCGGCCGGCGTGAAGATGTAGACCTCTTCGGGATAGAGCTCGATCTTGAGGTTCTGCAGGAACTCCTGCGGGTCGCGCACCTCCTGCTGGAACTCGAGCAGCTGCCGCAGCCAGAGGAAATACTGCTCGTCGCGATCCGCGCCGTGACGCCCTTCCTTGTACTTCCAATGCGCCGCGATGCCTTCCTCGGCGACGCGGTGCATCTCCGCGGTACGGATCTGCACTTCGAACGGGAACCCACGCTCGCTCACCACCGACGTGTGCAGCGACTGATAGCCGTTCGGCCGCGGCATCGCGATGAAGTCCTTGATGCGCCCCGGCACGGGCGACCACGTCTGGTGGATGATCCCGAGCGCGGCGTAGCAGTCCTTGATCGAGTTCGTGACGATACGCAGCGCCATGAAATCGTAGACCTGATCGAGATCGATCTTCTGGCGCTTCAGCTTCTGGTGGATGCTGAACAGGCGTTTGATCCGCCCGTCGATGTGGATGATCGGCACCTGCGCTTCGGCGAGCTTCGCCGACACGTTGTTGATCAGCTCGTCGATGAGCCCTTCGGTGGCGCGCCGCCGCGCTTCAACTTCCTGTCGCAGCGCTTCGTACGCCTTCGGCTCCAGGTACTTGAACGCCAGCTCTTCGAGCTCGTTCTTCACCTTGCTCATGCCGAGGCGGTTCGCGATCGGCGCGTAGATGTCGCGAGTCTCCTGCGCGATCTTGATGCGGCGCTCCTCGGGCAGATGGTGCAGCGTTCGCATGTTGTGCAGGCGGTCGGCGAGCTTCACCAGGATGACCCTGATGTCGTCGACCATCGCGAGCAGCATCTTGCGGAAGTTCTCGGCCTGGCGCTCCTCGCTCGACGAAAAGGGAATCGCGCCGAGCTTGGTCACCCCTTCGACGACGTGCGCGATATCGGCGCCAAAGAGCTCCTTGATGCGCTCGATCGGCGTCTGAGTGTCTTCGACGATGTCGTGGAGCAGGCCGGCGGCCACCGCGACGACGTCCAGTTTCATGTCCGCCAGGAGGTCGGCGACTTCCAGCGGATGGACGAGATACGGCTCGCCGGAATGGCGCACCTGTCCCTTGTGCTCGTAGGCCGAGAATACGTAGGCCCTGCGGAGCAGTTCGACGTCGGCGTCGGGATTGGTGGTACGGACCTTTTCGATGAGGTCCTCGAACCGGATCATGAATCTGGTGTCTAAAAAGTGGTGCCTGAATTCGGGTCGGGGTGCGGTTGACGGCCCTCGGAACGGCCAATATACTGACCCCTTGTTTCATTGTAATCGGCGCGAGAAGGGGAGAGCATGATCATCCGAAATCGCGCGGCTTCTGTGGCGGCGGTGGCCCTCTTGAGCGGGGCCAGCCTGGTGTCCACCGGCTGCGGCAAATATTCCTGGGGCACCCTGAGTGCCGTGAAGTCCTTCAAGGACGCCAACCTCGAGTACGCCCGCAAGGACTGGAAGAAGGCGGCGGAAAAGTACGAAGACGTCGTGAAGCACGAGGACGCGGTCGACAAGTACCCGCAGCTGCAGACGGCCTACTTCTTCCTCGGCAACTGCTACGACCAGATGTACAAGCCCGCCAAGCAGGGGGACGCGACCAACGACGCGTACATCCAGAAGGCCATCGCCTACTATCGTAAAGCGGCTGACAAGAACACGAACATGGCGTGGAAGAAGTCGTCGCTCGAGTACCTCGCCGCAGCGTACGGCTCCGACAAGCTGAATGACCCTGCCAAGGCCGAGCCCATCTACCAGGAAATCATCGCGCTCGAGCCCAACGAGCCGGCCAACTATCTGGCGCTCGCGAAGCTCTACGAGGATGCAGGGCGGTACGACGACGCCGAGACGCAGTATGACAAAGCGTCGCAGGTGAAGCCGAACGACGCGTCCGTCCTCGCCGCGCGGGCGGGTTACTACAACCGCCAGGGAGACTTCCCGAAAACGATCGCGGCGCTCGAACAGGCCGCGGCGCTCGAGCCGAACAACCCCGAGGGTTACCACCGCGTCGCGGTCTTCTACTGGGATAAGACGCGCGGCGACTTCCGCCTGTCCCAGGCGGTCCAGCGCGAATACATCATGAAGGGCCTCCAGATGGAGGACAAGGCGCTCAGCCTGAACCCCGACTACATGGAAGCGCTGACCTACAAGAACATCCTGCTCCGCTTGCAGGCGAACCTGGAAAAGGATCCCGCCAAGCAGAAGCAGCTGATCGACGAAGCCGACAAGCTCCGCAAGCGTGTCATCGACGCGCAGAACCGGAAGCAAACGGGCAAAGGGTAACGCCCGCGGCGCGGGATTGAAGGGCCGCCCCTATCGGAGCGGCCCTTTTACTGTACGCGGGCGCTGTCGGGCAGAGGGCAAGCCACTCGCTTCGCTCGCTGCCGGGCAGAAACTCTGCCCGACAAGGATCACGTTGCCCGACAAGGATCACGTTGCCCGACAAGGATCACTGATTGCCCGACAAGGGTCAGCCCTTGCCCGACAAGGGTCAGCCCTGCCCGACAAGCATCAGCCCTTGCCCGACAAGGATCACTCATTGCCCGACAAGGGTCAGCCCTTGCCCGACAAGGATCACTCATTGCCCGACAAGCATCAGCCCTTGCCCGACAAGCATCAGCCCTTGCCCGACAAGGGTCAGCCCTTGCCCGACAAGCATCAGCCCTTGCCCGACAAGGGTCAGCCCTTGCCCGACAAGGGTCA
>DASPXV010000162.1:0-6072 GCA_035637115.1 Vicinamibacterales bacterium
GTGGCGACAAGAGCGCCGAACAAATTCGGTGGAATCCGCCCGCCTCCGCCAAGGCTACGGCGGGCAGGCCCGCCTTCGTCAGCCGACATCCGAGTACCCCATCGCAGCCATCTTCTGTTTCAACACCTTGCGTGCTTCAGACACGCGCCACTTCACCGTCCCAACAGGAATCTTCAACAAGTGCCCGATCTCTTCGTAGCTGTGATCGCCGGAACCGGCGAGCAGCAGCGCATCTCTCAACTTTTTCGGCAGCGACGCGACGAGCGGCCGCAGCCGCCGCTGCAGATCCGACGTCAGCAATGCGTCTTCCTGCGACAGCGCGCCCGACGGCAGCGATTGCATCGGATCCCAGCCTTCCGGCGTGTCGCCGGCGTTCGGCGAGGCCAGCCGCTGCATCCATCGCGTCACGCTCTGCCGCCGATCGATCGCCTTCCGCCAGGTGATTGCGAGCAGCCACGTCTTGAAGGACGACTCGCCGCGAAACCCGTTCAACTTCTGGAAGGCCGTCACGAACGCCTCCTGCGCCACGTCATCCGCCTCGGTTGCCGACCCGACCGCCGCGAGCGCGGCGCGAAACACCGCCCGGCGATTCCGTTCCACGAGGTCGCCGAACGCATCGACATCCCCGGCCTGGGCCCGGCGAACGAGCGGCAAATCCGGGTCAGCGGCCAGCTCCGTGGCGGTCACACGATGTGTAGAGGGCTGAGCCGGCACTCGGGTTGGGAAAAGTAGAATGGATTCAATGCTCAATAGCGAACAGTTGCTGACGGCGATCCGGGACCGTCTGGACCATCCGGCCACCGCCCGGGAACTGGTGCAGAAGCTGAAGATCCCGCGCGAGCAGCGCGCGACCCTCAAACGGCTGCTGAATGGCCTCGTCGATGCCGGTCACCTGATTCAGACGCGCGGCAATCGTTTCGGCCTGCCCGATCGCATGAACCTCGTGGTCGGCCGCGTGCAGACGCACCCGCGCGGCTTCGGCTTTGTCCTCCCCGATCGCCCTGTCGAAGGGGTCAGCGGAGACATCTTCATCGCGGGCGCCAATCTGAATCAAGCTATGCACGGCGATCGCGTCGTCGCGCGGGTCGAGCACACGCGGGACGACCGCGCCGAGGGACGCATCGTCCGCATCCTGGAACGAGGAGCGTCGAATATCGTCGGCCGGTTCGAGGTAGACGAGTCCGGCATGGGATTCCTCGTGCCGTTCGACCGGCGCGTGATTATGGACGTGATGATCCCGACCGATCAGCGGCAGGACGCGAAGCCTGGCGACATGGTCGTTCTCGAGATCACCCGTTATCCGACACCGACACGCAGCGCGCTCGGCCGCGTGCTCGATGTTCTGGGCGACATCGAGGAGCCGGGCGTCGACACCGAGATCATCATCCGCAAGTACGGCATCTCCGACCAGCACGGCGAGGAGGCGATCGAAGAGGCGAAGCGTCTCGGCGGCGCGGTGAAAGAGAAGGACCTGCGCGGCAGGACAGACTTCCGCCCGCTCACGACGGTCACCATTGATGGCGAACACGCGCGCGACTTTGACGACGCGATCACGATCGAGAAGCTGCCGAATGGCAACTACTGGCTGGGCGTACACATTGCCGACGTCGCGCACTACGTTCCCGAAGGCAGCGCACTCGACGAGGAGGCCTACGAGCGGTCGACCTCCGTGTATTTTCCGGAGCGTGCGGTCCACATGTTTCCGTCGGAGTTTTCGACCGGACTCTGCAGTCTGAATCCGAACGTCGATCGGCTCGTCCAGAGCTGCCTGATGGAAATCGATCGGCGTGGCGACGTCGTTCGGTACGAGATCCATGACGGCATCATTCACAGCGACGCACGAATGACGTACACCGACGTGAATGGCATCCTGACAGACCGCGATCCAGTCCTGCTCAAAAAGTACGCGCCTCTCGTCGACATGTTCCAGTTGATGGAGGACCTGTTCAAGATCCTGAACGGCCGGCGCAAGCGTCGCGGTTCGATCGATTTCGACCTCAAAGAGCCGGAGATCATTCTGGATGACGAAGGGCTCGTCGAGGAGATTATCGCGCTCGAGCGCAACGTCGCGCATCGCCTCATCGAGGAATTCATGCTCGTGGCGAACGAGACCGTCGCGCAGCATCTCGACGACAACGAAGTCCCGACGCTTTATCGCATCCACGAGCAACCGGATCCGCTGAAGGTGGAGCAGTTCGAGGACTTCGTCGCAACGATGGGCTACAGCCTTGGCACGGCGCCCAATGCCGTGCGGCCGCGACACTTCCAGAAGCTGGTCGAGCGCATTGCGGGCAAGCCGGAAGAGAAGCCGATCGCGTTTCTGATGCTGCGGACGATGCAGAAGGCGCGCTACGACCCATCGAACATGGGGCACTTCGGCCTCGCGGCGAGCAGTTACACGCACTTCACATCGCCGATCCGCCGTTATCCCGATCTGATCGTCCACCGGACCCTGCGTGAGTCGCGGCAGGGGATGTCGAACGATCGCAACGAGGAGCTGACAGAAGATTTGCCGGAGATTGCCCGCCACACGTCGGAGCGCGAGCGCCGCGCGAACGACGCGGAGCGCGAGCTGGTCCAGTGGAAGAAGGTCCGCTTCATGGCGGACAAGGTCGGCGACGAGTTCGAGGGCTACATCACGGGCGTCACCGCATTCGGTCTGTTCATCGAGCTGATCGAACACTTCGTCGAGGGCATGGTCCACGTGTCGACGATGGCCGACGACTACTACCGATTCATCGAGCGGCAGCACATTCTGCGCGGCGAGAACACGGGACGCGTGTATCGCCTCGGCGATCGTGTGGGCGTGCAGGTGATCAAGGTGGACAGGGAGCGCCGAATGATCGACCTCGGCCTCACGGACGTTCTCGCGCGCGTGCGGAAGTCCGAGGAGAATCGAGGACCGCGGCGCAGCAGGGCGGAGCCAAAGTCCGAGCGCCACCTCAAGGCGGGCAAGCGCAAGCAGCGTTCGGGGAAGAAAGAGCGCTCCGCGCGCAGGCGATAGTGTCTCGCTCGATTGTGATAGGCACTGCCGGACATATCGATCATGGGAAGAGTTCCCTTGTCCTCGCATTGACGGGCACGGATCCCGATCGCCTGAAGGAAGAGAAGGCGCGCGGGATCACGATCGACCTCGGGTTCGCGCACGCGCGGATCGGCGACGTGGATTTCGCGTTCGTCGACGTGCCGGGGCACGAGCGGTTCGTGAAGAACATGCTGGCCGGCGTGGGCGGGATTGACGCCGTCCTGCTCGTCATCGCCGCGGACGAGTCCGTGATGCCGCAGACGCGCGAGCACTTTGCCATCTGCCGCCTGCTCGAAATACCCACCGGCCTGATCGCGCTCACCAAGGCCGACCTGGTGGATGGGGAGACGCTCGAACTGGTTCGGGCGGAGGCACAGGAGCTCGTCACGGGGTCGCTGCTCGCGGACGCGCCGATCGTCGCCGTGTCATCCAGGACAGGAGCGGGGCTCGATGCATTGCGCGAGGCTCTGCTGTCGGTGGCATCCCATGTTCGCAGCCGTGTCGCGCAAGGCACGCCGCGGCTTCCCATCGATCGCGTCTTCTCAATGCGCGGCTTCGGCACGGTCGTGACCGGGACGCTCACGAGCGGAACGATCGCCGTTGATGACGAGATGGTCCTGCAGCCGGGTGGCCGCCGCGTGAAGGTGCGAGGCGTCCAGGTGCACGGCGCGGCGCAGCCGTCCGCCGGCGCGGGACGGCGCGTCGCGGTGAACCTCGGCGGCGTTGACGTTGAAGACGTGAGCCGCGGGCAGACACTGACGCGTGAAGGATCGTTCGAAGAGACGCGACGGTTCGATGCCGTGATCGATCTGTTGCCCGACGCCAGGCCGCTACGCCACGGCGCGCGCGTGCGCTTTCATCAGGGCACGACCGAGTTGCTCGGCAGGGTCGCGCTGGCTGCGCAACATGCGGAGGTGCTTCCGGGAGGGCGCGCGTACGCGCGAATCCGCCTCGAGGCTCCGGCCGTACTTACGCGCGACGACCGGTTCATCCTGCGGCAGTACTCACCATCCGTGACGATCGGCGGCGGCCGCATAATCGATCCGCTGCCGGCACGATCGCCGATCAGAAACGAGATGGCCGCGGCGCGCTTTGCGCGACTGGATGCGGACGACGAGAGCGCGGCACTGGCGTTCATCGAGGAATGGCGCGGCGCAGGAATGACCATCGACGCGCTCGCGCGCCGCGTCGGCGCGACCCCTAGCGAGGCATCGGCGATTACCGCGCGCCTTGTGGCCGCGGGTCGCGTGATCGACGTGAAAGGGGAGCTCTTTTCAGCAGCCCTGGTTCGCAATCTGGACGCGCAACTCCTCGCGGCCATTACCGATCACCACAAGGCTCACCCGATGTCCGAAGGACTGCCCCGGGAGGAGGCGCGCGAGAGAGTGTTCGGGCACGCATCCGCGGCGCTGTTCGACGCCGTCGTGACGGGACTGGCCGCCGCCGGCAAGCTCACGGGGCGCGAGCGGCTGGCGCTGCCAGGTCAGGGCGTGTCGCTCACACCCGAAGAAACTCGCGCGCACGTCGAGCTCGATCGCGTGTTCCGCGACGCGGGGCTCGCACCGCCGGATGTGGCGACTGCGGCCGCGTCGGCGCGTGTTCCGCCGGCCACGGCCGAGCGGATATCGAAACTGCTGCAGAGACAGAAAAGGCTGGTGAAAGTGGACACACTCCTGTTTCACCAGGAATCGCTGGAGCGGCTGAAGGAAGAGGTTCGGGCGCTGAAAGGAGAGGCGGGAGCGAAAGTCGACGTGGCCGGCTTCAAGGAGCGCTACGGGATTTCGCGCAAATACGCCATCCCGCTCCTCGAGTGGCTGGACCGGGAGCGCGTCACCCGCAGGGTGGGAGACGCGCGCGTGATCCTCTAGGCCGTCGGGCCGTTCTGGCCGCCGTCCTTGGTCGCATCCTTGAAGTTGCGGATGCCCTTGCCGATCCCACGACCGATCTCCGGCAAGCGATTTGCCCCGAAGATCAGGATGATGATCATGACAATGATGATGAGTTCCGGGATTCCGACGCGGCCCAGCATGGTGTTGCCTTCCTCTTTTAAGGGACGCGCCGATTGTACCATTTTCGCGCTGTCCGCGACTCTCTTCCTCCTCCTGTCAGGCCTGGGCAGCCCGGCAGCGGGCCAATTCACCTCTGGCGTCAATGTCGTCGAGGTGTACGCCGCCGCGATCGACCATGAGGGCAATCCGGTCAGCGGACTGCGGCGCGAGGACTTCACAGTTCTCGAAGATGGCCGTCCGCAGACCGTCTCGGTGTTCGCGGAGGGGGACTTTCCGCTCTCCGTGGCCGTCGGAATCGATCGCAGCTTCAGCATGGGCGCGAAGCAGCTGCCGAAGGCCGTCAGCGCCGCGCGCACGTTCCTCGGGGAGTTGCGTCCCGCCGACCAGTCGATGATCGTCGCGATCGGATCGGAGATCGAAGTCGTCTCGCCGCTGTCGACTGACCGCGCCGGGCAGCAGCGTGCGCTCGCATCGCTGAAGCCGTGGGGGACCACAGGCCTGCACGACGCGATCATCGAGTCGATGGACGCGATCCAGGCGGCGAAAGGACGCCGCGCGCTGGTGTTGCTCTCTGACGGGACGGATCGGTACAGCAAGGCGTCGGCATCCGACGCGCTCGATCGTGCGCGGCGTTCGGACGTCATGGTCTATCCCGTCGCATTCGGCCGCAGCCGTCCGGCGCTGTTCGCCGAGCTCGCATCCCTAACTGGCGGCCGCTCGTTCCAGCCTGCCGATCCGGAGCAGTTGAACACGACGGTGCGTACGATCGCCAACGAGCTGCGCCACCAGTACTTGCTCGGCTACGCTCCGTCGCGTCCGATCTTGAGCGGCGAAGAGCAGTGGCGCACGATCACCGTGCGCGTTACGCGGCCGGACGTGCGCGTCCGGGCCAGGGATGGGTATCTGGCGAAGTAGGAAGACGGAAGACGGAAGACGGAAGACGGAAGACGGAAGACGGAAGACGGAAGACGGAAGACGGAAGACGGAAGACGGAAGACGGAAGACGGAAGACGGAAGACGGAAGACGGAAGACGGAAG
>DASPXV010000163.1:0-5248 GCA_035637115.1 Vicinamibacterales bacterium
TCGGGCCGGCCGCGAGCGAGAGGCACGCGGCGGCGCCGACGCCCAGCAGGATCGACTGGCCGGCGGCGCGCGCGGCCCCCGCGGGATCGTGCTCGCCGGTGCGGCGCGCAACGAGCGCGGTCGCGCCGATCGACAGCCCCATCGCCGCCGTGTAGATGATCGTCATCATCGACTCAGTGAGACCGACGGTTGCGACCGCGTCGGCCCCCAGGTGCGCGACCCAGAAGACGTCGGCGACGGCGAAGATCGACTCCATCGCCATCTCGACGACCATCGGGACCGCGAGCATGATCACAGCGCGCCCGACCGGCGCCGTCGTGTAATCGATGTGCGTGCCGCGGAGGGCTTCGCGCAGGGTGCTCCACATACCGGCGGGTGATTATGTCCGCATCTGACGTAAGATTCGCGCATGGACAGACGCGATTTTCTCAAGCTCGGAGGAACGGCGATCGCCGCGGGAACGGTCGGCGTGCGATCCGACGCACCGCTCGAGGCGCAGCAGCCGGCCGGGCCCTCGCGCTTCGCGGCGGCGCCAATCGAGACCGTGCGGATCGGATACGTCGGCATCGGCGGCCAGGGGTCGAGCCACGTCCGCAATCTGCTCAAGATTCCCGGGTGCCGCATTACTGCGGTGTGCGACATCCGTTCGGTTCGCACGGATTGGGCGACGAAGGCGATTACCGACGCCGGCCAGCCGGCGCCGGCCGTCTACGACCGCGGCCCGCGCGATTTCGAGCGCTTGTGCGAGACGGAGGATCTCGACCTCGTCTACAACGCCACGCCGTGGGAATGGCACGTGCCGATCATGCTCGCGGCGATGAAGAACGGAAAGCACACCGCGACGGAAGTGCCGGCGGCGATGACGCTCGAGGATTGCTGGGCAATGGTGGAGTCGGCGGAGAAATACAAGAAGCACTGCGTGCTGATGGAGAACTGCAATTACGACCGCATGGAGATGATGGTCTACAACATGGTCCGGCAGGGCGTGTTTGGCGAGGTCGTCCACGCCGAAGGGGGCTACCTGCACGACCTGCGCGCGATCAAATTCGCCGACGAGGGAGAAGGCCTGTGGCGCCGCGCCTGGGCGACGAAATTAAATGGAAACCTGTACCCCACGCACGGACTCGGTCCCATCGCCAACTGTCTCGACATCAATCGCGGCGATCGCTTCGACTATCTCGTCTCGATGAGCGGACCGTCACGCGGCCTGCAGGAGTGGGCGCAAGCGCACGTGCCCGCCGATTCGCCGAAGCGCAAGGAGCGGTACGTGCTCGGCGACATGAACACGAGCATCATCAAGACGGCGATGGGCAAGACCATCCTCGTCGAACACTGCACGAACCTGCCGCGTCCCTACAGCCGCATCCACATGGTCCAGGGCACCAAAGGACTTTTCCAGGGTTACCCGAACCGCGTCTACATCGAAGGGCGCGGCAAGCTCGATCAATGGCAGGACGAGTCCGCCGGGCTCGCGGAATTCGAGCATCCGCTGTGGAAGGAAATCGCCGCGCAGGCACAGGGCGCGGGCCACGGCGGCATGGACTTCATCGAGGATTACCGGCTGATCAAATGCCTGCGCGAAGGCACTCCGACCGATATGAACGTGTACGACGCGGCGTCGCTGAGCGCGGTCGTGCATCTCACTGTGCAGTCCGTCGGCCGAAAATCGGCTGCCGTCGACTTCCCCGATTTCACCCGCGGCCGATGGAAAACCACGCCTCCGCTCGACATCGTCCACATGTAGGGCGCCGCGCAGCACAAGCGAGCGCGGAAGCGGCGAGCGTCAAACCACGCGAGTGCGAAGCCGCGAGTGCCAAGACAAGCGAGCGCGAAGCCGCGAGCGCCAAAACAAGCGAGCGCGAAGCCGCGAGCGCCAAGCGATGACGCGCGCGGTCGTGCTCGCGCGGGGCCTGGGCACCCGCATGCGCCGGCAGGACGCGGACGCCGCGCTGACGCTCGCGCAGGAGCAGGCGGCTGACGCGGGACTCAAGCCGATAATGCCGATCAACGGCCACCCCTTCCTCGCCTACGTGCTGAACGCGATCGCCGATGCCTCGATTCGTGACGTCGCACTCGTCGTGGCGCCCGATCACGAAATGCTGCGGCGTCACTTCGACGCCGTCGCTCCTGTCCGCACGCGCGTCAGCTTCGTCGTGCAGCAGGAGGCACGCGGGACGGCGGATGCCGTGCTCGCCGCGGCTACATGGACTGGAAATGATCCTTTTCTTGTGATGAACGCTGACAACCTGTATCCGGCTGCCGCCCTTCGCGATCTGGCAGCACTCGACGAACCAGGGTTTCCCGCCTTCGACGCGGACGATCTCGTCGCGTCGAGCAACATTCCGCCCGAACGCGTCCGCGCCTTTGCGCTTGCGGAAGTGGATGATGAGGGGTACCTCACGTCGATTGTCGAGAAACCAGTGGATCTTCCACCTGAAGGCGGACGCTACAAGGGTTCAGGGGACGTGGCTTCCGCCTTTAGGCGGAAGGATCTCGTCGGGTGGAAGACGTACGTCAGTATGAACTGCTGGCGCTTTGACGCGCGGATCTATGAGGTCTGCCGCGACGTGCCGCGATCGGCACGCGGCGAGTTCGAGCTTCCCGAGGCGGTTGGCCTTGCCGTCGCGCGCGGCGTGCGCTTCAAAGCGGTCCCCGCGCGCGGACCGGTGCTCGATCTCTCGCGGCGCGCGGACGCCGTCGACATTTCCCGTCGCCTTTCCGGGATCACCCCGTGGCCGTGAACGCCGCCTCGATCGCCGCGGCGCTCGTCCGGCACGGCATGGACGCGAGCGAGCTCGTGGCCAGGCAATCGCTGTACACCGGCGTGATCGAGCGCCACGCGATGATGCGTGGCCGCCCGCCCGAGCACGTCTTCTGGGTGCCGGGACGGCTCGAGGTCTTCGGCAAACATACCGACTACGCCGGCGGGCGTACGCTCGTATGTCCCGTGCCGCGCGGGTTTGGCGTGGCGGTAAGCGCGCGAGGCGATTCCGTCGTGCGAGTCGCGGACGCATGGCGCGGCGAAGAAGTCTCGATTCCCTTCACCGCGGGCCCTACCGCGCACACAGGCTGGCGTCACTACGTGGATGTCACCGTGCGCCGTCTCGCGCGAAATTTCCCTGGCGCGGCGCTCGGCGCCGATATCGCGATTGCCAGCGACCTGCCGCGCGCCTCGGGAATGAGCAGCTCGAGCGCGCTCGTGATCGCAATTGCCGCCGCGCTCGGACGCGTGGCGATGCTGCCGAAGCACCCCGCGTGGAAGCTGAACGTCCACAACAATCTCGACGCTGCGGCCTATTACGCGTGCATCGAGAACGGCCGCAACTTTGCCGGACTCGCGGGGGACGCGGGCGTGGGAACGTACGGCGGCAGCGAAGATCACGCGGCGATCGTTGAAGGACGGCCGCGCCAGGTCTCCGCCTTCGCGTTCGTGCCGCCGCGCGCGCTCGGCGCAGCCGTCGTTCCCGATCGCTGGCGGTTCGTGATTGCGCCGTCTGGTGTGGCCGCACGAAAGACCGGCGAGGCGCGCGAGCCGTACAACCGCCTGGCTGCCGGAATTGCGTTGCTCCTCGACGCGTGGAACCGCCAAGGCTCGAAGGCCGTTTCGCTCGCCGCGGCGCTGAAGTCGGATCCGGCCGCAGCCGATCGCCTGCGCGAGCTCGCGGACCTCGCTGCGACGGATGAATTCAACGCCGGCTGGCTGCGCTCGCGCCTGGAGCACTTCATTTGCGAGGACGCGCGCGTGCCGGCGGCGCTCGCCGCGTTCGAGTCGGTCGACTCGGCGCGGCTCACGACACTCTCGGACGAGTCGCAATCAGACGCCGACACGCTGCTCGGCAACCAGGTGCACGCGACCCGGACGCTCGTCGCGAGCGCGCGCAAGCAGGGGGCTTTCGCGGCGTGCAGCTTCGGCGCCGGCTTCGGCGGTGCGGTCTGGGCGCTCGTCGATCACCGCGACGCCGAGGCGTTCGCGAAGTTCTGGCACAACGGCGCGTTCGTCATGCGGCCGGGCCTCCCGCTGACCGAGGTTTCCAGTCTCTAGAGCGCCGAACGGTTTGAAAACGTCATGAGGCAGCCTTTCGCGCATGGACTCTGACAGATATAGCCGGAGGCCCTGCTCGTCGGCCGAGGCACGCGCGCGCCATTCGATCTGCCCCGCCGTGTGGTCGCACTGTCCCAACAATCCGCCGGCAGGCCCCGTCTAACTACGCCATGGAAGCATTTCTCAAGGACTTGAAGCATTCATTGCGCATGTTCGCGCAGAGTCCCGCGTTCACGCTGGCCGCCGTCGCCGCGCTGACGCTCGGAATTGGCGCCAACACAGCCATTTTCTCCGTCGTAAACGCCGTTCTGCTGAAGCCGCTCGACATCCCCGACGCGGATCGTGTGGTCGTTTTCATGAACGTCTCGCCGCGCGGAATCGGCGCGGCCGCATCACCCGCGAAATTCGAGCACTATCGCCGCCAGATGGACATCGTCCAGGACGTGTCCGCTGTGACGGGCGGTGTGTTGAATTACACCGCCGGCGGTTTTCCTGAGCAGGTTCGCTCCGGCCGCATTTCGGCGGACTTCTTCAAACTGCTCGGCGCGAGGTTCAAGCTGGGGCGCAGCTTCACGGCCGACGAAGATCTGCCGACCGGACCGCGGACCACGGTCCTCTCACGACAATTCTGGGAAACCCGTTTCAATGCCGATCCGAACATTGTCGGCAAGAGCATCTCGCTCGGAGGCGCGCCGTACACCATCGTCGGCGTGCTCGACACGTTCGACTTCCGCGATTTCGAACTGACACCGCAGGTCTGGGTGCTCTTCCAGTTCGATCCGAACACATCGGACCAGGGGCATTACTTCCGCGCGATCGGCCGGCTGAAGCCGGGCGTCACACTGGAGCAGGCGAACAGCCGGCTTCAGGTATCCGCGGCGGATTTTCGCGCGAGATATCCGAACACGATCGGGGCGCAGGCCACATTCGGGGCGCGGCCGATCCGGCAGGTCATCATCGGCCCGCAGGCACGGCAGTCGCTGCTGATTTATGGCGGCGCCGTGAGCTTCGTGCTGCTCATCGCGTGCGCGAACGTGGCGAACCTGCTGCTCGTTCGCGCCACGGCGCGGCGGCGCGAAATCGCGGTCCGTGCCGCGATCGGCGGCTCGCGCGCGCGCATCATCCGCCAGCTGCTCACCGAGAGTGTGGTGCTTTCGCTCGCAGGAGGAGTGTTCGGACTGTTCGTCGGCTGGGCTGGGATACGCG
>DASPXV010000164.1:0-6789 GCA_035637115.1 Vicinamibacterales bacterium
GCGGCTTTACGGCTACCGGGAGCAGATGCCGGTGTTCGCGCTGGCCTACCTGAATGATGCGCTCGTCGCGAAGGGAGAGGGGGGAGGCGTGCGCTCCCCGGACCTGCGCCGTCGCATCGGCAATGCGATCCTGCCGGAAGCCTCGACCGCGCACGTCGAGGAGCTCGCCGATCCGTACCTCCTGTGGTTCTGGAATTCGAACCTTCGCTCCTCGGCGATCGTGCTGAACTCGATGGTGAAAGCCGGATCGGCGGACGCGCCGTATCGCGCGCTGGTGGCCTGGCTGTTGAAGGCGCGGACGAATGGACGATGGGGCAACACGCAGGAGAACGCGATCGCGCTGGAATCGCTCGTCGCGTACTTCCGCAAGTTCGAATCCATCGTTCCGAACTTCACCGCGGTGGCGGCGCTCGGTCCAACGGAGCTCGCGTCGGCGGAGTTCCGCGGCCGCTCGACCGAAGCAAAGGCGTCGGACGTGCCGATGTCGCGCGTCCTGGCGTCCGCGCCGGCAGGAACCGAACAGCCGCTGACGTTCACGAGGACGGGCGAAGGCACGCTGTTCTATTCCGCGCGCCTGCGCTACGCGGTCGACCGGTTGTTCCAGCAGGGACTTGATCAGGGGATGCGCGTCGAACGGACGTACTCGCCGTATGTCGAGAACAGCACGCGCCCCGCCGTGACGTCATTCAAGGCGGGGGATCTCGTTCGCGTGACGCTCACGCTGCAACTGACGAAAGAACGCCGGTTCGTCGCCGTCACCGATCCGCTGCCGGCAGGGTTCGAGCCCGTGGAATCCTGGTTCGCTTCGTCCGCGGCGCGTCTTGCCGAGCACCAGGACTCGCAGCCCGGCGTGGACAGCGACGGCTGGGAGTGGTGGCGCCGCGGCGGCTTCGATCACATCGAGCGGCACGACGATCGCGTGCTGCTGTTCGCCACGCGCCTCAGCGAAGGGCGCCACGTGTTCAGCTACATCGTCCGCGCCACGACATCGGGGACGTTCCGGACGGCGCCCGCGCACGCCGAAGAGATGTATGAGCCGGAGGTCTTCGGGCGGACGGCGACGGCGGTTATAGAGGTCAGGAAGTAGTGCCAAAGGTGCCAAAGGTCGCGCCTCCGCTCGCGCAAGTATCACTGCGAGCTACGGCGAGGCCTCGCCGTAGCCGCTACGCGGCGAAGGCGGGACGGCGCGTGATCGTTGCGTTCGCGCTCGGATGCGTGGCCCTCATGCTGTGGGTGCGTTGCGCATCGGTGCCGAACGACCTGCTGCAGGGAGTGGACACGCCGTCGACAGTTGTCGTGGATCGGCATGGACGCGTGTTGTACGAGGCGCTGTCCGCTGATGGCGTTCGCGTGAAGCCGATCGACGCGGCGAGCATTCCGGCCACGTTGGAAGCAGCGACGCTCGCGGCGGAGGACCACCGGTTCTACAAACATCCCGGGATCGATCCCGTGTCGCTGACGCGCGCGGCGCGGCACAACCTCGCCGAACGGCACGTCGTGGAAGGGGGCTCGACGATTACGCAGCAGGTTGCGAAGCTGCTGATTCAGCGTCGCGAAGGCACGCATGCTCGCGGCTTCGGCGCGAAGGTCCGGGAGGTGGTGCTCGCCATGCGCCTCGAGCACCGCTTCACGAAACGCGAGATCCTCGCGCTGTATCTGAACCTCGCGTCGTACGGAAACCAGGCCACGGGGGCGGGACGCGCGAGTCACATCTATTTTGGTGTCGACCCGTCGATGCTCACCCCCGCACAGGCGGCGTTTCTCGCGGCATTGCCGCAGCGCCCGACGGCCTTCAATCCGTGGAAGAACCTCACGTCCGCGAAGAACCGGCAGCAGGCAGTGCTGCGGAAGATGGCCGCGGCCGGCGCCCTGTCGGACGAACGGCTCCGCGAGGCTCGCGCCGAACAGGTGACGCTGCGGCCTCGCACTGCCGCGTTCAACGCCCCGCACTTTGTCGACATGGTGCGCGCGTCATATGGCGACTCGCCACCGGCGCGCATCGAGACAACGCTCGACCTGGATTTGCAGCGCGAGATCGAAGGCATCGTGCTGCACGAGCGCGAGTCGCTGCGCGCGCACGGCGCAGCAAACGTCGCCGTCGTCGTCCTCGACAACGCAAGCGGTGAGTGGCTTGCCTGGGAAGGTTCCGGCGATTACACGGATGCGGATCACGGCGGCGCGATCAACGGACCGCTCGTCCCGCGGCAGCCCGGATCCGCGCTGAAGCCGTTCACCTACGCGCTCGCGTTCGAGGAGGGACGCGGTCCGGAGTCCGTGCTGCCGGATATCCCCTCGCACTTTCCCACGGCGGAAGCCGGCGTTCTGTACAGCCCGCGGAACTATGACGGGCAATATCGCGGCCCGCTGCTGGCGCGCCGCGCGCTCGCCGGATCCGAGAACGTCCCGGCGGTCGCCCTCGCCGCCGACCTGGGCGTCAGCACGCTGCAGCGGTTCCTGACGCGCGCGGGGTTGTCGACATTCGATCGCGCTCCTGCGTATTACGGCCTCGGCCTGACGCTCGGGAATGCGGAGGTGAGGCTCGACGAACTGGTCTCGGCCTATGCGGCGTTCGCGCGCGGCGGCCTGTGGCGCGAGGCCACGGCAATTCTTCCGGCTGAAGCCGGAAGCTACAAGGGACGGGGCGAGCACAGCCTCGTCTCGTCCCGCACGGCCTTTCTCGTCACCGACGTGCTCAGCGATCCCGAAGCGCGCGCTTACGCCTTCGGACGCGGCAGCTATCTCGAATTTCCGTTCGCCGTTGCAGTAAAGACGGGAACGTCGCAGGCCTATCATGACAACTGGACGATCGGTTACGCGCGCGATGTGACTGTGGGCGTGTGGGTGGGAAACTTCGATCGTTCGCGGCTGCAGAATTCTTCCGGCGTGACGGGTGCGGGCCCAATCTTCCACGCGGTGATGCTCGCCGCGACGCGCGGCCGCCAATCCGCGACAGCCACGACGATTCTTTCCCCTCCGGCCGGCCTTGAGAAGGTCACGATCTGCGCACTGTCAGGGATGCGCGCCAACGCGTGGTGCCCTGCGCGTACGCGCGAGTGGGCGGCCAGCGGGGCAGACGCGGGTCCATGCTCATGGCACCATCAGACAGAAGATGGTTTGCTCACGATCTATCCGCCCGAGTATCGCGCGTGGGAACTGTCCTCAGGACTTCGCGCCGCCTCGGCGCATGGCGACGAAAGCCCGACGCCCGCGTTGAAGGCGCGCAACACGCCGCCGCCGGTGCGGACGCTTGCGATCGCGAATCCTCCCGCGGGGGCCATCTACAGTGTCGATCCAACGCTGCGAAGAGACTTCCAGGCGCTTCCGCTTCGCGTGGTAACCGCGAAGCCGACGACAGTCACGTGGCTGGTGGACGGCACCACCATCGGCCGGACATCTTCTGAGAAGCCGCTCGCATGGCCGCTCATCGTCGGCGCACACGATATCGAGGTCCGCGACGATGAAGGACGTCGTGCGCGCACGTCAGTAGTGGTCAAATAGACGCGTGATTCGCGTTGATACTTTTGCGTCGCCGATCGGGCCGCTCACGACGGCGGAGCGCGCCGGCCGCGTTTGCCTCCTTCATTTCGGCCCGGATATGGCGGACCTGGACCGGATGTTCGAGCGCTGGTACCCGGGCGAGCCGAGGAATCGCCAGCCGCTGCCCGAGACCGGCGCTGTCCTCACGCGCTACTTTGATGGCGATACCACGGCGATCGACACAGTTCCCGTCGAATTGAACGGGACCGCGTTCCAGAAGAACGTCTGGGCGGCGCTGCGACGCATTCCGTGCGGCAGCACCATCTCTTATGCGGAACTCGCGCGGCGAATCGGCGAACCGGCGGCGGTCCGCGCGGTCGGCGCGGCGAACGGCGCGAATCCGGTCGCGGTCGTCGTGCCGTGCCACAGGGTGATCGGCGCGGACGGCAGCTTGACGGGCTACGGCGGCGGACTCGACCGCAAGAAGTGGCTGCTGACCCACGAAGGGGTCACACCGCCTCGGCTGTGGTGATGGCGAGCACCTTGCTCTATCTGTCTCCGAGCAAGGAGGGCACAGATGGGCATCCTGTCATGGATAGTTTTTGGGTTGGTCGTTGGGATTATTGCGAAGCTGCTGACACCAGGTCGCGACCCCGGCGGGTTCGTCATCACCATTCTGCTCGGCATTGCCGGCGCGTTGCTCGGCGGCTTCATCGGCCGCGCGATGGGGTTCTACGGGCCCAGCCAGACAGCCGGCTGGCTGATGTCGATCGCGGGTGCAATCCTGCTGCTGGTGATTTACCGCCTCGTCGTTGGGCGGCGCCGGGTCGTTTAGCGGGTCAGGCGGCGGGGATTGCGGCGGCGGCGAGGAGGGCGGCGTCGATCAGGTCGATCAGATCGTCAGCCGTGAAGGGCCGCACGACCGCGATCCCCTCTCCAGTCGCCACCGATCTCCGTTCGCACATCCGCACGACCTGCGCGCGCGCGTTTCTGCGCAGCGATCACGAAAAGAGCGCACGCCTGGGCCATATGCACCGTTGTGCTCTGAAAAATTGTGTGTATCATTCAACCAGGTGAGCATCCCGACAACTCGTGCTCGTACATGGCAGGCGGGTGAGATCTTTACCGTCAACGATGCCACCGAACTCTACGAGCTCGATCGCTGGGGGAAGGGTTACTTCTCCATCTCGACGGATGGCCACGTCCTCACCCACCCCACGAAAGACCCAGCACAATCGATCGACCTGAAGCAGCTCACCGATCACCTCCAATTGCGCGGAATCGCGCTCCCGGTGCTGCTGCGGTTCCCGGACGTGCTTCGCCATCGGCTGGGGGACATCCACAATGCCTTCAAGGCCGCCATCAACCAGCACACCTACGAGGGGCGGTACGTCTGCGTCTACCCGATCAAGGTGAACCAGCAGCGCCACGTCGTCGAGGAAGTGCTCGATTTCGGCCGCGAGTACGGTTTCGGCCTCGAGGCAGGCTCGAAGCCCGAGCTGCTCGCCGTCATGGCGCAGGCCTACAACGACACCCCCATCATCTGTAACGGGTTCAAGGACGCCGAATACATCGAAATGGCGATGCTCGCCCAGAAAATCGGGCGAGACGTCATTCCCGTGGTCGAGAAATACACGGAACTCGGCCTGATTCTGAAGTACGCCGAGAAGGTGGGCGTCCGACCGCAGATCGGGATGCGCGTGAAGCTGGCGGCCCGGGGCAGCGGCCGGTGGCAAGGCTCGGGCGGCTACCGTTCGAAATTCGGTCTCACCGTGGCGGAAGTGCTGCGGGGACTCGAAGAGCTAAAAGGCCACGGCATGCAGGATTGCTTCAAGCTCCTGCACTTCCATCTCGGAAGCCAGATTCCGAACATCCGGATCGTGAAGGGCGCGCTGAACGAAGCCGCCCGCATCTACACCGAGCTGGTAAAGGCGGGCGCGGGACTCGAGTTCCTGGACGTGGGCGGCGGTCTCGGCGTCGATTACGACGGCTCCCAGACCAACTTCGAGTCCAGCGTGAACTACACCCTGGAGGAATACGCCAACGACGTCGTGTATCACGTTCAGACGGTCTGTGACGACGCGGGTGTGAAACATCCGACGATCGTGTCGGAAAGTGGACGCGCCATCGTGGCGTACCACAGTGTCCTGATCTTCAACGTCCTGGGGGTGTCCGCGTTCGGCGAGGAAAAGATCCCGGAGCACATCTCGCCGGACGAAGCGGAGCAGCCGGTCATCGACCTGCTCGAAACCCACCAGAACCTGTCGATGCGCAACGCGCTCGAGAGCTATCACGACGCACAGCAGGCGCTCGACATGGCCATGAACCTGTTCACCGGCGGCTACCTGCCCTTGGAACAGCGCTGCCAGGCCGAAAATCTCTACTGGGCGATCCTCGTCAAGCTGAAAAAGCTCGTGTCGCAGATGGACGACGTGCCGGAAGATCTCCAGGCGCTCGACGATGCGATGGCGGATACGTATTTCTGCAACTTCTCGCTGTTCCAGTCGATCCCCGACAGCTGGGCCATCAAGCAGCTGTTTCCCGTGATGCCGATTCACAACCTGAATCGGCCGCCGAACCATCACGCGGTGCTCGGCGACATCACGTGCGACTCGGATGGCAAGATCGATTCGTTCATCGATCGCCGCGACGTGAAGAAGACGCTTCCGCTCCACACGGTGAACGGCGAGCCGTACTATCTCGGCGTGTTTCTCGTCGGCGCCTACCAGGAGATCCTGGGCGACCTCCACAATCTGTTCGGCGACACGCATGCGGTGCACGTCAGCCTCGATAGCCAGGGCAACGTGGTCCTGGACGCCGTCATCAAGGGAGATACGGTCCGCGAAGTGCTCGACTACGTCGAGTTCGATGCCGAGGTCCTCGTTCGCAAGCTCCGGCACGACGTCGAGCTCGCCGTCCGCGAGGGACGCGTGACTTACGAAGAATCCGGCCGGCTCCTCGAGTTCTATGAAGAGGGGCTGCAGGGATACACCTACCTCGAAGAGCCCAGAGAAAAGTAATCCCCGTCGGGCCGAGGGCATAGGGCAGGGAACTTTTCCACCGTCTCGCAGGAATACTGAGATGCGAGACTATCTGGTCGCCGCACCGCGCCCACGCGATGCGGCCGCGCTGCCTCGCATCCTCCGCAAGTTGCGCTGCCGTCGCGACCGTCTCTTCGGCGTGCCGATCGTGGACCCCGGGCAGCAGCAGTCGCAGCGCGAGGCGGTAGAGAACAGTCATGCTTTACGTGGCAGGAGCCGCTTGTCGCGAGCCATGGCTACCGCCCGCGCCAGCCGCTCTGCTTCCGCCTGC
>DASPXV010000165.1:0-21549 GCA_035637115.1 Vicinamibacterales bacterium
ACCAGGTCGGCGACATCGAGGTGCGCGCGCTGCGCGGGGCGTCGCTCGACGTCCAGCGCGGCGAGTTCATCTGCGTCACGGGGCCGTCGGGATCGGGCAAATCGACCTTCATGCACATCGTCGGCTGTCTCGATCGCCCGACGAGCGGCCAGTACTTCCTCGACGGCAAGGACGTGTCGCGGATGTCGAAGGACGAGCTCGCGGGCATCCGGAACACCAAGATCGGGTTCGTGTTCCAGGGTTTCAACCTGCTCTCACGCACCACCGCGCTCGACAACGTCGAGCTGCCGCTGCTCTACAACGGCGGCAGCAAGATGAAATCCGCGGAGCGTCACAAACGCGCGAAGGAGGTCCTGGAAATCGTGGGCCTCGGTGATCGCATGGACCACTACCCGAACCAGCTCTCGGGCGGGCAGCAGCAGCGTGTCGCGATCGCGCGCGCTCTCATCAACAAGCCTTCGATCCTGCTGGCGGACGAACCCACCGGGAACCTCGATACGCGGACCAGCATCGAGGTGATGGACATCTTCCAGCGGCTGAACCTGGAACATGGCATCACCGTCGTGCTCATTACGCACGAAATGGACATCGCTGAACACGGCACGCGCTTCGTGAAGTTCCGCGACGGAAGGATCCAGATCGACCAGACGATCGCGAAGCGGCGGATGGCATCCGAAGAGCTGAAATACCTGCCGCCGCCCGACGACGACACCTCGCACGTGCCGCCGTCGGTGGCGCAGCAGCAGCCGGCCGCGCACTGAGGACCTCATGTCAATCCTGATGACCCTGCGGATCGCGCTGAAGGCGCTCAACCGGAACAAGATGCGCACCGTGCTGACGATGCTCGGCATGATCATCGGCGTTGGCGCCGTGATCACGATGGTCGGCCTCGGCACGGGCGCGCGAACGACGATCGAGGAGCGCGTGAAATCGGCCGGCACCAACATGATCATGGTGAACGCCGGCAACTTCTCGCAGGGCGGCGTTCGCATGGGACAGGGCAACTCGACGACGTTGACGCCCGATGATGCAGCGGCGATCAAGGGTCTCAACGGCGTGCAATACGCCGCGGCGGGCGCGAACACGCGCGCACAGGTCATCGCCGGCAACCAGAACTGGTCGACCCAGATCCAGGGCACCGACATCGACCTGCCGCTGATCCGCAGTTGGCCGGCGAAGTACGGATCCTTCTTCACGCAGCAGGACGTCACGGGCGCCCAGAAAGTCGCCGTGCTCGGATCCGTCGTGTCCGGCATCCTCTTCGGCGAGGAAGTGGATCCGACCGGGCAGATCATCCGCATAAAAAACCAGCCATTCAAGGTCATCGGCATGATGGCGAACAAGGGACAGTCGTCGATGGGCCAGGACCAGGACGACACGATCTTCGTGCCCTACACGACGGTGATGAAGAAGCTGCAGGGTCAGCAGAACATCAACAACGTCACGGTCTCGGCCGCGACCGCCGGCGAGATCCAGGACGTGGCGGAGTCGATCCGCGCAACGCTGCGTACGCGCCACAAGATCCAGCCGGGCGATTCCGACGACTTCATGGTCCGCACGCTCGAGGAAATGGCCAGCGTCCAGACCGAAACGACCAAGACGATGACGACGCTGCTCGCGAGCATCGCGGGCGTGTCGCTGCTCGTCGGCGGCATCGGAATCATGAACATCATGCTGGTGTCGGTCACCGAACGTACCCGCGAGATCGGCCTCCGCATGGCGATCGGCGCGCGGGGCAAGGACGTGCTGCTGCAGTTCCTCGTCGAAGCGATCGTGATCAGCCTCATTGGCGGTTTGATCGGGATTGGCCTCGGCTTCGGCCTGAGCGCCGCCGTGCAGAAGTTCATGGAGTGGCCGGCGGACATCTCGGGCGACGCCATCGCGCTGGCGTTCGGCTTCGCCGCGCTGACCGGCGTGTTTTTTGGTTTCTATCCGGCCCGCAAAGCGGCGAGCCTGGATCCGATTGAGGCGCTCCGCTTCGAGTAAGCGGCGCCTCAATGTTCGTTAGTAATTACTCGTCAATCAAAGGAGTCAGAGCATGCAGCGGAAACTCGCACTGACGGCGATCCTCGCCGTCGCGCTGGCCATCACCGGCTACGCGCAGAAGCCGGACTTCTCCGGCGTATGGACGCCGGAAGCCCCGGCGGCGGGAGCGCCGGCGGGCGGTGGCGGCGGCGGTCGCGGAATGGCGGCCGGCCCGATGACCGTGACGCAAAAGGGGGACACGCTCACGATCGAGCGTACGATGGGCGACAACAAGGTCACGAGCACGTACAAACTCGACGGCACCGAGTCTGTCAACAAGATGATGGGCCGTGGCGGCGAGGTCGAAGTGAAGTCGACCGCGAAATGGGACGGCAGCAAGCTGACCATCGTCAGCAAGCAGCCCGCCCCGGACGGCAGCGTGCGTGAGTCGTCGCAGTCGTGGTCGCTCGAGGGTGGCAACCTGGTTGTCGAGAGCACCCGCCCGGGTCGCGACGGCAGCCCGATGACCACGAAAACGACCTACAAGAAGACAACATAGACGGTAGACAGTAGACGGTAGACGGTAGACCGTTTACCGTTTACCGTCTCAGTCGCGCTCACCAGAGCTCCTTCGAAGTTTCGAATCTTCGAACGACCGGGCCAAGGGTCCTTCGAACGCCTTCGACTCCTTCGGCCTTTCAGTTCAGAATCAATCGCCGCGTACGCGGTCGCGTAGCTCGCGCATGGTTAGGCCCGTCACGGGGTCGATGAGCTCCGGGGCGACTTCGACGAGCGGGTCGAGCACGAAGAGACGCTCGCGGAAGCGCGGGTGCGGCACCTGCAGGTCTACCTCGTTCACCACCGCATCACCAGCGAGAATCAAATCGAGATCGAGCGTGCGCGGCGCGCCGAGGTACGGACGTGTGCGGCCCGCGCCCGTCTCGATGGCGCGGAGCGCCTCGAAGATCTCGCGCACGGGACGATCGGATTCGCCGACCCCGACTGCGTTCAGATATGGCGGGTCGTTCTCGAGCCCGCGGCCGACGGGTGCGGTTTCGATGATTGGCGAAAGGATGAAGTTATCGAGGACGCGCGCGATCGAGGCCGCCGCCTCCGTAATCGTTCTGTGGCGATCTCCCAGGTTTGCCCCGAACGCCACAACTACCCGCCGCATGCAACTGCCGGACTGGGAACTGGTGACTGGTGACTGGTTACTGCTCTGATCCGACCCACCGCGTGGGCAGCACCTTGCCCGGCGTGCCCATGCCATCGGCGCGGCGGCCGAGCAGATCGTCGCGGCCGGCGAGCGCCTGGTCGAAGAACCGCTTCTGCTCGAGAATCTCGCCGAGCATCAGCCGCAGCATCGTTTTGTTCCTGGCGTGGGTGATCTGCTCGATACGATCGCGCCAACGATCCACGAAGGCCTGGGCCTGCTTGCTGTCTTCAGTGAAGATCAGCCGGGCGGCGTTCGAGCCCGACACCTTCACCTGCGGCTCGGGGGCGTCTTCCGGGGTTCCGCCGAGGTCGGTGATCGCGTCGCGCAGCCATGCCAGGTGCACGTCCTCACGGTTGATGACGTACTGGTACGTGTTGTTGAAGTTGTAATCGACGACGAGGCGCGCGGCCGCGACGTGCCGCGCGCGAAGCGCGGATTTTTCACGGTAGAACTCGTGCAGCAACTCGAGCAGGTCCGCAGGCTTCACGCGCTCTGTTTTTCCTTGCAGGTGATGCAGACCCGCGTCCAGGGAATCGCGTTCAGCCGAGGTGCGGCGATTTCCTCGCCGCAGTCCCGGCAAACGCCGTAGGTGCCCTTCTCGATACGACGGAGCGCCTCTTCGATCGCCTGGAGGATCTTGGCATCGGTCTGCTTCAGTTTGAGCTGGATGTGAACTTCGTTGTTGCCGCTGGCCTGGTCGGCGAGATCGCCCTGGCGCGAGTTGACGTCGCTCATGGTTTCCTGCAGCGGCTTGACGCCACCGCCCGCGGCCAGGATCTCCGCGCGCTTTCTGAGCAACGCTTCCTTGTAAGTCGTGTCCATGCGATGCCTTCTAAGGGGAGCCTAAACGGCTATGTTATCACTCCCCGCCGATCAAATCGCCGATCTTGCCCAGCGCGCCTCCGAAGTCACGCTTGACATCTTCCCGAACGCCCTTGTAGGCGCTGTGAATGCGCTCGGCGAGGCGCGAGAACGGAAGCGTCTGCAGCCAGACGCGACCTGGCCCCGTGAGCGACGCGAAGAACAGCCCTTCCCCGCTGAACAGGCTCGTCTTGATCCCGCCGACACGCGTGATGTCGTAATCCACGGTCGCGTCGAACGCCACGAGGCAGCCGGTGTCGACGCGAAGCCGTTCGCCGGTCTTCAAATCGAACGGCACAATCGTCCCGCCCGCGAGCAGCTTGCGCTTGAGCCCGCCGAGCAGTCCCCCATCCATCTTCGCGTCCATGTCGATGCCATCGGTCATGAACATCAACGCGCCCGCTTCGGCGCGGACGACATCGCCGGGTCCCATCGACATGACGACCGCCTGCATGTCGTCGCCCAGAATCTCGTGATTGATCATTTGCTCACTCAGCTCTCAACGTTCCCAGGGGCTTCTTCCGCAGTACATCATAACTGGCCGTCACGCCCACGATCCCGACCAGCGCGGTCGTCACCGCGGCGCCGAGCAGCGCAAGTCCAGGAGCGGGCTGCCACGGGATGTCGAGCACGTAGCGCGACACCGACCACGTGAGTGCGAGCGCGCCCGCCGCACCGACCATCCCCGCAAGTAAGCCGAGCCCGCCGTACTCGAGCGCGAGCATCGCCCCAAGCGTGCGGGTACTCGCGCCGAGCGTCCGGAGGATCGCCGCTTCGTACACGCGCTGGAACTTCGTCATTGCGACGGCGCCCGCGAGGATGAGAATCCCGCTGACGAGCGCGATGGCGCCGACAATGGAAATCGCGAGCGTGATGTTGGCAACCGCCTCCCTGATCGTCGCAAGCACTTCGCGTACGTCGATGGCGGACACGTTCGGGAATTGCGCCACCAGGTCGCGCTGGAAGCGTCCGCGCTCCGCAGGATCCGGCGGCGCGGTCAGGATTCCGATCCACGTCTGCGGCGCCTTGTCGAGCGGACCCGGACGGAACACGAACATGAACCCGCCGCTGCGCGCATCTTCCCATTGCACGTCGCGCACGCTGGTCACCCGCGCTTCCAGGATCCGTCCGACGATGTCGAAACGCATGGTGTCGCCGACGTCGATCTTGAAGCGCTCGTGGATACCTTTCTCGATCGACACTTCCGGCGCGGCCGCACCACCCTGGCTCCAGAATGCGCCGCTCGCGATCTTCTCGTTCGGCTGCAGGTGATCGCGATACGTAATCGTGTACTCGCGACCGAGCGATCCGCGGCGGCGCACCTGTTCGAACGACTCCAGGTTCGTGTCGCGTCCCTTCACGCCCGTGACTCTCGCACGCATGACCGGAATGAGCTGCGGTGTCGCTGACCCCGGCGCCTTGCGAGCGTCGAGGTAGGCGCGGACCGCGTCTACCTGCGGCGGCAGGATCTCGATCAGGAACATGTCCGCTCCGCTGGAACCGAGCTGCAGTGAGAACTGCGCAAGCAGGTTCGCCTGCAGCGAG
The DNA here is from genome assembly GCA_035637115.1 of Vicinamibacterales bacterium. GTDB lineage: Bacteria > Acidobacteriota > Vicinamibacteria > Vicinamibacterales > 2-12-FULL-66-21 > JAICSD01. The sequence continues at coordinate 5,588 of DASPXV010000165.1, forward strand.
CGGACACCGATGACGAAGAAGCTGCCAATGCCGACGGCGAGAAGGATCACGCGCGTCTGATTGCCAGGGCGCGCGAGGCTCAGTACCGCGTGCCGCAAAGGGAACGACCGCACGCGCGCAACGGGGCGCACGCCCCTGATCACACCGCTGCTGACGAAATGCAGCACGAGCGCCAGCGCGCCGAAGCCGGCGCAGACGATGGCGCCGACGCGCAGCGAGGCGGCTTGCCATCCGGCGATCGCCACCAGCGCGGCACCGACCAGCAGCGCGGCCGCCACTTGCGCCCGATCGAGGGCAGCCAGCCGGGAGCGCATGCCGGCGATCGTCCACCACGACGGGTGACGGGCAGGCCCTGACAGACCCGCGGTCGTGCCTCCCCGCAACAGGAGCAACGGCTTCACCCTGCGGACTTCGAGCAGCGGCACCAGCGAGAACAGCAGCGATACGAGCATGCCGACCGCGACTCCCTGACAGACGGCGGAGAGCGTCAGCGAGTACGCCGTGGCGCCGAGCGCGGCGCCGACGCGTTCAGGGATGGCATTCAGCGCGAGGCGCGCGAGCAGCACGCCCAGCGCGCTGCCGGCGAGACCCAGGAACACAACCTGCAAAACGTACGCGCCCAACACCTGTCTCGTAGTCGCCCCGACGCACTTGAGGATGGCGACGCTGCGGATCTTCTGCCGCACGAAGACACGCGTCACGCTCCACACGCCGATGCCGCCGAGGACAAGGATCACGAACCCGACGAGGCTCAGGTAGTTTTCCGCGCGCGCGAGGTCCTCGCCGATTTGATCGTCGTTCGATCGATATGAATTGACGCCGACAAACTGGGATGCGAGATCCGCGCGCAGCGCCTGGTGCAGCGGCAGCACGCCCGCGTCATCCACCTTCAGCAGGATCTTGTAGTTGGCCCGGCTGCCGAACGAGATCAACCCGGTGCCTTTCAGATCCTCGAGATCCACCATCACGCGCGAACCGAAGCTGAAGGCGCCCACGCGGCGTCCCGGTTCCTGCGAGATGACGCCGCGTATCGTGAACGGCTTGCCCCCCACCATCAACGTGTCGCCAACGTTGATGCCAAGCTGCGTCAGCAGCTCCGGCCGGACGAGGGCGCCGCGATCCGCGAGGAGATCGTGCGAGTACTCGCGGCCGTCCTGCATGAGGACCTTGCCGTAAAACGGGAACCCGGGCTGCACGCCCCGCAGCTCCACCATTCGCGCGACGTCGGCTCCCTTGCCTCCTCCGGCGCGCACCATCGTCGCCACCTCGATCGTTTCCTGTCGCGCTCGAATCGGTGCCTGCGAGAAATGTTTCTCGAGGATCGCCCGCACCTCTGGGGTCCACGGACGATTGGTGGCGAGCACGACGTCCGCCGCGAGCAGCGCGCGTGATTCGCGCGCGAGGCTGCCGCGCACGGTCTGGATGATGGAGCGCAGCATCACGATGGCGCCAACGCCAATCGCCACGCAGACGAAGAAGAAGAGCAGCCGGCGCCAGGAGGCGCGGATCTCGCGGACCGCCATCAACAGCACGAACGTCATCGGACGACGTGGCCGTCGCGAAGCGCGATCGTGACATCGGCCCGGCTCGCCAGTTCCGGATCGTGCGTCACCAGCACGACAGTCGTGCGGCGGTTGCGATTGACGTCCAGGAGCAAGTCGATGACCTGGTGCCCAGTGCCGCTATCGAGATTACCCGTCGGTTCGTCCGCGAGCAGGATTGCGGGATCGTTGGCGAGTGCGCGGGCGATCGCGACACGCTGCTGTTCGCCGCCGGAAAGCTGTGACGGGTAGTGGTGCCTGCGCGGGCCGAGGCCGACCTCGGAAAGAAGCGCGTCCGCGCGCCGGCCGGGATCGTCCTTACCGGCGATCTCGAGCGGCACGCGTACGTTCTCCCACGCGGTGAGCGAAGGCAGGAGGTGAAAGAACTGGAAGACGAAACCGATCCGCGTGCCGCGAAACCGCGCCAGATCGTCTTCCGACATCGCGGTAATCTCGGCGCCGTCGATCACGATACGACCGGTCGAAGGATTGTCGAGACCCGCGAGCAGCCCCAGGAGCGTGGACTTGCCGCTCCCGGAGGGTCCGACGATCGCCACCACGCGTCCCGCCTCGATTCGCAGATCCAGCGGGTGCAGGATCGTGAGCATCGACTCGCCGCTGGGGACGGTCTTGGAAACGCCGTGCAGCTCGATCATGAAACGGGCGCCGCGTCGACCATCGGCTTGAGCACGGTCCAGACGTGGTCGGCGACAATCGTGGCGCCGTCGAGGTTTGGATGAATGCCGTCAGCCTGGTTCAGCGCGGGCACGCCCGCAACCTTGTCGAGCAGGAATGGCAGGAGCGGCACGTTGTACTGTTTGGCAAGATCGCGATAGACCTGCCGGAACGATACGACGTACTCCGGACCGAAGTTCGGCGGCGCTTCCATGCCGGCCAGCAGCACGGCGATATGCTTTTGCTGCGCGCGCTCGATGATGCCCGCGAGATTCTTTTTCATCTCCGATACGGGAAGGCCGCGGAGGCCGTCGTTCGCTCCGAGTTCGAGGATCAGGATGCGGACGTTCCCTTGATCGAGCGCCCAGTCCACGCGCTGCAGCCCGGCCGCTGACGTGTCACCCGAAATGCCCGCGTTGGCGACTTCCCATTGGTACCCGCCGGCATCCAGTTTCTTCTGCAGCAGCGCAGGATAGGCCTGGAGCTCGGAGAGACCGAGACCGGCGGACAAGCTGTCTCCGAGCACGACGATCTTTGGACGCGCCGATTCCGGCCGAGATCCCTGCACGGGAGGGGGCGGGATGGTGTTGTCACCGCCCCGGTTGCAGGCCGTCAGCAACAGGCACACGGCGACCCACCAGGTCATGCGGACGCGTCTGCGATGGTTCATCTCCCTATAATTATAGGTATGGCGCGAGGGTTCGAGTCGAAGATGGTCGAGTTTCAGCAGGAAGAAGCCGCGCGCGGCCGCGCCCGCGGCACGGAACTCACGCCCGATGAGCAGGTGCGCAAGACGCGGCGCGACGGCCTCGAGCTCGCCCGCGCCCGCGCGGCAGCGGACCTCGCACGCGCCACGGCGCCGGCGCACAAGCGAATGCTCGAGCAGGCCCTCGCCGCGATCGACGAACAACTCCGCACGAGCTAAGCCCGGCACCCCGTTTGCTCTGCGCAGCTGGAGCATGCAGAAGGATGTCGTCCGCATCGCCGCCATCGGCGACCTGCACTACGGTCGCACCACGCCGCCAGGATCGCTGCAACCGCTCTTCGCGCAAATCAACGACTCGGCGGACATCCTCGTCCTCTGTGGCGATCTGACCGATTACGGCCTCGCAGAAGAGGCGCGGGCGCTCGTCAAGGAACTCACGCCGACAGTCAAGATTCCGATCGTGACTGTTCTCGGCAACCACGATTACGAATCCAATCAGCAGTCAGAGATCTTCCAGATCCTCAAGGATGCGGGCATCGCCACGCTCGATGGAGAGACGACGGAGATCCACGGCATCGGGTTCGCCGGCATCAAGGGCTTCGCGGGAGGATTCGGACGCCGCGCGCTTGGCCCGTGGGGTGAAGAGATCATCAAGCGCTTCGTGCACGAGGCGGTGGACGAAGCACTGAAGCTCGAATCCGCGCTCGCGCGCCTGCGCAACGACCGCATCATTGTCCTCCTCCATTACGCGCCGATCCAGGGCACGGTCGATGGGGAGCCGTGCGATATCTATCCGTTCCTCGGATGCAGCCGTCTCGAGGATCCGATCACGCGCTTCCCGGTCAGCGCGGTGTTCCACGGCCACGCGCATCACGGCGCGGCTGAAGGGCGCACGCGAACGAACGTGCCCGTCTACAACGTCTCCGCAACGCTGATGCGCGAGGTTTTTCCGGAGCGTCCTTTCCGGCTCTTTGAAATCGGGCCGACGCAACCCGCCACCGCCGAACGTCGCACCGCCGATCGCCGCGCTCACCTGGAGATCCATTGATGATTTCACTTGTGCTCCCGATCGTTTGCCTGTTCTGTCTGACGTTGTCCACGACGTCGGGTTATGCGGCGCAGAAGCGGCCGCCGGGAAAGAAACCTGTCGCGAAGACGCCGACGACAGCGCCGAAACCAACGGTCGACATGACCGTGCTGCAGACGCAGGTGATGCTCGATCGCGCGGGTTATTCGCCGGGGGAAATCGATGGCGCAATGGGGGGTAGCACGAAGCGCGCGCTCGATGCGTTCACGAAGAACGGCGGCAAGGCCGATGCGCTGCCGGCAGATGCGGTGACGACGTACACGATCACCGAACAGGATGCTGCAGGACCGTTCACTCCGGACATTCCCGAAGACATGGTCGAGAAGTCGAAGCTGGCGGCGCTCGGCTATGCCAATCTCCTCGAGGCGCTGGCAGAACGCTTCCATGCGAACCCCAACCTGCTGAAGCGGCTGAACCCGTCGGCGAAGTTCGCGCCAGGTGAACAGATTCAAGTGCCGGCCGTCACCGAGACAGTGGAACCCGTCGGTCCGCCGCGCGGGGGGCAGTCGGATGCCGGCGCCCCTTCCGGAAATCCCGCCGCGACGATCGTGACGGTTCGCAAGAGCACGTCGGATCTCGTCGTCGCGGATGGGACCGGCAAGGTGCTGATGTACGCGCCGGTGACCACGGGCAGCGTGCACGATCCACTGCCGATCGGTGACTGGAAGGTCACGGGAGTCCAGCGCGATCCGAAGTTCAACTACAACCCGGCGCTCTTCTGGGATGCGGAGCCGGGCCACTCCAAAGCCACGATTCCTCCAGGACCGAACAATCCCGTCGGCGTCGTGTGGATCGACATCTCGCGGCCGCATTACGGACTGCACGGCACGCCCGAGCCGCAGAGCGTCGGCAAGACCGCGTCGCATGGATGCGTGCGCCTGACGAACTGGGACGCCCGGAAACTTGCGTCACTCGTACGGCCGGGCACAAAGGTGGTGTTCGCAGAATGAACCTGGGAATCCGGCACCTGGTCGCGGCGGGGCTGCTCGGCTTCGTGATGGGCGCGTTCGTCGTCGCGTCGCTGGGCAGCGTGCGCCCGCGCGGAGTAGCGACCAAACCGATTGCCTTAATCGTGTCCAAAGACGGCGGAGTGGACGAACCGGCGAGCGCCGTTGTCGAAACTCCGGCGCCAACCAGCGGCCACTCGGGCGTCATCCCAACGAGCGCGCCGGAATCGAAGGAGCTCGTCTCGAGGCATCTCACGATTCCGGTCTCTCGAATCCCTCCGGAAAAGCTGGTCCGCTCGTACCACGACGCGCGCAGCGGCGGCCGCGAACACGAAGCGCTCGATATCCTCGCCCCTGTCGGCACGCCGGTCGTTGCCGTGGAGGACGGCAGTGTCGCCAAGTTGTTCAACAGCAAGGCTGGTGGTATCACCCTCTACCAGTTCGATCCGGGGAAGGAGTTCGCCTATTACTATGCGCACCTGGACAGGTACGCCGACGGCATAAAAGAAGGAGACCAGGTCCACCGCGGGCAGGTGATCGGCTACGTCGGCACGACGGGTAACGCCCCGAAAAACACGCCCCATCTGCACTTTGCGGTCTTCCGGCTGACGCCCGAGAAGCACTGGTGGGAAGGCACCCCAATAGACCCTTACGACATTCTTCGATAACTCCTTTTCAAACCTTTAAGGCGCCCGGAACCGTCCAAGCTGATGTAAGGATGGAGCTTGGAGGCATTAGCGCTGCGTTCCCCGGTCGAATCCGTCCCGGGATCTGAACAGGTCGCGCTGTCCGACGTGGCACGCGCCGCGGAAGGAGACGCCCGCGCGTTCGAGGCGCTCTATCGCACGCACCTGCCGCGGGTGCACAGCCTCGTGCGGCGGATGACGGCCGGGCGTGATGCCGACGAGCTGACGCAGGACGTGTTCGTGCGTCTGTGGCAGAAGCTCGGGACGTTCCGCGGGGATTCGTCCTTCTCGACATGGCTGCATCGCCTCGCGGTCAACGTCGTAATCGAGCGGTTCCGGACGGACCAGACACGGCGTTCGCGGCTGCACGACGGCGAGGACATCTTCGAGATGCTGCCCGCGCCGGCGCAGACGCGCGACATCGGGATGGACTTCGAGGCGGCGCTCGAGCGCCTGCCCGACGGCGCCCGTGAAATCTTCGTGCTGCACGACGTGGAAGGCTACAAGCACCACGAGATCGCAACGATGCTCGAGATATCCGCGGGCACGTCGAAGGCGCAGCTGCATCGCGCGCGCATGATGCTCAGGAAGCACTTGAAATGAGTGACAACTTCACCGGCCAACTCTCGGACTACATCGACGACGAGCTGTCGCCGGCCGATCGCACGGCGCTCGAAGCGCACCTGGCGACCTGCCGGGAATGCGTCTCCACGCTCGACGAGCTGCGTAGCGTCGTGGCGCGCGCCGCGACCCTGCCGGCACGGCCGCCGGCCAGGGACCTCTGGGCCGGCATCGAGCCGCGGCTGTCGCGCAACACGCTCGAGGGGCACGTCACGCCGTTCCGCGCGCGGACGTCCCGCCGGATTTCGTTCACGCTCCCGCAACTCGCGGCCGCGGGTATCGCGTTGATGGTGATGTCGGGCGGCGGCGTGTGGGTGCTGCAGCACGGTGGCCGCGCCACGTCGATGCCGCCCGTGGTCGCGACGAACGAAGTCGTGCCCGCATCGCTCGCAGATCCCCGGTACGACGAAGCGATCGCGGATCTCGAGCAGGCGCTGAACGCCGGCCGCGCGGACCTCGATCCCGCCACGATCAAAGTCCTCGAAACGAACCTGGCGGCTATCGACACGGCCATCAGCGAGTCGCGCCAGGCGCTCGCGGCGGACCCGGCCAACGTCTATTTGAACAATCACCTCGCCGACGAGCGCCAGCGGAAACTAGCGCTGCTCCGTCGCGCGGCGGCGCTGGTCGGAGGCAAAACATAAATGGTCCTGACAGGCATCGCGCTGGCCCTCACGCTCGCACAGGCGCCCGTACCGCGGCAGACCGCGCCGCAGACAGATGAAACCGTTGCGGTGCAGCGCGGCGCCCGGCTCAACGTCAACAACTTCGCCGGCGAAGTCATCGTCCACACGTGGGACAAGGATTCGGTGCACATCGTGGCCCGCCATCAGCCGCGGACGCGCGTCAGCGTCCGTCCGCTCAGCAGCAGCGTCGCCATCTCGTCGAGCGGCTACATGGGCGCGCCGGGATCCGTGGACTACGACATCACCGCACCCGCCTGGATGCCGATCCGCATCGAAGGCACGTACAACTTCGTGACCATCGAGGGGGCGCAGGCTGAGGTCTACGCGAGTACGGTTCGCGGCGACGTGATCGTAAAAGGGGGCAGCGGCGTCGTGACGGCGAAATCCGTCGAAGGGGAAGTCGACGTCGACGGCGCGCGCGGCAAGATCAACGTCAGCTCGGTGAACGAAAAGATCAAGATCACGAACACGAGCGGCGACATCAACGCGGAGTCGGTCAACGGCGGCATCACGATGACCGGCATCGATTCAAAGAGCGTCGATGCGAGCACGGTGAACGGGACGATCACGTTCGAGGGCAAGCTCGCCGACGGCGGGCACTACGCGTTCGGGACGCACAACGGGGATCTGGCGCTCGGCATTCCGGAGAATTCGAATGCCACGTTCACCATCCGGACCTACCATGGGAGCGTATCGACGGATTTCACGCTCGACGGCTATAACCGCGGGGAGGCCCAGCGTGGACGGCGCATCGTTGCCACGCTCGGCAACGGCAGCGCGGACGTGAGCCTGGAGACGTTCGGCGGGGGGATCAGGCTGCGGAAGGGGTCCGTGGCGCGTTCGCACGGGCGGTAGACGGCGGCTCCCAGCCCTGCGCGCGGAGCGACTCCTGGAGGCGCTGCGACCGCTCGATCAGGGCATGCGGGTCGGCGAAGTGCTCGACCTCCTGCCGGCCGTCGGGAAATGTAACGACAAGTTCGTAATCGTCACCGTCCGCCTGACGCCGGATCTCGTAGAGCAACCTCGAGTCGTGACGCTCAAAAAACCAAATCATCGCTGCACTTATCGGCCTGTCGCCGCGGCGTCTTTAGTGAGTTTAGCGCCCCAATGCGACCATCGGCTCGATCCTCGACGCCCGATACGCAGGCAAGTATGCTGCCACAGCGGCGACCGCGAGTAAAACGAAGGCTCCGATCGCGAATGCCGCCGGATCTGCGGCGCCAACGTTGTACAGCAGGCTTCGCATGCTGCGCCCCGCGATCCAGGCCAGCGGCAAGCCAATTCCGGTGCCGATTACCACGAGCGTAAGCGCCTCGCGCAGTACCATCCACAACACCGTCTCGCGATCGGCGCCGAGCGCCATCCGCAGCCCAAGCTCTGCTACTCGCCTGCTGATCCCATAGGAGATCGTGCCGTAGAGTCCGAGGCTCGCAAGGAGCAACGCGAGCACACCGAACAGCGACGTCAGTCGCGCCACCATGCGGTCCTGCAGCATGCCACGGGCGATCCGATCGCCAAGCGGGACGAGCTCCATGATCGGCAGCCGCGGTTCCATCTGCGTGAGTGTCTCGCGAACGGTCTGCGCGAGCGTGGCCGGCGCGCCTGTCGTGCGCAATTCGAGGTCGCTCAACACGTCGTCCGGCGACGCCTGGACGAGGTGATAAGCCATGTTCGGGGGCGTCGCGCGCAGCTGCACGTAGCGCGCGTCTTCGACGACGCCGACGATCACATTCGCGTCCTTGTCTATCGGTCCGCCGTACGACCAGCGCTTCCCCACCGCGCTCTGGCCCGGGAAGAACCGCTTCGCCATCGTCTGGTTGATGATCGTGCTATGCGCCTCCGGACGCCGGTCTTGCGGAACGAAATTGCGCCCCTCGATCACGCGCAACCCTACCGTTTCGAAATAATTGTCCGTCACGACTTCTTCGTTCGTGCGCAGCCGATCTTCGCGCCGCGGCGTATGTCCCTCGACTTCCATGCTGCTGATGCGCGACGAGTTCGCGAGCGGCCCGTTCGCGGACAGACTGACGGACCGTACGCCCGGCAGCATCTGCAGCTTTTCGATCAGCCTCTGATACAACGCGAGGCGCTCTTCGGCCGTGTACCCCGCACCGCGGATGTCGAGGCGCGCGGTGAGCACGTGATCGCGATCGAATCCCACGTCGGTCTGCGTCAGGGTTCGCAGGCTGCGCGCGAACAACCCGGCGACGACGAGGAGCAGAAGGCAGAATGCCATCTGCGCCGCGACGAGCGCCTTGCCCACCAGCAGCCCGCGGCGCCCGCCGTCGGCGCCGACGGCCGATCGCGACTGCTCCTTCAACGATTCGGACACGGGCACGGCCGTTGCGCGAAATGCGGGCAAGACACCGCACGCCACACCGGTGATCGCTGATACCACCAGGGCAAAAGCGAGGACGCGCAGATCGATGCCGGTATTCAGATCGATCGGTCCTCCACCAACGTTGACCATGAGCGCAAGCAGCGCGTCACGCGCCCAGACCGCGAAGGTGATGCCGAGCAGGCCGCCGCCGACGGCGAGCAGCAGGCTTTCGGCCACGAGCTGGCGCACGAGCCGCGATCGACCGGCGCCAATCGACAGCCGGATCGCGATCTCGCGCTGTCGGCCGGCCGCGCGCGACAGCAGCAGGCCCGCAACGTTGCCGCACGCGATCACGAGCAGCACGCCGACCATCGCGAGCAGCACGAAGAGTGGCTGCGCGGCGCTGTTGCGCAGGGCTGACACGCCCGCGGATGCATCCGTCAGCGTGACGCGACGCTGCTTGACGTTGGTCCGGTCTTCCGCTGAAGAATTCGCCGGGAGGATCGCCTCACGCTCCCGCTGGTAAGCAGCGGTCAAGGCGTTGACCGCGGCCTTGACAGGCGTCGTCGACGGCAGGCGCGCGAACACCGTCAACCATTCGATCTCTGCCTGCGGCGTCCACGGCTTTCGCGGGTCCGAGTTGCCGCTGTTGCTCGCGTTCGCGGAGTACCGCACGTCAGACTGCATCGTGAACGGCACCCACACATCGGGGGCGCGTAGAGCCAGCGTGGTTCCGAAGAAACTCGGCCGCGTGATGCCGATGATGGTGAAAGGCGCGCCGTTGATCACGATCCGCCGCCCGACTGCATCGGGAGCGGCATTGAGACGCCGGCGCCAGTACGAGTCACTGATCACGGCGACAGGATGGCCGCTGAGATTCTTGTTGTCAGAGGGGCCGATCAGCCGTCCGGCCTGCGGCTGCTGACGAAGCGCAGTGAAGAACTCACCGGACACGAGCTGGACGGTCCCGCGCGCCGGGTTCGGATCGCCATCCGGCTGCAGTTGCATTCCCTGCGGACTCGTTGCCGCGAACAGCTCCGCGACGTTGCGGGCGCCAAGTTCATTGCGAACGCTGTTGTAGGTGGGGGCGGAGAGGATGTTGCCGTGCTCCTGCCCCGGGTAGACCACCTCTGCGACGAAGATCTGCTGCGGATCCGGCACGGGCAGCGTGCGAAGCACGATCGCGTTCACGAGCGAGAACACCGCGGTCGCGCCGCCGATCCCGAGCGCGAGGGAGACGACGGCCGTGAACGTGAACGCCGGGCTGCGCCGAAGGAGTCGTGCGCCGAACCGGAGGTCGCGAATGAACTCGACGATCATCGGCATCAGTTTAATCCGCTCGGAGCGCGAGCATGGGATCGACAGCGGCCGCCCTGCGCGCCGGCCGCCAGGCAGCGATCGCCGCGGTGAACGCCAGCAGCGCAGCGATCAGCGCGTACGTCGCCGGGTCGGTCGCGCGTATTTCGAAGAGGAGTCCCGCCAGTACACGCATGATGATGACCGCCGCGGCCGAACCGGCCACGACGCCGAGCGCGGCCAGCACCAGCGCCTCGCGAAGCACCATCCGCACGACCGCTGCCGGCCGTGACGCCCGGCAAGGTGCGCGCGCGGCGAAGGATCTCTTCATATGTGGCGACGCGCGGCGCGTGGTTGTAATACGGCCCGGTCGACGGCTCGTTTGGCTGCGGCAGCCACAGCCGCGCCGTCAGCACGTTGTGCGGCTCGAAGCCGAGCTCCACGCGCTGTAGACGCCAGAAGCTCCGCGCCAGCAGCGCGGCACCGACGAGCAGGACGAGGGCGAGCGCGAATTGAGTGACGACGAGCGCGGACCGCACGACGCCCCGTGCACCGGCCGTGCCGCGCGCGCAATCGCAAAGCCTGCGCCACGCGGCGCGCAGAAATCCGTCGAATTCCGCCGGGTTTCGCGGCTGAAACAGGACGACTGCTCCGCTTTCGGGATTCGAGTGTGCGAAAGCGAACAGCTCGATCGCGCCTCACGATCGCATAGGCACGTTTCGCTTGCGGATTCCGTCAAACCCTCTGATGGCACGCGCCTTGGAGTCCTGCTCGGCGGCAACATGTCCGTTTCCTGTGAAATGACACCCCGGATCCTAATCGCGGACGATCAACCAGATCTGCTCGACGCCCTCAAGCTGCTGTTGAAAGGCCAGGGAATCGAGTACGACGCGGTGACGTCCCCCGACGCGGCGCTCAACGCGCTCGCGTCGCGGCCGTTCGATCTCGTGCTCATGGATCTCAATTACACCGGGGACACGACGTCGGGTCGCGAGGGGATTGATCTGCTCGCGCGCGTGCAGGCGGTCGACCGGCTGCTGCCGGTGATCGTGATGACCGGCTGGGGCAGCGTCGATCTTGCGGTCGAGGCGATGCGTCGAGGCGTCCGTGACTTCGTGCAGAAGCCGTGGGACAACGCGCAGCTGCTGACCACGCTCCGCCAGGAAATCGAGGCAGGGCGCGCGCGGCGCGCGCACGCCGCCGCCGAGCGGCGCGAGCTCGCGGAGGCCCTCAAGATCCAGCAGCGGCTGCTGCCGCAGCAGGTCCCGCAGATCGATGGGTGGGAGCTCGCCGCGTCGTGGCAGCCGGCATCCGGCGTCGGCGGCGACTGCTTCGACACGATTCGCTTCAGCGAGTCACGCCTGGCGATCACGATCGCCGACGTCGTCGGCAAGGGCATTCCCGCGGCGCTGTTGATGTCCAACCTCCAGGCGGCCGTTCGCGCGTTTGCGTCCGAGGCGGTTGAGCCGCAGGCGCTCTGCCAGCAGGTCAATCGCATTCTCTGCGGCAACATCGCGGAGGGACGATTCATCAGCTTCTTTTACTGCGTGCTCGACGCGGTGAGCGGCGTGCTGACGTATACGAACGCGGGGCATTACCTGCCGATGCTGGTGCGGGCCGGCGGATCGCACGAACGTCTTGGCATCGGCGGTCCGGTGCTCGGCGTGCTGCCCGAAGCGGAATACGAGCAGGCGACGATCGCGCTCAACGCCGGCGATCGCGTTGTCCTCTTCACCGACGGCCTGACCGAAGCGCGCAACGCCGACGGGGACGAGTTCGGTGAGGAACGGCTGCTCGCGGCGGCGCTTTCGAACCGCGTGTGCAGCGCGCCAGCCATGCAGGCACGGCTCACCGATGCCGTCGCGACATTCACCGGCGGCAACCAGCAGGACGACGCGACGTTGATCGTGCTCGCGTCCGACCTGGGCTGAACCCACACGAGACCGTGATGAACCGCAGCCACCTGGGACCATTGAATAGCTCCTTGACGGAGTTTTCCGCCCCTTCCGATACTGTTCGCATGCGAAAAGCGTGGACTCCCCCCTGGCGATGGGTGTTTGGCGTCGCCATGGCGCTCGGGCTGTTCTCCTTCCTGCAGGCGTACCGGCTCACGTTCATCAACAGCAAGCCAGGCGTGACCATCGAAGCGGGCAAGCTGCTGGTCCTCAACCTGGCGCTGTGGTTCGTGCCGGCCCTGCTGATGCCCGCGATCGTATGGGCGGCGCGGCGCTTCCGCTTCGACACGGGGCACAAGGTCCGCGCGGTTGCCGCGCACAGCGTGGGCGCGCTGACGTTCGCCGCGGTGCATTTCGTCGGATTGATGAGCGTGCGCTTCCTCTTGTGGCCGGACGGCGGCAAGTGGGCGAGCGTGTCGTGGTCGCAGTTCTTCCAGCGGCGCGCCCTCGAGCAGCTCGATTGGAGCCTGATGGTGTACGCGGTGATCGTGGGCGTGAGCCACGCAATCGCGTTCTACCACGAGTCGCAGGAGCGCAAGCTGAAGGCGGCGCTGCTCGAGACGCGGCTCGTCGAGGCGCGGCTGAAAACGCTCGAAGCGGAGCTCCATCCCCATTTCCTGTTCAACACGCTTCATGCGATCTCGACGCTGGTCCACCGCGATCCGGAGTCCGCCGACCGGATGATCAGCCGATTGAGCGACCTGCTGCGCATCACGTTCGATCGCACCGGAGAACCGAAGGTCTCATTGAAGGAAGAGATCGAGTTCCTTCAGAAGTACCTCGACATCGAACAGACGCGCTTCCAGGATCGTCTGGCTGTCAACGTGACGATCGAACCGGAAGCGCTCGACGGCGAAGTGCCGCGCATGATCCTGCAGCCGCTCGTCGAGAACGCGATCAAGCACGGCATCGCCGGGCGCCACGGAGGCAACCAGATCGAGATCGCGGCGGGACGCGATGGCGATCGGCTGTGGATGCAGGTCCGCGACAACGGCGCGGGATTGCAGGTGCGCACGCTGAAGGCGCTGCGCACCGGCGTCGGCCTGTCGAATACGCGCGCGCGGCTCGATTGCCTGTACGGCCGTCACTATCGACTGGAGTTCTCCGACAAGCACGGCGGACTCTCCGTCCTGATCGCAATTCCCTTCCAGCACGTGGCGGCCACGGGACAGCCCGCGACCTTCCGTGTCGCCTAGGACCCTTATGACCACACCCCGCACACGCGTTCTGATCGTCGACGACGAGCCCCTCGCGCGCGAGCGCATCCGCACGCTGCTCGCGGAAGAACCCGGATTCGAAATCGTCGGCGAAGCCATCGACGGCCCGAGCGGCGCCGAAGCAATTCTCGCGCTGCACCCGGATCTCGTGTTCCTCGACGTGCAGATGCCCGGCGCGGACGGCTTCGACGTGATCGATGCTGTCGGGCCCGACAAGATGCCGTTCGTGGTGTTCGTCACGGCGTACGACCGGTATGCGCTGCGCGCGTTCGACGTCCACGCCCTCGATTACCTGCTGAAGCCCTTCGACCGCGAGCGCTTCCGCGAAGCGCTCGAACGCGCGCAGGTACAGATCGAGCGCAGCTCCGGTGGCGACATCGAGCGCCGTCTCGCCGCGATCGTCAAGGACCTGAAGCCGGCAAAGGCGCGGACCGACCGCTTCGTCGTGAAGTCGGGCGGCCGGATCTTCTTCGTGCGCACCGCCGAAATCGACTGGATCGAGGCGGCGGGCAACTACGTCAAGCTGCACGTCGGCACTGACTCGCACCTGATCCGCGAGACGATGAACGCCGTCGAGGCGAAGCTCTCGCCCGACACGTTCGTGCGCATCCATCGCTGCCACATCGTGAACATCGAGCAGGTCCGGGAGCTGCAGCCCTGGTTCAACGGTGAATACGTCGTATTTCTGAAGAACGGGACCCGGCTCACCCTGAGCCGCGGCTACCGCGAGCGCCTCCAGGAACGCATCGGCCGCACCATCTAGTAACCTCTTGGGGTGCGTTTCGGCCCCTTCGAGGTCGACCGGTCGGCGTATCGCGTCACCGAGAATGGGCGTGTCCTCGAGATCACGCCCAAGCTTCTCGATCTGCTTCTGCTGCTGCTCGACAATGCAGGTTCCCTCGTCACCAAAGAAGCGCTCCTCGACGCGCTGTGGCCGGGCGCGAACGTCACCGACAACGCGCTGACGCAGGCGGTCTCGGAGCTGCGCCAGGCGCTCGGCGATTCCGCGACGGCGCCGCGCTACATCAAGACGGTCGCACGCCGCGGCTATCGATTCGTTGCGCCTGTCGAGACGGGGCCAGCCGTCACCGCGGACGCATCCGTGCAGGAACGCGAGGGGGACACGGTCGCGGTCCTCGACTTCGCGAACGTCACGGGAGACGCGGACGCTGCGTGGCTGTCAGCCGGCATCGCGGAGACAGTCTGCAACGATCTGCGCGCGCTGGGACACTTTCGCGTCGTCGATCGCTGGCGAGTCAGCGAGGCGGTGCGCCGCACGGGCGGCGCGCTCCAGGATGTCGCTGCGGCGCTGCGGGTGCGCCTTGTGGCGATCGGCAATTTTCAGGTGAGCGCTGAACGCGTGCGCATTACCGCACGCGTCCTCGATGTCGTCAGCGGCGAAGCGCTCGCGGACGCCAAGGTCGACGGACGCCTCGACGACATCTTTGAGCTCCAGGACCAGGTGGCCGCGCAATTCGCCGCGGAACTCGGCGCGCCGACTGGCGTGGCAACGCCGCGCAATCGCGAGACACCGAGCCTCGAGGCATACCGCGCGGTGATGGAAGGCTGGCTGCGCGTGGAGACGCTCGACATCCGCGAGCTGCCGAAAGCCATCGCTGACTTCGAACACGCCGTGGCCGTCGATCCGCGGTACGCGGTTGCCTACACCGGCCTCGCGAACGCGGAGTTCGCATCGTTCGAATCGACGCGTGCCGATGTTCCCCCTTCACGGGTGCTGCTCGATCGCGCGCTCGCGCACGGACGGCAGGCCGTGGAGCTCGACGAGACGCTGGCGGAAGCCCATGGCACGCTCGCGATGATCCTCGTCAGCGTCCGCGATACCGCGGCAGCCATCCGCGCCGCACGCCGTGCCGTCGCGCTCGAACCAGGGAACTGGCGCCACTTGTTCCGTCTCGGTCACGCGACGTGGGGGGACGAGCGGCTGCGCGCCGGCGCGGCCACGCTTGCGCTCTATCCGGACTTCGCCTTCGCGTACTTCCAGTCCGCGATGGTGCACGTGGCGCGCGGCAATCTCCACGAGGCCGAACGCGTGCTGCGCCACGGCGCCGCGATTCAGGACAGACAGATCGGCCGCGGAGAGCGCTATCCCGCATTGGGACTGCACTGGCTGCTCGGTCTCGTGCGTCTTGCGCAGGACGACGTGTCCGAGGCGATCGACGAGTTCGATCGAGAGCGCGCGCTCGCGCAGCCACACCGCCTTTACG
>DASPXV010000166.1:0-17740 GCA_035637115.1 Vicinamibacterales bacterium
AGAGGCGTTCGACCGCGCCGTCGACGAAGTGGCCGCGGCGGCCCGCCGCCTGGTGGATTCGCTGGTGACGACGGCGCCGGTGCGCGATCGGGAGATAGAGGCCGCCAAGGCCAAGGCGCGCGCCGCCGAGCGTTACGCGCGCTGAGTGCGCCAGGCGACGACGCGCGAGCGGGCGAGCGAGGCGCCACAGCGGCGAATCGTCCTGACGTCTTCCGTGGACGCGCGCAGCGCTCTTGCCACGATCGACCCGGGCGTCAACGCCGATCCGCTCTTCGCACCCGGGTCGACGCCAAGCGCGCGCTCGCCCGGTGTGGTCCCGCCAATACCGCCAAAGCAGACGAAGTACGCGACTGCGAGCAGCACACCCATGACGCCGAACGCGGCCGCGGTGCCGTTGAATGCCGAAATGCGCACCGCGAGCGCGGCGGCAGCCGAAAGCACAACCGCCAGGAGCAGCGTGACAATCACCGACGCGTCCACGACCGCTGCCGCAAGCCGCCGCCACACGGGAACTGTGTCGCTCGTCGGGGCGACGGGTTGGCCCGAGGGAATTGGTCGAACTTCCGGTGTGGACACTCGCAGGCCGCGAGCCCGCGCCAGGCCGGCGATCGGATCTTGGGGCGCAGGCAGCAGCGCGCCGCAGGCGGCAAGGATCTCCGCGGCGTCGCAGCCGCACGCGATGGCGACAGATCTCACGGCGGCCCGCGCGTAGATTCCCGGCGGCAGCTCGTCGAACCGGCCGTCCTCGATGGCGCGCAGGTGCTCTTTGCGGACCCCGACCCGCTTCGCGAGTTCCGGAAGCGCTTCGTGGCGCGCTTCGCGCGCGAGTCTCAGCCGTTCTGAAACGAGCGATTCAGCCACTCGCTGACCTTATCGGTAGCCCGGTGCCCGCCGTTCACTCAGCAGTTTCCGAATTCGCCTATGCCTGCGGCGCGGGCACGCGCGCCTGTGCCGCCAGGAGCGCGGCGCATCACCACGTCAGAACGACGCGCGCGGATCCTTTTTCACCGTCAGCGGCTGCGTGAAGGTGCGGCCGCCGGCGGTGAGCTTCACCGTGTAATTGCCAGGCGGCACGATTGGCGCGGCGGCGCCGCGCCCGCGTCCTCCGCCGGCCGGCGGCGGCCCGCGAAAATCCCACAGCCATCGATGCATGCCCGCCGTCGCGGGCAGCGGCGAACCGGACGGCGCCCATACGGTCTGCACGTTCAGCGTGTTCGGATCGCGTGGCTGCGGACGATCGTCGCTCGCGAACCTGCGCACGACTGTCCCCGAAGCGTCGGAAATTTCGATCACCACCGGACCGCTCGGCGCGCCCTTCAAGTAGTAGTCCACGATTGCGCCCCACCGCGCGTTCTCCGCCGCCGGTTCGTCCTTCGGCAGCGGCGTTCCCTGCTCGCTCGGCTCGGGCACGAGGACCGCGTCCGCGGGTTTGAAGAGGAACGCATCAGCCGCTACCGACGCGGCATCGATCTGGCGCAGCGGCGTGATGTTGTCGAGAATCCAGAATCCGCGGCCGTGCGTCGCCACGATCAGGTCGTCATCTTTGATCACGAGATCGCGCATCGACGACGGCGGAAGGTTCAACTGCAGCGGCTGCCAGCGATCGCCCGCATCGAACGAGACGAAGACCCCACGCTCGGTGCCGCAGAACAGCAGTCCCGGCTTGACGGGATCTTCCTTCACCGTCTGCACGTACACGCCGGCGAGCAGACCGTTCGTGATGGCCTGCCACGTCTTTCCCGCGTCGCGCGTGCGATAGACGTGCGGCTCGTAATCTTCGAGCTGGTGGCGCTCCGCTGCCGCATATGCCGTGTTCGGATCCGTGTGCGACGCCTCGATCATAACGACCTTCGTCCACGGCGTGAGATCACGCGGGGTCACGTCGTGCCACGTCTGACCGTCATCCTGCGTGAGCTGGATCAACCCGTCGTCCGTGCCGGTCCAGATCACGGGCGCGCGCACCGGTGAAGGCGCGAGCGTATAGACGACTCCGCGGCGCTTGTACGCCGGGGCATCCGCCGCGGCCGTGGGATCGAGGTTCGGAGGAATGCCGGGATCTTCGCGCGTCAAATCCGGACTGATCTTCGTCCACTTCAGGCCGCCGTCGGTGGTCTTGTACACGAACTGGTTGGCGAAGTAGAGCGCCTTTGGATCCGCCTGGGAGAACACCAGCGGTTGCGTCCACGCGTGCCGATACGTGACGCCGGGTTCGGGTACCTCGGGCGTGACGTTCTTCGTTTCACCGGTGTTGACGTTGCACTTCTCTACCGTGCCGCCGAACAGGATTTCGGGATGCAGCGGATCGGGCGCTGTGTATCCGCTTTCTCCGCCCGCGCACAGCCCGGTCCAGTGGTGCATCGAGAGCACCGAGAGCCAGGTGCGGCTCGGCGTGCCGACCGCGCCGCTGTCCTGCTGCGCGCCGGTGAGCCAGTACGGGAACCTGTAGTCCGCCGCCACGTGATACAGCTGCGCCGTCGGCTGGTTGTACCAGGAGCTCCAGGTCTTCGCGCCGTCAACCGACACGATCGTTCCCTGGTCGCCGCCAATCACCATGCGACCTGGATCGTCCGGCGCGATCCACATCTGGTGATAGTCGTCGCCGCCGGGCGACGCCTTGATCGGCGCGCCCCACGTGCGGCCGGCGTCTGTGGACTTGTAGACGCCGGTGTTCGGGACGTAGACGATGTCGGCGTTGCGCGGATCGACGGCGACTTTCGTGAAGTACCAGCCGCGCTGCCAGATGCGCTGATCGCCTGACGTCTTCGTAAAGGTCGCGCCGGCGTCGTCCGATCGGAAGAGCCCGCCTTCCTTCGCGTCCGCGATGACATAGATGCGCCGCGGGTTCGACGGCGCAACCGCGATTCCCATGCGGCCGAGACCTTCCGTCGGCAGGCCGTTCGTCAGCTGGTTCCACGTGTTGCCGCCGTCGGTGGACTTGTACAAGCCGCTGCCGGGCCCGTTCGCGGGAGCGTAAATGAACCATGGAGGACGCCGCACGGCCCACATGGCGGCGTAGACGACTTGCGGGTTCGCGCTGTCGAACGCGAGATCGATCGCGCCGACGTTCTCGTCCTTGAACAGGACCTTCTGCCAGGTCGCGCCGCCGTCGCGGGAGCGATACACGCCGCGGTCGGGGTGCGGCCCGTAGACATGCCCGAGCGCGGCGACGTAGACGATGTTGGGATCGCGCGGGTGGACGATGATCCTGCCGATCTGCCGCGTGGATTCGAGTCCCATGCGACGCCACGTCTTGCCCTGGTCGGTGGACTTGTAGACGCCGTCGCCGAACGCGATCGAGTCGCGCAAGTCCGCCTCGCCGGTGCCGACGTAGATCACGTCGGGGTTCGACGGTGCCACACCGATCGCGCCGATCGAGGCCACGCCGGTGCCGTCGAAGATTGGCGTCCACGTGCGGCCGATGTTCGTCGTCTTCCAGAGGCCACCGCCAACCGATCCGAAATAGAACGTGTTCGGCTGTCCGACCGCTCCCGAGACGGCGTTGACGCGCCCCGCCCTGAAAGGTCCGACATGGCGCCACTTGAGATCCGAGAACAGCGCTGCTTCCGTGGCGGCTGGCTGGCTGGCAAGGCCTGTCACGTACGCACTCATGCAGAGGCAAAGCACGCCGAGTAAATACATTTGTCCTTTGAGGGCTCTGCGCCCTCCGCGTGAGTACGCACGTGACACGTTATTTCTCCTGTTGTGAAGTGCTTGAAGTCGATTCCCCGAAGATGTACTTGTCGAACCACTCGAGGTTGTGCTGCATGACGGCGCGGCTCGACTTCGGTTTCGAGGGTCCGTGGCCGACGCCTTCGAAGCCTTTGTAGATGATCAGCTTCGACGGCACGCCGACGTCCTGGAGGCCGCGATAGAGCTCGAACGCGTTCGGCGGCGGTACGCGCTGGTCCGTCGAGCCGTGCTGGATCAGCGTCGGCGCTTTCGCGTTCTTGATATACGTGATCGGCGACGTCTTCGCGTAGATCTCGGGGTCGTCCCACGGCGTCGCCTTCAGGTAATGCCGCGTGAACTGCGTGATATCGGTGTTCACGTAGTACGTCATCCAGTCGGAGATGCCCGCGCCAACCGACACGGCCTTGAAGCGCGCGCTGTCATGCGTCGTCAGGTAGGCGGAAATGTATCCTCCCTGGCTCCATCCCATGGTGCCGACGCGATCCGGATCGGCGAGTCCTTCCTTGATCAAATAGTCGATGCCGGAGAGCACGTCCCACGCGTCGCCGACCCCAAGGTTGCGGACGTTCAGCGATCGAAACGCCTCGCCGTAGCCGGCACTGCCGCGATAGTTCGGCTCGAGCACCAGCGCGCCTTTCGCGGTCCAGATGTCGATCGGATAGATCGACGTGCTGGAGAAGGCCTGGGGGCGCGAGGTGCCCGTCGGTCCACCGTGGATCACGACGAGCAGCGGATACTTCTTCCCTGGCTGGAAACCGACGGGCTTGTGGAGAACGCCTTCGATCGCCGCGCCGTCCTGGCTCTTCCAGGAGACGAGCTCGATCGCCCCTTTCGACCAGCTCGTGGTCTGGGCCGTCATGTCGGTCAGCTTCCGCGCCTTCATCGCCGATGCAACAGGCGCCACGTAGATCTCCGCCAGCGTGGATGCATCAGACCCTGAGAAGGCGACCCATTGGCCGTCCGGCGTCAGGCTGAAGCCGGAGCCGATCGACTGCTCCGAGGGGGCGAACTTTCTGATCGCCTTCGTCGCGGGATCCACGCTGAAGAGGAACGACCACGTCCGCTGCGATGCGCTGAAAAAGAGGCCGCCGCGATTCCAGTCCACGATCGACGGATTCTCGTCGAATGCCGTCGTGATGTAGTCGATGCGACCGCCCACCGCGGGAATCACGCCGATGCCGCTATTCAGGAACGAGAACTCCTTCTTCATTGCGGACCCGAAGGCAATGCGCGTCCCATCCGGCGACCAGACGGGACCGGCGTCGGCGCCGTCCTGTTCGACGAGCTTTCGCACGGTGCCGTCCGCTACTGTGACGACGGAGATGTCTGCAGTGGCGCCGCTGGTGTTCGCGGAATTGACGCGGTGATCAAAAGCGATTTGCCTGCTGTCAGGTGACCAGTTGAACGATCCGACCGTGAACGCGCCGCTGGTGAGCCGCTTCACCTTCTTCGTCGAGAGGTCGAATACCCAGAGGTGCGACATCCGGTAGCCTTCGCCAAAGACGTCGAATTCGCCGAACTTCTTTTCGCGTTCTTTGTCGGCGTCCGTTTTCGGCTCTGTCGATGTGAAGGCGATCGACTTTCCATCGGGTGCCCACGCGAAGCTGCCGATCCCTTCCTCGACGGAGGTCAGCTTGTGCGCTTCGCCGCCGCGGGGATCGATGAGGTACACCTGCCGCTTGTCGTCGCGATCCGTGGCAAAGGCCAGCTTCGTGCCGTCGGGCGACCAGGCGGGCGACGAGCTCGATTTCTTCGCGTTGCTCGTCAGCTGCCGCAGTTCGCCGGACTTCACGTCCGCGAGCCAGATTTCGGTGTGGTAATTATTTTCGTCCCAGTTCGCTTCTCTGACGGTGTAGGCCACCCACTGCCCGTTCGGCGAGATGGCCGGCGAACCGGCACGCTTCAGTCCAATCAGTTGATCGATGGTCGGGACCTGGGGTTGCGCGAACACGCCAGTGGCTGTGAAGAGCAGCGCCGCAAAGACGAGTCGTGCGCGAAACATGGGGCTCCTTACCAAAGCTTTGTGACGCTAGTTAAGCACAGAGGCGCAAAGGTCACAAAGACGCAACCTGGAAATGACATACTTCGCATCGGAGGATTCGTCGGCATGAGAAAGCTTGTCTTCTTTATAGCGGCCGCCGCGTTGTGTGCCGGGGGCGCGATACCGGTAGTCGCGCAGCGGAGCGCCATGACCGCTGCGGACTACGCGCGCGCCGAGAAATTCATGGCCTACAACGTCACGCCGCTCGTCTATCGCTCCGGGGTCCGCGGCAACTGGCTGCCGGACGATCGCATGTGGTACCGCGTGACGACGGAGAGTGGGAGCGAGGCGGTGCTGGTGGATCCGGTGAAAGGGACGAAGAGCGCGTGCGACCTGCCGCAATGCGCCGCCACAGAGGGCGAGCGTGGGGGCCGCGCGGCACAGACCGCGGGTGGCGGCCGCGGCGGAACGCGGATCGACGTTCCGTCGCCGGACGGCAAGCGCACCGCCTACATAAAAGACTGGAACCTCTGGGTGCGCGACCTCGCCACGGGCAAGGAGAAGCAGCTCACTACCGATGGCGTGCAGGACTTCGGCTACGCGACCGACAACGCCGGCTGGGCGAAGAGCGACCGTGCCATCCTGCTCTGGTCGCCCGACTCGAAGACGATCGCGACCTTCCAGCAGGACCAGCGCAACGTCGGCGACCTCTATCTCGTCACCACGCAGGTCGGCCACCCGAAGCTCGAGGCGTGGAAGTCTCCGCTCCCCGGCGACGAGAACGTCGCGCTCATCCATCGCGTGATCATCGACGTCGATACTGCCAAGGTGACGCGCCTGCTCACAGGACCGGATCAGCATCGCTCGACACTGTGCGACAACGTCGCGTGCCGTGGCGGCGAATGGGCGGACGTCTACTGGGCGCCCGACTCCAGGACGATCGCCTACGTCGCGACGTCGCGCGATCACCGTCAGGAGAACCTCCGGATCGCCGAGGTCGCGACCGGCGAAGTCCGCGAGATCCTCGATGAAAAGGTCTCGACCTACTTCGAGTCCGGAAACGGTGCCGTCAACTGGCGCTACCTTCCGGCCTCGAACGAAATCATCTGGTTCTCCGAACGCGAGAACTGGGGGCAGCTGTATCTGTACGATCTGAAGACCGGAAAGCTGAAGAACGCGATCACGTCCGGCGAGGGCAACGTGACGCAAGTGCTGCGCGTCGACGCGAAAGCGCGCGTCATTCACTTCCTCGGCGTCGGCAAGGAAAAGGGTCGCGATCCGTACTTCGTGCACCTGTACCGCGTCGGCTTCGACGGCAAGGGGCTGCAGCTCCTCACGCCTGAAGACGCGACGCACGACGTCTCGCTCTCACCGTCCGGCAAGTACTTCACCGACAGCTACTCGAAACCTGATGTCCCGCCGGTCGCCGTGCTTGGCGACGCGACAACCGGTAAACAGATCCTAGAGCTCGAAAAGACCGACATCTCGAAGTTGCAGGCAACGGGCTGGCAGCCGCCGACGCCGATTGTCGTCAAGGGACGCGATGGGCAGACGGATCTTTACGGGCTGATGTTCAAGCCGGCGACCCTCGATCCCGCGAAGAAGTACCCGATCATCAATCACATTTATCCCGGCCCGCAGAGCGGCAGCGTCGGCGGACGCAACTTCAACGCGGCACGCGGCGACAACCAGTCGCTCGCCGAGCTCGGCTTCATCATCGTCGAAATCGACGGAATGGGAACGCCGTGGCGCTCGAAGAAGTTCCACGATGCGTACTACGGCAATCTCGGCGACAACACGCTGCCCGACCAGGTCACTGCGATGAAGCAGCTCGCGCAGAAGTACCCATACATCGATCTCGAGCGCGCCGGTATCTGGGGACATTCGGGCGGCGGATATGCGACGGCCGCCGCGATGTTCAAGTACCCGGATTTCTTCAAGGTTGGCATCTCGGAATCCGGCAACCACGATAACCGCGTCTACGAAGACGATTGGGCCGAGAAGTGGATGCCGCTGCTGACCGATCAGACGAAGGCGGTCTACGAGGATCAGGCCAACCAGACGCATGCGAAGAACCTGAAAGGACACCTGCTGCTCGCGCACGGCACGCTCGACAACAACGTGCCGCCAAACAACACGCTGCTCGTGGTGGATGCCCTGATCAAAGCCAACAAGGATTTCGATCTGCTGCTGCTGCCGAACCAGCGTCACGGGTTCGGTGACGCGTCCAACTACATGACGCGCCGGCGGTGGGACTATTTTGTGAAGCATCTACTCAACATGGATCCTCCAAAGGAGTACGAACTGAAGCCACCGACCGGCGGACGGCGCGGCAGCGCGCAGTAGTACAGGAACTCCGTTCACAGACGAAATTGTCGCTTGTAGGCGGACAAGCTGTGCACGCCGCCGCTCCGGGGCAGCCGGACGCACGATCGACACATGCACGACGGCGCATCGCTGACGTTCACCGACTCCATCCTGGATCATGCGGGTGAGGCAGGCGCCATCATCAACCGGTTCCGGTCCCTGACGGCGACGCGGCGAGCGCAGATCGTCACGTTCCTTCAGTCACTGTGAATTGGGAATCCGCGCGGTCGAGACCGGCCGCGCGGATTCGATCCAGGCATGATGCTCACTGATCGCCGCAACGCGGGTAGACGTCAGCGAGACGCTCCGGGCCCTCTGAGCACCTTGCCGGGCAGCGCGTTCGTCGCGTTGCCGCCCGCGATCACCGGCACGCCGTTCACGAGCACGTAATCCATTCCGGCAGAGAGTTGGTTCGGTTGCGCGAACGTCGCCTTGTCGGTGATCGTGTCGGGGTCGAAGACCACGACGTCCGCCCACATCCCGAGCTTCAGTACTCCACGGTCTGCGAGGCGCATCTTCTGCGCGGGCAGCGACGTCATCTTCCGGATCGCATCCTCCAGCGACAACAGCTTGTCCTCGCGCACGAACTTGCGCAGGATGCGCGGGAACGTGCCGTAGGCGCGCGGATGTGGATGCTCCTGGCCGAGCAGGCCCGTAGGCGCCGTGCCCTGCGAGTCGTTGTTGAACGCGACCCACGGCTGCGCGACGGCGAGCGCGACGTCGGGCTCAGACATCCCGAATACCGCGACGGACGTGAACGCGTGGTCCTTGACCAGGATGTCGAAAATGGTATCGATCGGATCCGCCTTCCAGAGGGCTGCCACCTCCGCGAGCGTCTTCCCCTGGATCGCCATCAACTCGGGATTCTGGACGGCGCCGATGAGGACGGCTTCGGGTCCCGGAATTTCCTGCCACTCGTTGTCCCATCCCTCGTCATTGGGAGCGAGCATGTCCTTCCTGATGCGTTCTCGCGTCTGCGGATCCTTCAGCCGCGCGATCAGCTTTTCGTCGCCGCCGTCGTGCGCCCATGGCGGAATGAACGCGGAGAACGAGTTGAACCAGGCGGTGTAGGCGTACGTGTCGGCGGACACCTCGACGCCGTCGCGCCGCGCCTGCTCGATCTTCGCGACGATCTCTTTCATGCGGCCCCAGTTGCGCTTACCCGCCGCCTTCACGTGCCAGATCTCGACAGGAATCTTCGCGTCGCGGCCAATGCGAATCGCTTCGTCGAGCGCCTCCAGGACCGTGCCCCCTTCCGAGCGCATGTGCGTCGCGTAAATCCCGCCGTAGCGGGACGCCTCCGTCGCAAGCGCCACGAGCTCGCCGGTTTTCGCGTACGGCGCTGGCGGATATTGCAGCGACGTCGACACGCCAAAGGCGCCCTGTTCCATCGCTTCCCTGACGAGCCCTTTCATGCGCTCCAGCTCCGGCGCGCTCGGCTGCTTGTCGTCGTCACCCAGCACCATCCGGCGGACCTGCGTCGCTCCCACCAGGTGCGCCATGTTGATCCCGAGCCCCTGTCTCTCCACGCGCGCGAAGTACTGCGCGAACGTGCGCCAGTCTGGCGTCAGCTTGAAATGGTCGTAGTCGACCTTGTCCGCCTTGACGATCGCGTCGTTCAGCGGTGCGGCGGAACCTCCCTCATCAGTGAGCTCAGTGGTAATCCCCTGAAAGATCTTCGAGGGCAGGTGCGGATCGACGAGCACGGTCAGTTCCGATTGCCCGAGCATGTCGATGAAGCCCGGCGCAACGACCTTTCCGGTGGCGTCGATGTTCTTCTTCGCCGAAGCGCCCGCGAGCCGCCCGATCGCCGCGATCCGTCCGTCGCGAATCCCGACATCCGCGGCGTACCACGGCGATCCCGTGCCGTCGATGACGTGACCGTTAAGGATGACGATGTCGAATGGGCGGAGGTTGGAGGCAGGCGATTGGAACAGGATCACTCCCAGCATGAGCCCACAGCCGAGCATCGTTCGCATGGCGGGAATCATATCTCTCCACCTCTCCCAATAAATCGCGACGTCGAACAGCCGACGGACGTTTCGCGAGAAATCCTTCGGAGCAGCCTCTTCCGCCTAAAGGCGGAAGCTACAGGAATCTAGGGGTGCGTCCCAATCTGCGCGGCGGGTACGCGCGTCGACGGGCCGTGGAACATCGCGTTGAAGAGCAGCTTGAACGTCGCGCGCGGCTGCGTGCGGAAGTCGATCTGGCTGCCCAGCGTCACGACGTATCCCTTGCCGACGTGGAAGGCGAGGACGTTGGACTGGTCGCGCAGGAATTCTTCTCCCAGCAGCCACCCACTCTGCAGCATCGGTCCCTTTGCCGGGTAACGCGACACCGCTTCGCTCTGGATCGTAAAACCCGGCTTGAGGCGATACGCCTGGTCACCCTCGAAGAACACGGGCCATGAGGCCGGCATGCCGAACGCGACGGGATGCGCCGTGTTGAATTCGTTCTGCAGGAGCGATCCCGGGCAATAGAACTGGAGCGGCCCGCTTGCTGCCTGCCCTGAGCCTGTCGAAGGGCGGCCCGCGGGGCGTGCCTCAGGAAGGACCGCCTCGATGGGCAGATCGAGCAACTGGCGCGCCGTCTCGACGGCGGAGCCGATTGCGATCAGCGTGCCGCCGCCGCGCACCCAGTCGCCGAGCTTCTTCCAGCCGTCCTCGCCCACGCCGTACGCCCAGGACCATTCCTTGTCGTTGCGTTCGGCGCTGAGGCCGTTGACGATCGTCCCGCGGCTCGTGCCATCCGGCAGAACAATCGCATCGAACTGCGACGACAGATCTTTCTCGAAGTCCGATGACACGATCGCCTTGTGATTGAAGCCGTACTGCTCGAACAGCCATTTCAGCCAGCCGGCCGGCATGTTGTTCGCGGCGCGCCAGAGTCCGATACGCGTCTCGGGCTTCAACCGGTATACGTCGCCACCGATCGGGCGATCCGCCGCGCGCACCTCGAGCCCGGTGTCGCGCGACACCTGGCTGAGAATTCGCGTCGCATCCGGAGTCACGGGAACCACCCACGTGCCCGCGGCGATCGTGCCACTCTCCGTCGCAACGCGATAGATCGGCACTTTCGCAGCCTGGAGCTTCGCAACAGCGATGAACGCGGCGTTCGACGTCGGGCCGATCAGATAGTTTCCGCGCGCCGTCGAAGGAAAAGACGGTACGGCTGGATGCGGGTTCTTTACCAGTTCGAGTGTTGCCTCGAAGGGCTTCTCGATCTGATCGACCTCGACGCCCAACAGCATCCACAGCGTGTGGCCGGTAACGTCATAGGGTGGCTTCGGCGGCCCGCCTGGGTAGATACGAAGGTCGGGATACTTCTGCTTCTCGAGCATCGTCTTTGCAAACGCGCCGTAGGGCTGCGCAGTCTTGATCACCCAGGATCCCGCCGCGTAGCTTTTGCCGCCGGCGGAAAACGGCGCCTTCGCCTGGTGAATTTCCACTTCGCCGATGCGCAGGATATCGAGCATCTCGAACGTCTCGAACGGATCGCGCTGCGCGGTGGGCACGACGAACGCGTAGGGCGCCTCGGTGCGGTTCACCCAGTCCGCGTGGATCCGGTGGAAGTTCTCGAGCCAGGTCGTACGGTACTTCGCGACGTGCGCCATTCCGGCGAACGCGACCGTGTCGCCGTAATCGACGATGTTCCGCAGCCGCCAGTCCGCTTTTCTATAGGGCAGAGGGAAGTTCCAGCGCGGCTCCTGCGGTCCGATTGGACTCCCATCGGCATTGATCAATGGATCGGCGAGATTGACGCTGGCGATCTCGCTCAGGATGCGCGGCTGGCCGTGGTAGACCATGTACTGGCGCGCCGGCGCCCACAAGTCGTAGGTCGAGAGCCACTCGACTCCACCCTTGCCCTCGGCCACCAGCGCCGACGCCATCGCCTGTCCCACCGTCATGATGCCCTGCGCGATGATCGGGTGCACGTTGGGATCGTACGGATCGTCGAACGGCGGCACGAAAATCCGCGCGCCGCCCGATCCTTTCTGGTGCATGTCGTGCGTGATGATCGGCTTGTACTTGTTCTGGATTTCGACGGCGAGCCGCGTCTCTTTCTGGGTGAACATGAACCAGTCGCGGTTGTCGTCGTGCCCGGTGTACTTGTGGTACAGGTCGGGGTAGATACGGTTAAAGGTTGTGCCCTTCGTCTTGTACCAGTGATCGACGACCAGGTACTGTCCGTCCGGGTTCTGCGACGGCACGAGAAGCACGACCACGTTATCGAGGATCTGCTTGATTTCCGGACTCGTGTCGGTCGCCAGCTTGTGCGCGATCTCGATCAGCGACTGCGTGTTGCCCACTTCCGTAGAATGGATGGTTCCATACACGAAATAGAACGCGCGCCCTTCCTGCGCGAGCCGTCTGGCCTCCACCTCGCTCAACCCGCGCGGATCCGCGAGACGCCGGTTGATTTCCACGAGGCGATTGAGCTTCGCGAGGTTCTCCGGCGCGCTGATCGTCGCCAGCACGTACGGATTCCCCATCGTGGTCTTGCCGACCTCTTCAAACTTCACCCGATTGGTGGTCTGCGACAGGTGCTGCAGGTACTCGACGATCGTCGGATAGCGGGCGAGCTCGCCGTCTGCGCCGATGTGGAATCCGAAGAACTGATCGGGCGCCTGGGTGGGCGCGAGCGACAGGTATGCAACGGCGACCGCCGCAACGATCGAGCGGACCATCTATCCTCCCTCGGATCCGCGTCCGCGCTGCGGCGGTACCGAGCCGATGCCGAGCTTTTCGATCCGGCGCGTCTTCATGTTGTAGACGTCACCCGCCGATAGCACGTAGTACGGTTTCTCCCACGGCTGGTAGAGACGCGTGTTGTCGTGGACCGCTACCTTCCACGCTCCTATGACCTCGAACGTGTCCCCCTTCACGACAATCGCTGTCGACTCGGACAGACCGATCCCGAGAAGGTTCGGGTACTTCTGGATGACGGCGATCAGGTGGTCCCAGCGGTTGCGCGTGTTGATGTGCTGATCGATTGCGACCTTGCGAAGAAACCTGAACGCCTCCTGGTGGGTCGGCTCGCTCGTCATCATCACGTCCGGGCCGGACGTGTCGCCGCGCACCAGGTAATCCCCCTGGATCGTCGCACCCGCGGAGCTGCCACCGATGACGCCGCCTCGCTCGAGGACCTTGTGGAACTCGCGGTACGTGAGCGTGTTCGCATATGAGTCCACGATGTTCCACTGACGGCCGCCGTTGAACCATACCGCGTCCGCCGTGCGCAGCACCTGTGCGAACGCCTCGGTGTCGGCCACTTTTGGATCGTGCGTATGCAGCATATGCACGATCTTGACCCCGAGCTTCACCCACGGCGCGATCACCTGCTGCTCGTCGTACGCGATCAGCGCACCCTGTGCGTTGCGATTGCCGCCCGCGGTAGGGACGATCACGAAGTTCTTTTCCGATCCGCCCGCCAGCTGGATGAACTTCTCATGAATCCCGGAGCCGTTCAGGTTCCCGCCGCCGACGATGACCAGCGTACCTTTCAGCGGTCCATACTCAGGCTGGTCGCTCGCGATCGAAGTCGCCTGCTGCGCGCGCGGCGCCGCCGCAACTGCAGCAAGTGCGACGATGCAGATGAACCGGACACTCCGCTGTCTCATCCCCAACGTCCTACCTCCGAGAGGAAGGCGGAACAATCCCGTTCATCCGGAAATAGGTGACGAGGTTACCGTAGTGCTCGTTGTCGTGGCCGATCTGCAGGACGAGCACAGACGTGCGCGTCCGCTGCCCGTCGCCAAGGGGATTCGGCACCATCTGCCCGGCGTTCGCGTCGGTCAATGCCGTAAAAGCGGCGTCGCAGTACGCGATCGCTTCGGTCGTCGCCTTGGCGATCGCGGCGCGCCCCTTCGCATTCTTCTCGAAATAATCCTCCGCGAACGGCGTCTTCTCGTCCTTCGCGGCCGCGCACATGGCGTAGCTCGCGCCGGCGACGTGCGCGAGAATCTCGGAGAACGAACGCACGCCGTCCACCGGCCGATAATCGAACGTCGCGTCGGGCATGAGCTCCGCGGACTGCTGGATGTTGCGTTTCACGGCGTTCCACTGCGTCCGGATGCCGTCGCTGATCGGGTTGGCCGCCGGCTGGGCGAAGGCGGGCGCCGCGATCGTCGCGACAAGTACGAGCGTAACCATGGTGCGCATGACCGTCATCTCCTGTAAATACGCGAATGTAGCAATACTTCGAAGTGCCGGGAATCGCCGGCGGACCGTGCCTCGTCAAACGGCACAGTGCCGACGACACGCAACTGGTGGGTCGCCGGATCGTGATCCACGACCCGGCACTCGCCGGCCTCGAACCGGGCGGAACGGGCCGCGAGGTCCAGCGCGCTGAACCCGAAGTCCCCTTCCCCTCTCGCGAGAAGATACGTCATCGGCGCCATCGTCGCGAAATCGTCGAGCGCCGCGCGGCACACGTCCTCCGGGACATGCTGCAGCACAAGCGACGCGAACACGAGATCGAAGCGCATCGCGCGCACGGCGTTCCAGTCAGCAGACAGCAGTGCGACGCCGACCGGAGACGCGTTGCGGCAGCGCTCGATCATTTCCGGCAGATCGAAGCCGACGACGTGCGAGGCGATCGTCTTCAGGTATGGAAAGTTGCGGCCGAGACCGCAGCCGAAATCCAGCACGGACCCGATCGCGGCGGGCATGGGCAGCGTGGGAACGTACGGCGTGAAGGGCTTGCCGCTCCTGAAGCCCGTGAGGATTCGCTCGCGCAGATCTTCATCGCTGGCGGATGCGGCGAAGTCGGACCACTCGGCGCTCACCTGACGTACTTCCAGTTCCGCACCCGCCGATCGTAGCATTGGCGAATGGCGATTGCAGATTGGCGGCGTAAACTTCGAGCCGCCTAATTACGTCCAAAGTCCCATGAGCAGCGTGAAGTTCGCCTTCAGGACCCTTTTCAAGACCCCCTTTGTCACGGTGATCGCGATCGTCTCGCTCGCGCTGGGAATCGGGGCAAACGCCGCGATTTTCTCCTGCTTCAACCAGATGCTGCTCGAGTCGCTGACCGTGCCGCAACCGGCGCAGCTGGTGAACCTCGCGGCGCCGGAACCGAAGCCCGGATCGACTTCCTGCGGGCAGGCGGGTGACTGCGACGCGGTCGTCAGCTATGCGATGTTCCGCGACCTGCAGAAAGTGCAGACGGTGTTCACGGGCATCGCCGCGCACCTGCTGTTCGGCGCCAACCTTTCCTATCAAGGGCAGACGCTCAATGGCCAGGGCTTGATGGTGTCGGGGAACTACTTCCAGGTGCTGCAGCTGCAACCGGCGCTGGGACGGCTGTTCGACTCGAACGACGATCGCCTCGTCGGCGAAGCGCCGGTCGTCGTCCTCAGTCATGCGTACTGGACCACGCGGTTTGCGGCGGACCCCAACGTCCTGAACCAGGGACTGATCGTCAACGGGCGCACGCTGACGATCGTGGGCGTCGCGCCGCGGGACTTCGACAGCACGACGCTCGGCGCGAAACCGCAGGTGTTCGTGCCGATCACGTTGAAGGGGCAGATGCAGCCGGGATGGCGCAGCTGGAACGATCGGACGGTTTACTGGGCCTATCTGTTCGCGCGGCTGCGTCCCGGCGTGAGCATCGAAACCGCGCGCGGCGCGCTGAACGCGCAGTATCACGCGATTATCAACGACGTCGAAGCGCCGCTGCAGAAGGACATCAGCGAGGCGACGCTGGCCAAATTCCGCGCCAAGCCGATCGTCGTCGAACCGGGCGGGCACGGACAGAGCCAGGTGCGCAGCGGCGCGCAGACGCCGCTATACCTCCTGCTCAGCGTCACCGGCTTCGTGCTGCTGATCGCATGCGCCAACATCGCCAACCTTCTGCTCGCGCGATCCGCGGCGCGCGCGAACGAAATGGCGATTCGTCTTGCGATCGGCGCCAGCCGCGCGCGGCTGATGGGACAACTATTGACGGAGTCGCTGCTGCTCGCGCTCTTAGGTGGTATCGCCGGGATCTTCGTCGCGCACTGGACGCTTGCGCTGATCATGGCGCTGCTGCCGGCGGAGATCGCGAGGACGTTGGCGTTCGCGGTGAGTACGCCGGCCCTGCTCTTCGCGGCTCTGCTGACGGTCGGCACCGGCCTGTTGTTCGGCCTGTTTCCGGCGATCCACAGCACCCGGCCGGATCTCGTCTCGACGCTCAAAGCGCAGGCCGGGCAGCCGTCTGGCGCGCGCGGAGCCGCGCGGTTCCGTCTGGGGCTCGCTACGGCGCAGATTGCGTTGTCAATGCTGCTGCTCGCCGCGTCCGGGTTCTTCGTCAAGAGCCTGTTGAACGTGAGCCGCGTGGATCTCGGAATCAAGGTCGACAACGTCCTCGCATTCGGCCTCTCACCGGATTTGAGCGGCTACACGCCGGAACGCGCCCGGCTGCTGTTCGAGCGCCTGGAAGCTGAGCTGCGTGCCACGCCCGGTGTCACCGCCGCGACCACGTCCACCGTCCCGATCCTCTCGGGCAGCAACTGGGGCAACAGCGTCGCGGTTCAGGGCTTTCCGGCCGGACCCGACACGAACACGGGATCCCGGTTCAACGAGGTCGGCCCCGGCTACTTCTCGACCATGGGCATCCCGCTGATGGCCGGCCGCGAATTCATCGCGGCCGACACGGTCGGCTCGCAGAAAGTCGCCATCGTCAACGAAGAGTTCGTGAAGAAATTCAACCTCGGACGCGACGCCGTCGGGAAGCTGATGGGGACCGGCAGCGGCTACCGGAGCAAGCTGGACACGGTCATCGTTGGCGTCGTGCAGAATGCAAAGTACAGCGAAGTCAAACGGCAGATTCCGCCGCTCTTTTTCAGGCCATACCGGCAGGATGCCCGATTCGACTCGGGAACACTGTACGTCCGCACGAACGGCGATCCCGCGCAGATGGCGTCGGCCGTCACTGCAGTCGTCAAGCGGATCGACCCCAACCTGCCGATCGAGAACCTGAAGACCCTGAAGCAGCAGGTGCGCGACAACACGTTCCTCGATCACATGATGACGACGCTGTCATCGCTCTTCGCGGGGCTGGCCACGCTGCTGGCCGCGGTCGGACTGTATGGAGTTCTCGCATACACCATATCGCAGCGGACGCGCGAGATCGGTCTGCGGATGGCGCTCGGAGCCGCACCCTCGCGGGTACGGACGATGGTGCTCCGCCAGGTCGCGTGGATGACATTGGTTGGCGGCGTGGTCGGGCTCGCGGGTGCGGTGGCGATCGGGAAGAGCGCAGGCTCGCTGCTGTTCGATCTGCGGCCGTGGGATCCCGCCGTGCTCACCATCTCGGCCGTGTTGTTGTCAATCGTCGCGATCTCGGCGGGTTTTATCCCGGCGTACCGCGCGTCGCAGGTGGATCCGATGCTGGCGCTGCGCGATCAGTAACGGTACGTCGAAGCGGCGGCGCTGCACGGCGCGGGGGCGCCATCTGAAGCTCTACCGGTTCGTGTTTCGCATCCCGAGCGACGAATCGTCTTCCTGGTCCGCGTTGTTGCGGCGGACACCTTCGGGCGTAGAGAACGTCTTGCTTCAGCGACGACATGATCTTGAATACCGACGATCGTGCTGGGCGTCGAAGTGCTGATCAGCTCCCTCCTGGCGGCGTCCGGCTTGTAGCGGCAGACGACCCGACCGCTGCACACGAAGGCACGAAGACACAAAGGGAGCAAGTTCGTTATCGTTTCGAGAAGTGGAT
>DASPXV010000167.1:0-29482 GCA_035637115.1 Vicinamibacterales bacterium
TCTCGCCGCTGTCGCTTATCAACAAGAACCGCGGCGTCTTCGGCTTGAACGTCGCTCATCTCTGGGAAGAGCGGCGGCAGCTTCAGCCAGTGATGGATCTGCTTCTCACGGAATTGAGCGCCGGCCGCCTTTCCCCTGTCGTCGCGCGCACGTTCCCGCTGGAGCGCGCCGGAGATGCGCACCGGTTCATTCAGAACCGGTCTAACATCGGGAAAGTTGTCCTCACCACCTAAGACCGCACGTCCGCTCTTCTTCTCCACGCTCGCTTACACGATCCTCACGATCGCGTACTCGTGGCCGCTGCCGATTCGGCTCGGCAGCATTTCGCACGATCTCGGCGATCCGCTGCTCAACACCTGGATACTCTGGTGGACAACGAAAGCCGTACCGCTGACCGCGCAGTGGTGGAACTCGCCGATCTTCTATCCCGCAACGGGAACGTTCGCGTTCTCGGAACATCTCCTGGGTCTCGCACCGATCGCCGCGCCGCTGATCGCGCTGACCGGGAATCCGATGGTCGGCTACAACGTCACGCTGCTCGCAAGCTACATTCTGAGCGCGCTCGGCGCGCATTTTCTCGCCTACACGCTCACGCGCAGGCACGACGCGTCGTTCGTCGCCGCGATTGCATTCGCGTTCGCGCCATACCGCCTGGCGCAGCTGCCGCACATCCAGGTCCTCTGCGCGTACTGGACGCCGGTCTGCCTTGCGGCGTTGCACCGGTACGACCGCGAGCCATCGGCGAAATGGATCGCGCTGGCCGCCGGCGCCTGGTTCATGCAGGCGATGTCGAACGGCTACTACCTGTTCTTTCTGAGTGTCCTCCTCGCATTCTGGTTCGCATGGTTCGCGGCCGGCCGTTGGACGGCCGTGCAGTGGGCGAAGGTCGCAGGTTTTTTTGCGATCGCAGCAGTCCTGCTGTCACCATTCCTCGTCGGCTACGCGAACATCCTCAGGGGCACGTACGACTTCCATCGTGGACTCGAAGAGATTCAGCATTTCAGCGCCGACGTCGCCGCCCTGCTGACGGCGAGCTACGACCTGCTTCTCTGGGGATGGGTACGAGGTTTCAACAAGCCCGAGGGGGAGCTGTTTCCGGGTCTCACGATCGTTGCACTATCGCTGTTCGTCGTCTTCGCCGCGCGACCGCTCATGGCGCAAGCGGAATCGCGAAGGACGAGAGTCATACGCCGCACGCTCGCGGCTCTTTTCGTGGTGCTGGTCGCCGGGGCGCTGCTGCCGATTTATTACGGAGCGTGGCGGCTGACGATCGGCGGCGTGCGCGTGCTGTCCATCGCGCGGGCCGACAAACCGCTGACGCTCGCGATGTTCGCCGCGATCGGATGGATGGCGACCCTGCCACGCGTCGTCCAGGCCACCAGACGGCGATCACCGCTGCTCTTCTACGCGTTCGCAGCGTGCGCGATGTGGGTCTTTGCGCTCGGCCCCGACCCGATGGTGTTCGACCACCGCATCCTTTATCAGGCGCCGTACGGCTGGCTGATGCGATTGCCGGGTTTCGAGGGGCTGCGCGTCCCCACGCGGTTCTGGATGATGGCGCTCGCGTGCCTCAGCGTGCTGGCGGCGCTGGCCGTTCATCGCCTTCACGGACGCGGGCGCATGATT
The DNA here is from genome assembly GCA_035637115.1 of Vicinamibacterales bacterium. Lineage (GTDB taxonomy): Bacteria > Acidobacteriota > Vicinamibacteria > Vicinamibacterales > 2-12-FULL-66-21 > JAICSD01. The sequence continues at coordinate 1,627 of DASPXV010000167.1, forward strand.
GTGTTCTACGTCGCCGTCGCGGGACTGTTGCTCGATGGCTGGCCCCGCACGTTCATCGTGCTGGACGCACCGGAGCGGCGTCCCAGCCCGCCCGGCGTATTCGCGCGCCTCGATCTGCCAATGGACGACGACCACGATGCGATCGCGGTCTACCAGCAGATGTTCGATCCGGTCCCTCTCTATAACGGATTCAGCGGCTATGGTGCGCCACACCAATACGCGATGCGGGAGCTGCTCAACGCGCACGATCCGCGGATACTCCAGGCGCTCACCGCCAGGGGATCCGTGGGCGTCGTCATCGGTCACGCAGGGGACGAAGATCAAGGGCTTCGAAAATTCATCGCGGCATATCCGGGCGCACGACTGCACGAGACCCACGCGGCATGGAGCAGCTACGTGCTGCCGGCCAACAACGGCGGTGAGATGGTTCCGGACGAGGCGGGGCCGGCGGTCACGATCAAGTCCGTCGATTCAACGCCGAGTCCACCTCACGCGCCGCGCGCGATCGACGGGACGGTAAAGACGCGCTGGAGCGGGGGCGTCCAGCGCTCGGCAGCCGACTACACGATCGAGCTTGCCGATCCCGGTCACGTCGCGCAAGTCGTGACGGAACTCGGCGAGTTCATGACGGATTATCCGGCGCGGCTGCAGCTCGAAACCTCACCCGATGGAGCGCAGTGGGAAACGGCGTTCCTCGGCGACACCGCCCTGCACGCCTATTACGCGGCGGTCAGGCACCCCAGGTCAATTCCGTTGGTCATTCCGGTCAACCGGGACAACGTTCGATTCATCCGGCTGAAGCAGCTTGGCTGGAGCAAGCACGACTGGTCGATCGCGGAAGTGCTCGTCCTGCGCTGATCCGGCTTCACGGTCGCTGCACGAGCAGTGGCGGAGGCGCCGCGCAACGCGGCGTGCCCCCCGGCTCGATCGACACCGGTGCCACGGCGCTCGCGCGTGATCCGAGGTCGTAAACAGACACGCCGCCGTTCTCGCGCATGCGCGCGATCAGCGGCCAGGGCAGCGGCGCGTCGGCCGCGACGCCGAACCAGCCGCGAAACTGGGGCAGCTCGAAGTCCTCGATCACAAGATATGGATGCAGGCCGAGCCGTTCGAGTTCCGCCGGCGCTCGCGGCGCCCAGTCACGATCGATCAGGTCCCAGCGAATCGTCATGCGGCCGCCATAGTGCCTGACGCTCCCGCTCTCCTGCACGCCGAGGACGACGCCGTTGCGCGGCAGCGCCTGGTTGACATAGACGCCAACGTCCACGTACCGGCGCTCTCCTTCCCGCAATGGCGCCGGCGGCGCAACCGCGCTGCTGAAGCGGGCGGTCATCGTCACGATGAGAATCGTCGCCGCCATCACGCCAATCCGTGCCCACGTTGCGGAAAAACGGCGCGCGGCGAACACGATGCCCAGCGCGAGTAACACCATCAGCGATGGGATCGCTGGAAGCAGGAAGCGCAGGTACCACCATTCTTCGAACGGCGCGTATACGAGATACGACGCGAGCGTTGCGAGAAACAACGCTGCACACAGCCGGACGGCGCGCCGGCTGCCATCCCGGTTGAACGGCGGCAGCAGCGGCAATACGGCGAGCAGGATCAGCGGCGATTGCGATTTCCAGAGCCAGACGGGATATCGCGTGAGATTGGGAAGCACGTTGGAGAGGGAGAAGATCTCCTCCGCTGCGCCGTAGCCGGACTTCCATGGCGCTCCATACCACGCGGTGTAGAGCGCGGCGATCGCGCCGACCGCGGCGGCAACGGGCAGCGAGAAAAGCGCGACGCGCATCCAGCGTTCGCGTCCGCGCGAGGACAGAAGCATGTGCACGAAAAACACGACCGGGACGATCGGAAGATTCGGACGAACGAGCAGACCGGCGGCAGTCCAAAGTCCGCAGAGCGCGGCATGCCGCCGCTGGTCCCTCAGCGCCGCGACCGCCGCGCCGGTCCACAACGCGGCGGCGGGCACATCGCTCATCGGCCAGAGTGACTGGAACAAGACGATCGGGCTGGTCGCGACGAACAACGCGGCGAGTGTTCCAACCCATGGACCGCCCGCGCGGCGGCCGAGCGCGAACGTCAGCCACACGGCGAGCGCGGCGCAGAACGGGACGACGAGATACGGGCCGCACGCGCCGACCACGAGCGACGCCGCCATCATCAGCGGCAGGCCGGGCGCATACGTCGGGACCATCGTGTGCGGTTGCGGCCCTGGTCGATACCCGAGTGGCGCGAGCGATACGTCAGCCGACGGCCAGGGAACCGATATGGGAAACGGTTGCGCGCGCGGCAGCGATCCGCTGGCCCATGAGTAGGCCTGGCTCACGTAACCAAATGCGTCCGACCCGCCGGCGGTAAACGAACCGAAATAGGCCGCGTGTGCAGCCAGCGCAATGGCGCACGCAACCGCCAGCGCTGCAAGGCCCGGCCGTACGGATGCCGCAATGCGTGCGCTATCGCGGGCAAAGGCATCGCGAAAGGCGATCGCCTGAACCGCGAGCAGTCCGAGGCCGATCAGCAGCGCGCGATCCGGCGCGCGCGATCGAAAGAGAATCCCGGCGACCTTCCACTCGATGCCACCGGTCGCGAGTACCAGCCCGCCCCATGCCAGCGCCGCCGCCGAGAGAACGAGCAACAGCCGTCGCACGCGGAAGTATCGTGCTACAGTTCCCCCCTTCTGTCGACCGCCTTGGCCGCCTCGTGAACATCGACGCCACCGAGGCTCCCGCGGGGCGTGGCGGCCGCGGCCGCGGAGGTCACTGAGCCTTCTTCGGTTTGCCCGTCATCGGGACGAACCGCACCGGAAGTGTGCGTAGCGTCTCCGTGCCGGTGACGGTGCGGCGCAGGATTCGTAGTTCCTGATTCACGGTTCCCACCGGAATTGCGATCAGGCCTCCAATCGTGAGTTGCTGCAGCAAGGCCGTCGGGACCTCGTCGGGCGCCGCCGTCACGATGATGCGATCGTACGGCGCGTGCTCAGGCCATCCGAGGTAGCCATTTCCGGTACGCACCTGAATGTTGCGATACCCGAGAACCGAAAGCGTCTCGCGTGCCCGTTCCGCCAGCGGCGGCAGGATCTCGATCGTGTACACGTCCTTCGCGAGCATACCGAGCACCGCCGCCTGGTAACCGGATCCGGTGCCGATCTCGAGCACCCGGTGTCCCGGCGCAATGTCCAGCGCCTGTGTCATGAATGCGACGATATACGGTTGGGAGATGGTCTGGTCGTAGCCGATTGGCAGCGCTGAATCGCTGTACGCGGCGTCGCGCGCCGGCTCCGGAACGAACAGATGACGGGGCACCGTGAGCATGGCATCGAGCACCCGTGCCTCCCGGATGTCACGCGCCCGGAGCTGCTCGTCCACCATCCTCTTGCGCTCGGCGTTCCAGTCGTGCGCGGCGTGCTGTGTTCCGGTCTCGCCGGTGCCGCACGCCAGGACGGCGAGGACGATTCCAGAGGCGATCCAGGCATGACGCCCCATAGTCGTAATGGTCTCACCTCGCGTGACTGGATGCGAACAACACGTTGTACCCGATCATCGCGACGACAACGACGAAGAGAAACGATATAACGGGCCGACGAGCAGAAGTCACCATGGCCGATTCTGGAATACGGACAAACGAGATACTCCGAACACCACCGCACGAGGCAGCAGCACGAACAGCCGCCAAAACTTGACGGCCTGCGGCTTCGAAAGCCCGCACCCAAACACACTGAATTGAACCACCGCGACAGCGACATAGGTCCCTAGCGTAGCGGCGGCGGCTCCAGCAGCGCCGACGCCGCCTCTGTTCAGCCAGACGAGGATCCCAGAAACGAGCGCCGAGGAGATCAGCAAGAGCGGTAACGACACGCTGAACATCGATTGCCCCTCGTCCTCCTGACGATCACTGCCGCCGATAGATCATCGGAGCCGATCCTTCCGATAGAGGCTCCAGCGAAGTTCTCGGGGCATACATACTGGGGACTCCAGATCGAATGTCTGTTCCGACCAGCGCTTCAGGGGAGGAAGACATTCCGCGCGCACGGCCTCTGGTACGCTCCAAATGTACGACAGCTCGCCGTCGACGAGACGCCGAAGGAACTCTCCAAGTGCAAGGCTCGGACCCGGGCCCATCGAAAGGTCCGTGTCGTGAACGAAGCCATGGACCTCAAGATGTTCGTGTACTTCCGCTTCCGATCGAACACCTGGGTGAAAGGGCAAGCTGACGCCAGCTTGTTCAAATAGCGTGCGGGCCTGCTCGCGAATTTGCACCCACGGCTCGTCAGACTCTCCGTTTCCCCATTCGTGAAGCAGACAGCCTCCTGCTGCGAGTACACGGCGCGCCTCACGCAGAATCTCGCGCCAGTCTGCCGTGAGGTAGAGAAGCCGCGCGATCACGACAGCATCAAAACGGTCGGCCGAGAACGGGAGCTGCGCTCCCTCTCCGACAACGACGCTCAACTTCGTGGCGCCGGCCTTGATTCGCAACTCCTTTACCATCGCAACCGCCGGCTCGAGGGCCACCACGTCGCAGCCGCGTGCCGCGAACGGAATGGCCACACGTCCGGTACCTGCGCCAATGTCGAGGAGCTCCACGCCGAGCTGGAGTCTCGAGGCCAGCCACAGGCGATCCAACTCATCCGCGGACAGCATCGGCCCGTGCCGCCGATCGTAGACTTTCGCGTTTGCGGAGAAGTTGACGCGCTCAGTCACAAATCAGTGCCGCGCCGGCAATCGGCTCCGTTGCCGAACGGCCGTGGACACGTCCTGAATCGCCTGAATCACCGCTGACGGCACAAAGAGATGGATCTCGTGCCCGGCTTCCGCGATCACCGTGTGGCGCGAGTTCGCCGATAGTCGCGCCAGCCCGGCGTGATTCTCCGCGATGCCCGGCGTCATGTCCTGTCCTCTCGTCAGCACGACCGTCGGACGGTCGCCGATTGGGTGCTCCTGCTTCGCGCGACTCTCGAGCAATCGCGCGAGTGCGGCGCGCTGCCCTTCCGCCGATTCACGCAGGACGTCCACGGACACGGAGGCCGGCACGGACGCGATGAGACGCTGGTCGAGCGTGATTCGGAGCTGGTACAAATCCGGGGGGAGCCGATTGAACGGCGGCCCTGTTTGCGGCGATCGCGACGAATTCGTGACGGAACCGGTACTGGGAAGTGTCGAGCGCAGCTGCTCGGTCGTGAGTGATCCGATCGTGACTACCTTCTGTTGGAACATTGTGAAGAGCCGGTAACGATTGGAGCCTTCATCGACTCGTTCTTCTACGTGATCTCCGCCGACGGCCGCTGGTCAGCGGCTAGCGCCCTTCCGCACTCGTCGTGATCTTCTTCGGCGCAGCCTTGGACTTCGCGCGCTCCTTGAGGTGTTCCTCCATCTTGAGCCGCGGCACGCCGTTCACCATCCAGTCGGGCGCCGGCGCCCCCATCAGATAGTGATCGAAGAACTCCATCATGCGCGTCGTGTAGTCGCGCTGGTTCGGACGCCTGGCCAGGCCGTGGTTCTCGCCGATGTACTCGAGCATGATGACCGGCTTCTGCATGCGCCGGAGCGTGTTGAAGTACTCCACCCCCTGCGTGAAATCCACGGCGCCGTCCTTGTCGTTGTGCAGGATCATCAGCGGCGTCTTGACGTTCTTCGCGAAGAACACCGGCGAGTTGCGGTAGTAGGCGTCCCAGTTGTCCCAGAAGCCACCCTTGAACCGTCCCTGGCTGCTCTCGAAGATGGCGCCGTTGCCGCCGCCGCTGTTCTTGTAGACCAGCGAATACATGCTGACCATGTCGGTCAGCGGCGCGCCGGCAACCGCCGCCGCGAAGACGTCGGTCTGCGTGATCAGGAACGCCGTCTGGTAGCCGCCCCATGAATGGCCGGTGATGCCGATGTGCTTGGGATCCACGATGCCGGTAGTAATTGCCGCCTTGACCGCCGGCACCATGCACCACACCGCGGACATTCCCGGATCGTTGACGCGATAGGTGATGTCCGGAACGAACACGGCATAACCGCGGCTGGTGTAGACGGATCGGTTGAACCCGTTGGCTGACGGCGCCGAGAACTGGTTCGCCGTCTGCGACATCTTTTCGTAGAAGTTCACGACCGTCGGGTACGACTTCCCTTTCTGATAGTTCGCCGGCAGGAACAGCGCGGCCTGCAGCTTGTCCCCTTTGTCGCTCGTGTAGTTCACGAGCTGCACGCCAGGCGACCACGCGAACTGCGAGATCTGCGGCCGCTGGTCCGTGAGCCGCACCGGGCTCGAGAGCGACGCGTCCGTCGTGTAGTAGTAGTCGTTCGGCTCGAGTGACGTGCCGCGGCTGTAGACCAGCGCATCCGCCTTCTTTGCCTTGAGCAGTTGCGGATATGACGCGTCGGCCCAGCCCAGTATCTTCACGCCCGTCGAACCCGGATCGAGGCGCGCGATCCCTGACTTCTTTGTCCACTCGCCATAGGCGCGGAAGTACTGCGGCTTCGACAAATCGATGCCTTGGTCGCGCGCGTCGGGAGGTTCGAGCGCGTAGCGCTGCTGGTAGCGGATCGAGTCCTTTTTTCCATTCACGGTGAGGTTCACCGCAGTGCCCCCTTCAACCGGAACCTTCCAGATGTCCCACGCGTCGCTGAGGAGCACGGACTTGCTGTCGCTCGTCCAGCCGACCGCGCTGATCGGCGGCTTGACGTTGTTGTGATCGTCTTCGATATCGACGAACGACACCGGCAGGCCCTGCGTGATGTTGCGATCGCGCCCCGTCGCGAACGTGTACACGTGGTAATCCCCCTCCGTGTAATAGAGGATCTGGTTTCCATCCGGCGAAGGGCCTGAGAAATACCGAAGGTGCGGGATTGCCATCTTGCGCGTACCGGTCTCGAGATCGATCACGAACACGTCCTCGTGGCGCCGCCCGTCCAGGCTGCCCATCAGCTCGTATTCGCGATCGTCCGTGCCGAAGCCCCACTTGCTCTGTTTCGTCGACACCGTGACGTTGCGCATCGAGTCGTCGGCGAGCCGGATGAACTTCTTCGACGCGACACGGTACTCGGCGACGTAGTTGTAGGCGCGGTCGCGCGCTTCCTGCACTTCCTGTTGCGTCTGCAGCCGCGGATCCTTGTAGTGCCAGAGCACGAGGTCGACCTTGTCCTCGTTGTTGTTATTCGTTGCGTCGGTGACGGTGCTCGTCGCGGGTGCGTCACCGGACGTGTCCGCTTCCGCGCGGTCACCAGGATCCTTTTTGCGCGGCTCGTAGAGGCCGAAGATCAGCGCCTGCAGGTCGTCCGTCCACAGCGGCGTCCGATTAGAACTGACTGAATACCCGCTCGGCACGCTTGAATCGCGCGATGGATCGAACGCAATCTTCACCGGCGTCCTGCTCTCGACGCCGGTAATCCCGACGAGGGAGTAGAACTTGTCGCGGAGGAACACGTTGTCCGTGCCGCGCAGGACGGCCAGCGCGTCTCCCTTGTCGCTCCATGAGATGCGCTCGTAGCTGGCGTTGGCGTTATCGAGCGCGGTCACGATGCCCGTGGTCATGTCGCGCACTTGCAGGCCGTTGCCCGCCTTGTCGGCCGCGTCGATCGCAAGCGCGAGGAGTTTCCCGTCCTTGCGGAACGAGAACTCGCTGACGTTGCCGACGTTCAGCTCCGCTCCCGTGTCGAGATCGCGCAACAGCAGATCCGAGCCGCGCGGCCGCTCGGCAGCCGCGCCACCGCCGCCTCCGGCGGGATTGCCGCGTCCGCCCGTCGCGCCGGCGGGCGCGTTCGCTCCTGGGGCCGCGCCGGGAGGATCGGCACCATATCGATGCAGCGCGATCCATCCTGACGACTCGCCCGAGAACGCGAAGCGCCGGATCTTCGGATACTCCTTCTTGTCGCCCGAGTCGAGATTCACCACCATCACGCTCGACTGGATCGGGCGCCGCTGCCGCTTCAGCCGTTGCGCCACCGCTCGGCTCGGATACGTCGTGAACGCCGCCCACTTGCCGTCCTCGGAGAACGCGAGCGTCGCGGCCCCTCCGGCGGCCGCGCCGCCGCGGCCGCCGCCGCCGCCGGGATCCGGCTGCGGCTGCTCACCGGCCGGGAACCGCAATTCCTTGTCGCCGCGCGTGCGCTTGAGGACGACTTGAGCGTCACCCTCCTGCGGCGTCAGCCGGTAGCCGAACCACTGCCCATCCGCCGACAGCGTCGTCGCGCCGAGCGTCTTCCAGGCGATGACATCCTCTACCTCCATCGCGCGCTTCGCCGCTGGCTGCATCGAAGCCGCGGGACCGAATAACGGTGCGAGCGCTAGGACGAGAATGGAAACCAGAAGCCGCGGGCGGCGCACGTTCATGTCAGACCTCCATGGGGCGGGGAGGAATGCTAACAGATCGTCAAGGCTTTCGTCCTATACTCCAACCGCCAAGCCGGACAGACACTCTCAATCAGATGAACCGACCGTTGTCGATACTCGGGGCCTGCCTGATGGCCTGGACCGCCGGGGCGGGGGTCGTGCGCGCGCAGGCGCCGGCCGCGCCGGCGCCGTCCATCCAGTTACTGCGAGTCTTTCTCGACTGCGATCGCTGCGACTTCAGCTATATCCGCAAGGAAGTGACGTTCATCGACTATGTCAGGAACCGCGAGGACGGCGACGTGCACGTGCTCGTCACCACGCAAGGGACCGGCGGCGGGATCAGATCTATCTTCCCCGCGGCGAGGCCAGCACCGAGGAGATTCTGCTCCGCCAGCGCCAGCTCGCGACCGGCTACCAGCACTACTTCAACTTCGGGTTCAGCTATTCGTTCGGATCGATCTTCAACAACATCGTCAACCCGCGGTTCGGCGGCGGCGGCGGGTTCTAGACATTCTCGACACGCGCGACGCGACCTCCCTCGAGCGTGACGACCACGTCCGCGAGCTTCTCGACTTCGCCGCGATCGTGCGAGACGTAGACAATCGGGATCTTCAGATCGTCGCGGACCCGCTGCAGGTATGGAAGGATGCGCCGGCGCAGCGGAACATCGACCGCGGCAAGCGGCTCGTCCAGCAGCAACACGGATGGTCCCGACATCAGCGCGCGACCGAGCGCGACGCGCTGACGCTCTCCGCCGGACAGCTCCGTCACGCGACGATCGACGAGCTTATCGATCTCCAGCATCCCAACGACGCGGTCGAGGTCCGGAGACATGCCCGGATGGCTCCCGTAGAGCAGGTTCCGCCGCACGTTCATGTGCGGAAACAAGGCCACGTCCTGCGGTACGTAGCCGACGTGCCGCTGATGCGCCGGGACATGGATGTGGGCGTCCGACGAGAAGAGAACGTGTCCGCTGATGACAATCGACCCGCGAGCTGGCGTGCGCAAGCCGGCGATGGCATCCAGCGTCGTAGTTTTTCCCGAACCGGATGGGCCGAACAGCGCCGCGACCCGTGCGTCGAGCTGGAACGCCGCTTCAAGGCGGAATGCGCCCTGGACGAGCTCGATGTCGAGCGCGATCACGCCGCGCGCCTCTCCACGAGCCAGTTCGCCGTCCAGAGCGCCGCGAACGCAATCGCTATCGATACGAGAACGAGACGGAAGACCTGCACATCCTGCCCCGTCTCGGCGAACGAATAGATCGCCACGGCAAGCGTGCGCGTCTCGCCGGGAATGCTCCCCGCCACGACGATCGTCGCGCCGAACTCGCCGAGCGCGCGCGCGAACGCGAGGACTGCGCCGCCGAGCACCGACGGCCACGCCAGCGGGAGGCTGATCGTCAGGAAAATGCGCAGCGGACGCGCCCCGAGCGTTGCCGCGACGCGCTCGTAGCGCGCGTTGACCTGCTCAAAACCGGCGCGAGCCGTTCGCACCAGCAGCGGCAGGCCCATGATCGCCATCGCGAGCACGACCGCTTTCCACGTGAACACGATCTCGATCCCGAACCGCTCGAGTACGCGCCCGATGGCGCCGCGGCGGCTCAGGAGCACCAACAGGATCAGGCCGGTCGCGACGGGAGGCATCACCAACGGCAGCGAAACGAACGTTTCGATCAGCGCGCGTCCGGGAAACTGACGGCGGGCGAGAAGCCACGCGATCAACACGCCCGGCGGAAGCATCACGGCCGTGGCTCCTGCAGCACATAAGACCGTGAACCACGCGATCCGCCAGACGTCCATCAGCGCCCCCTCGACGGAACTCGGGGCGGACCGGCGCCTGCGCGGACCGGCAGCACTGCGAAACCGGCGCGCTCGAACACGCGAACGGCGCTCGCGCCGTGCAGGAAATCGAGGAACCGTCGTGCTTCAGTGACGTTCGGCGACGTCCGCACGACGGCGGCGGGATAGACGATGCGAGGCCCGGCAGCAACAGGGACGACCCAGGCGACCGTCGCGCGTAGGGCGACGCGCGCGTCCGTCCGGTAGACAACTGCGGCATCCGCGGCGCCCGCCTCGACCGCCGCCAGCGCGGCGCGGACGCTGCCCGTCGGGACGATGCGGGACGCAACAGCCGTCCACAATCCTTCTTTCTCGAGGTACTGTTTCGCGTAAACACCGGCCGGGACGGCGGCAGGATCCCCGATCGCGATCCGTTTGAACGCGGGATCGGCGAGGTCGCGCACGCTCCGGAACGTGCGCGGCCGATCATTCGGAACGACGATGGCAAGCTGGTTTGACAGGAGATTGACACGCGTACCATCGGAGATCAGTCCTGCCTGCGCCACCAGATCCATTTGCGCTTCGTCCGCGCTGACGAACACATCCACGGGTGCGCCGCTCACGATCTGCCGCGCGAGGACGTTGGACGCGGCGAAGTTGAAGCGCACGGTTCCTCGTCCGCCGTTCGCGTACTCGCTGGCGATCGCGGTGAGCGTATCCGTCAGGCTCACCGCCGCCGACACAGTGATCGGTTTCGGCGACGGTACATTCTGAAACGCGCCGGATGTGAGCGCAGCGATGAGCGCGAGCAGCGCGGGTCGCACGCTGCAAGCTTAATACGGATGGTTACTGCTTCAGACGCCGCAGCAGCACCAGCGACCAGGCCTGCACGCGCAGGTGCTCCCCCGCGGCAAGCGGGCGGCCGAACGTCTCCACTTCGACGTGGTCCGGCAACTCGCTCGTGTCGAGCGCCAGCGTCCACTGCTCTCCCCATTTAGATTCCGGCAGGACGAACTCGACGGACTGCGAATGCGCGTTGAACATCACGTAGAAACTGTCATCCACGGTCCGCTGCCCCTGCTCGTCCACGGTTCTTGTCGCGTCGCCGTTCAGGAACACGCCGAGCGATTTGGCGAAACCCGCCTGCCAGTCGTTCTCCGACATTTCCGTCCCGCCCGGTGTGAACCAGCCGATGTCGCTGACATTGGTGCCGCGGATTGGCTGCCCCTGGAACCAGCGCCGCCGGCAGAATGCGGGGTGCTCCGACCGCAGGCGGATCAAGTCGCGGGTAAACCCGAGGAGGGCGGAGTCGGCACCGTTCCAGTCGTACCAGGACAGCTCGTTGTCCTGGCAATATGCGTTGTTGTTGCCTTTCTGCGTGCGACCGATCTCGTCGCCGCCGCAGATCATCGGCACGCCTTGTGAGAGGAGCAGCGTCGCGAGAAAGTTTCGCAGCTGCCGCTGCCGCAGGCGCAGCACGTCGGGGTCGTCCGTCGATCCTTCGGCGCCGCAATTCCACGAACGGTTGTGGCTCTCGCCGTCGCGGTTCTCCTCTCCGTTCGCATCGTTGTGCTTCTCGTTGTAGCTGACGAGATCGGCCAGCGTAAATCCGTCGTGCGCCGTGATGAAGTTGATGCTGGCGTAGGGACGCCGCGCGGTTCCCTGATAGAGATCAGAACTCCCGGTAAAGCGCGAGCCGAACTCCGCGAGCGTCTGGTCGGTGCCTCGCCAGAAATCGCGGACGCAATCCCGGTACTTGCCATTCCACTCCGACCACAGCGGCGGGAAGTTGCCGACCTGGTAGCCGCCTTCGCCGACGTCCCACGGCTCCGCAATGAGCTTCACCTGGTTGATGACCGGATCCTGCTGGATGAGATCGAAGAACGAGCCAAGGCGATCGACGTCGTGCAGTTCCCGCGCGAGCGCGGACGCGAGGTCGAAGCGGAAGCCGTCCACGTGCATGTCGAGCACCCAGTAGCGCAGGCTGTCCATCAACAGCTGGAGCACGTGCGGATGCATCATGTTCAGTGTGTTGCCCGTACCTGTGTAGTCCATGTAATACCGGCGGTTGTCGCCGACCGCCCTGTAGTACGCCAGGTTGTCGATTCCCTTGAACGAGAGGATGGGGCCGAGGTGGTTCCCCTCCGCGGTGTGGTTGTAGACGACGTCGAGGATGACCTCGATGCCGGCGCGATGCAGCGCCTTGACCGCTCCCTTGAACTCGCGCACCTGCTCGCCGCGCATCCCGGTGCAGGAGTACTCGTTGTGCGGCGCGAAATATCCGATGGAGTTGTAGCCCCAGTAGTTCCTCAGTCCGCGGTCCAGCAGGTGCGAGTCCTGCACGAACTGGTGCACGGGAAGCAGTTCCACCGCCGTGATCCCGAGCTTCTTCAGGAAGTCGACCGTCTCCGGGTGCGCGAGTCCGCCGTAGGCGCCACGCACGTGCTCCGGCAGGCGCGGAAGCCATTTCGTCAAGCCCTTGACGTGCGTCTCGTAGATGATCGTGTTGTGCCACGGCGTGCGTGGCGGGCGGTCGTCTTCCCAGTCGAACGCCTGATCGACGACGACCGATTTCGGCATGTGTGGCCCGCTGTCGAGATCGTTCTTCGATCCGTCCGGGTTGTCGAACCGGTACGGGAACATCGACTCGTTCCACGCCCACGTGCCGTCGATCGCCTTTGCGTATGGATCGAGGAGCAGCTTGTTCGAATTGCACCATTGCCCCTGATCCGGCGCCCACGGACCGTGCACGCGGAATCCATATCGCTGGCCGGGCTTGATGGTGGGCATGTAACCGTGCCAGCACAACGCGGTCACTTCAGGCAGCTCGATGCCCGTCTCCTTTCCCGCCTCATCGAACAGGCATAACTCGACTTTGGTCGCGGCCTCCGAGAACAGCGAAAAGTTCGTCCCCTCGCCGGTGAAGGTTGCGCCGAGGGGAAAGGGTTGACCGGGCCAGATTCTCTGCATCGCAAGGCTGAGCTGTGGCAAGTCCCATGCCCGCTTTTCAGGGTAAGCTGCGGGCATGAGAAAGCACGCGACAACCGCGCTCCTTGCGGCATTCCTCGCCATTCCTTCACTGCGCCCCGTCGCGGCGCCTGACGAGAGTGTCGGCTCAAAGGACGGCCTAGTCGCGTGCACGTCGGCGCCCGCATGCGACGCCGGGGCGATGGTGCTGGCCAAGGGAGGCTCGGCCGTCGACGCCGCGGTCGCGACCGCGTTTGCGCTGGCCGTGACCTTGCCGAGCGCCGGCAACATTGGTGGCGGCGGCTTCATGGTCGTACAGCAGGCGAACGGCGCCGCGACGACTTTCGATTACCGCGAGAAGGCGCCGCTGAAATCGACGCGGACCATGTACATGCGTGATGGGAAGGTGGACATCACGCTCACGAACCAGGGCTACCTCGCCCCCGGCGTGCCTGGAACCGTGCGCGGGCTCGCGCTGGCGCACAGGAAGTTCGGCCGCTTGCCGTGGAGGGACGTCGTGATGCCCGCCGTGCAGCTCGCCGAGGGAGGTTTCGTGATCTCGCCCGGCCTCGCGCGCGGCCTCAACGCGCAGCTGTCCGGCGCGATGGCCAAGTTTCCGGCGTCGGTCGAAGCTTACGGGAAACCTGGCGGCGGAACGTGGGCCGCGGGGGATCGGCTCGTCCTGAGGGATCTCGGGAGGACGCTGCGCGCCATCGCGATCGATGGGCCGGACGCGTTCTACAAGGGTTGGATTGCCGACCGCATCGCCGAGGACATGGCCGCGAACGGCGGACTGATCACGAAGGAAGACCTCGCGGCGTACGCAGCGAAGCAACGCGCGCCCGTCAAAGGCACGTTCCGCGGTTACGAGATTGTGTCGATGCCTCCGCCCAGCTCGGGAGGGATCGCGTTGATCGAAATGCTCAACATGCTCGAATCGTTCGATCTCAAGGCGAAGGGATTCGCTTCCGTGGAAACCAGGCACCTCGAGATCGAGGCGATGCGACGCGCATATCTCGATCGGGCGCGCTACCTCGGCGATCCGGACTTCGTGCAGGTGCCCGTTGCGAAACTCGTCTCGAAGGAACACGCGCGCTCCCTCGCCGCGACAATCAATCCAAACAAGGCGAGCAGCAGCCTGGAACTCGGCAAGGACATCGTCACGACTCCCTCGCACGAACCGGACGAGACGACGCACTTCTCAGTAATCGATCGCTACGGCATGGCCGTCAGCAACACGTTCACGCTCGAAGGGGGGTACGGCTCGCATGTTGTTGTGAAAGGCGCCGGTTTCATCCTCAACAACGAGATGGGGGACTTCAACAAGAACCCGGGCGTGACGCTCCCCGACGGCACGATCGGAACGGCCGCCAACCTGATCGATCCCGGCAAGCGGATGCTCAGCAACATGAGCCCGACGATCGTGTCGAAGAACGGCAAGGTCGTGCTCGTGACCGGCTCGCCGGGCGGACGGACGATCATCAACACCGTCTTCGCGGTTGTACTCGCCGTCACCGAGTTCGGTATGAACGTCCGCGATGCCGTCGACGCACCGCGCATGCATCACCAGTGGCTGCCGGACGTGGTGAACATCGAGCCGAGCGGCGCAACAGCCGACGTCGAGCAGAAGCTGCGCGGGCTCGGGCACACGGTCAAGACGGGAAACGCGCAGGGTGACGCGAATTCGATCGGAATCGACGCGGGCGGCACGGCCTGGGGCGCCGCCGACAAGCGCAGTCCCGACGGCAAAGCATCCGCGCCCGGACGTTTGACTTCGACGTCGGCGCGGAAGTAGGCTGACAGGAGATGTTCGGGCTCGCGCACCATCACCGGCACCACCACTCCTGCTCCGGCGGGCCGGTCGACTTGCGCCACTGACGTCTACCAACTAGAAACGCAGAGCGCTTTTTGAAGCCCCGCCGATTTGTTTCGGCGGGGCTTTTTTATTGGGTGCGCAGAGACGAACGATATGGATTTTTCGAAGCTTTCAGGACTGATACCGGCAGTCGTCCAGGACGACACCAGCGGCGAAGTGTTGATGGTGGGGTTCATGAATGACCAGGCGCTCGAGCGGACGCAGGCGACGGGGTTTGCGACGTTTTTCAGCCGTTCGCGAAACAAGCTGTGGATGAAGGGGGAAACGTCAGGCAACCGGCTGAAGGTCACGTCGATCCTCGTCGACTGCGACGACGACACAGTGCTGTTGAAGGTGACGCGTCTTGGCGACGGCAACGTCTGCCACACGGGGACGCGGACCTGTTTTCGGATGATGGAGTAAGGAGAAGATGGCCGCGAAGCTGAAGCTGGGGATTCCGAAGGGTTCATTGCAGGACGCGACCGTCCAGCTGTTCGCGCGCGCCGGGTTCAGCATCTACGCCGGACCGCGCTCGTACTTTCCGAGCATCGACGATCCGGACATCGAGTGCATGCTGATTCGCGCGCAGGAGATGGCGCGCTACGTCGCCGATGGCGTGCTCGATGCTGGACTCACCGGTCTCGATTGGGTGGCCGAGCACGCCGCAGCATCGGGAAACCCGGGGGGGGTGGTTCCGCTCGCCGATCTCGTGTACGCGAAACAGAGCTTCGGCAAGGTGCGGTGGGTGCTTGCCGTTCCCGAGGAATCGCGCTTCCAGTCGGCGCAGGATCTCGAGGGGGCGACGATCGCGACGGAGCTGGTTCGCGCCACGGAGGCCTATTTCGCGCAGCGCAACGTCGGGGTGAAGGTGGAATTCTCGTGGGGCGCGACCGAGGTGAAGCCGCCGACGCTCGCCGACGCGATCGTGGAAGTCACCGAAACGGGATCGTCGTTACGCGCCAACCGGCTTCGCATCATCGACACCGTCCTCGAATCGAACACGCAGCTCATCGCCAATCCGCGGTCGCTCGCGGATCCCTGGAAAGCGACGAAACTCGACAACATCGCGCTCTTATTGCGTGCGGCGATCGAAGCGCAGGGACGCGTCGGCATCATGCTCAACGTGCGCCGCGACGCGCTGGACAAGGTGCTGGCGCTGCTGCCCGCATTGCAGCGGCCGACGATCGCCCCCCTCAGCGATAGCGACTGGGTCGCCGTCAACACCATCATCGAAGAACGCACGGTCCGCGATCTGATCCCGCGGCTGAAGGCGGCGAGCGCGTCCGGTATCGTGGAGTATCCGCTCAATAAGATAGTCATGTGAATCTGGAAATCCAGGAATTCGGAAATTTGGAAATCTGGGGAGAACGAAGTGATGCGGATTCTCCACGGCTCTGACGGCGAGGCGGTGAGTGCGCTGCTCGATCGGACGCCGACGCGCGACGCGGAGTTGATGCGTCGCGTCGCGAAGATCGTGGGGGCCGTGCGCCGCGACGGCGATCGGGCGCTGCTGCCGTATGCGAAGCGCTTCGATGGGCTGGCGATGCCGCTCGAGGTCACTCGCGAGGAAATGCGCGGTGCCGCGGCGGGATTGCCGGCGGCTTCCCGCGCCGCGATCGCCGCGGCGGCGCGCAACATCCGGCACGTGGCAAAGCGGCAGCTGCCGAAAGGGTGGACGACGAGCCCGGTCGCCGGCGTGGAGATCGAACAGCGCGTCATACCGCTCGATCGCGTCGGCTGTTACGTGCCCGCCGGGCGCTATCCGCTGCCCTCGTCGCTGCTGATGGCAGCGATCCCCGCGAGCATCGCGGGCGTGCCGGAAATCATCGCCGTATGCCCGCGGCCTGACGTCACGGTGATGGCCGCCGCGCTCGAGGCGGGTGTCACGAAGCTCCTGCGGCTCGGCGGCGCGCACGCGATCGCCGCGCTTGCGTACGGTACCGCGTCGGTCCCGCGCGTCGACAAGATCGTGGGGCCTGGCAGCGCCTACGTCGCGGCGGCGAAGGCGCTCGTTTCAGCCGATTGCGCGATCGATTTCTTTGCCGGTCCGAGCGAGATCCTGATCGTCTCCAGTAATGGGCGCGCGGACTGGATCGCCGCGGACCTGCTCGCGCAGGCGGAGCACGATGCGGAAGCGCGTGCAATCCTGATCACGCCGAACCGCGACCTGGCAAACCGCGTGGCGGCGGAAGTCGCGAGGCAAATGCCCACAGGCGGCGTCGCACGCACCGCAATCGAGCAGAATGGCGCGATCGTCGTCACGCGTTCGATCGACGAAGCCATCGCACTGAGCGAGAGGATGGCGCCCGAGCACCTGGTCTGCGATTCCTCCGCGATGGCGCGGCGGCTGCGGCGAGCCGGCACCGTCTTTGTCGGACGGCACAGCGCGCAGGCCAGCGGGGACTACTTGACAGGCTCGAATCACGTGCTACCCACCAGCGGCGCGGCGGCCGCGCGCGGAGGGTTGAGCGCCGCGGATTTCGTTCGTGTGTCAACCGTGCAGCGGCTGACGCGCGCGGGACTCCGCGCGATTGCGCCGCACGCGATCGCGCTGGCCGAAGCGGAGGGACTCCGCGCCCACGCCGATTCCATTCGAATCAGGGGAACTCGATTGTGAGACTGCACCTCAACGAAAACACCGCCGGCTGCTCTCCCGCCGTCCTGCAAGCGCTGCGCGCGCTCGGCCGGCCGGATGCGGGTTTTTATCCGGACTACGACGACGCGAGAGTGGCGGTTGCGCGCAACTTCGCAGTGCCCGCCGATCACGTACTGCTGACGAACGGGCTCGACGAAGGGATTCTCGCCGCCATCGGCGCGGCGCTCCGCGAGCGCAGCGCTATGGTGCCCGAGACGCTTGGCGTCGCGCCGGCGTTCGACATGTACGAGGTGTTCACGACCGCGCTCGGCGGCAGGATGAGAACGGTGCCGCTCAACGCCGATTTTGATGTCGACCCCGGCGCAATCGAGCGCGCGGTTACGCCGGCAACGCGGATCGTGTTCCTGACGAACCCACACAATCCAAGCGGCAGGTCGTACCCGCTCGATATCTTCCGCGCAGTGGCCGCGGCGATCGCGCCAGTCACGCTTTTCGTGGATGAGGCGTACGCGGATTTCTCCGGCGAGTCCCTGATCGAACGTCCCACCTTTGCTGCGCACCCCAACCTTGTCGTCGGTCGCACGTTCTCGAAGTCATATGGCCTTGCAGGTCTGCGCATCGGTGCGGTTATCGGCGCGCCCGAGACGCTCGAACCGATGCGGCCCGTGGTCCCGCCGTACAGCCTGAACGCCTGGGCGGTGGCCGCGCTTCCAGTGGCGATCGCCGATCGCGCCTACCGCGATTGGTACTGCGCGCAAGCCGCGGAGTCGCGGACGCTTCTTACGGAAACGTGCGCGAAGCTGGGTCTGAAGACGTGGCCGAGCTCCGCGAACTTCATCCTGGCGAACGTTGGCCCACGCGTCGCCGAGGTCGTGGCGGAACTGGGCGCACGCGGCATCCGCGTCCGCGATCGCTCCACCGAGCATGGCTGCGCGGGCTGTATCCGCATCACGGCCGGGCTTGTAGAAGATTCACGGCGTGCTGCAGCTGCACTGGAGGAGGTGCTATGCGCCGCGCGCTGATCGAGCGGAACACGCGCGAAACGTCGATCCGGTTGAAACTCCGGATCGAAGGACGCGGCCGCTACGAAGTCTCGACCGGGGTGCGGTTCTTCGATCACATGCTCGAGCTCTTTGCTCGCCATGGCGCGTTCGACCTGGCGCTGGCGGTCGCCGGGGATCTCGACGTCGATCAGCACCACACGGTCGAAGATGTGGGCATCGCGCTGGGGGAGGCCGTGTCATCGGCGCTCCGCACGCGCCGGGGCATCAACCGCGCAGGTTACTTCGTGATGCCCATGGACGAGACGCTCGCCGTTGCCGCGATCGATCTGAGCGGCCGTCCGCACGCAGTCGTCGATTTGCGGCTGAAGGTCAGGATGGTCGGCGATCTCCAGTCGGAGCTGGTCCAGGATTTCTTCGAGGGGTTCGCGCAGGGCGCCCGCGCCAACGTCCACGTCAAGGTGCTGTACGGCCGTTCCAGCCATCATCAGATCGAGGCGGTGTTCAAGGCATTCGCGCGTGCGTTGCGGGTCGCGTGTTCGAAGGACCGTCAGCTCGGCCGCACGCTGCCGTCCACGAAAGGACTCTTGTGATCGCACTGATCGATTACGGCGCGGGCAACCTCACGTCGGTCCGCAAGGGACTCGCCGCAGCGGGCATCGACTACTTCACGCCGGCCGATCCCGACGAAATTCGCAAGCTTTCGGGGCTGGTGATTCCCGGCGTCGGTCATTTTTCTGCGACGCGCGCGATCACGGCTGCGTGGCGCATGTCGATCCTCGGCGTCGTCGAGTGCGGAATCCCCCTGCTGGGGATCTGCCTGGGCATGCAATATCTCTTCGAGGGCAGCGAGGAGGCGCCGGGTGTGCCGGGACTGGGGTTGATTCCGGGCACCTGCAGATTGATCCCGTCCATTGTAAAGGTGCCGCACGTCGGGTGGAACGACCTCACGATCCGTAAGCCGTCGCGCCTGCTCGCAGATATCGCCGACGGAACGCAGGCGTACTTCACGCACTCCTACGCCGCGCCGGTCAACGACGCTACCGTCGCGACGACAGAGTACGGCGGCACGTTCGCTGCTGTCGCGGAACGCGGAAACATCTTCGGCGTCCAGTTTCACCCCGAGAAGTCGTCCGAGGCGGGCCTCCGGATCCTCCGCTCCTTCGCAACGATTTCCAAATCTCCACATTTCCAGATTTCCAAATAGCCAATGCTTTCCAAGCGGCTGATCGCATGCCTCGACGTCCGTGACGGCTGTGTCGTCAAGGGCGTGCAGTTCGAGGACCTCGCAACGGCCGGCGATCCTGCGGCGCTCGCGCGACGATACGACGCCGAAGGCATCGACGAGCTCGTCGTGCTCGACATCACCGCCACCATCGAAAAGCGGCGCGCGCTCGAAGACACCTTGCGCAAGGTCTCGGCCGAGCTGTTCATTCCGCTCACCATCGGGGGTGGGATCAGATCGGAGCAAGATGCGGCTGCGGCGCTCGATGCGGGTGCCGACAAGGTCGCGCTGAACAGCGCCGCGCTGGAGGAACCGGCGCTTCTGACACGCCTCGCGACCCGATACGGCTCGCAGGCCGTTGTCGTCGCGATCGACGCGAAGCGCAGCGAGGATGGACGCTACGAAGTGTTCGCGCGAAGCGGGCGGACGGCGACGGATCGTGAGGCCGTCGAATGGGCGCGCGAAGCCGCGGATCGCGGCGCCGGCGAGGTGCTGCTGACATCGATAGACCGGGATGGCACGCGCGCCGGGTTCGAATGCGCGCTGACGGCGGCCGTCGCGTCCAGCGTGTCGATCCCTGTCATTGCCTCGGGAGGCGCGGGCACGTTCGAACACTTCTATGAAGTGTTCACGGACGGGCGTGCTGATGCCGCGCTCGCGGCGTCGGTCTTTCACTTCTCGGAGCACGCCGTCAGCGAGCTCAAAACGTTCCTGCGCGCGCGCGGTGTTCCGGTGAGACTGTAATCGTGCTGATTCCCTCGATCGATCTCCAGGGTGGCCGGATCGTCCAGCTCGTACAGGGAGAGCGGCTCGCCATCGAGACCGACGACGTCGACGGCTGGATCGCCCGATTCTCCCGGTTTCCCAAGGTGCAGCTCATCGACCTCGACGCGGCAAAAGCAGCCGGCGACAACAGCGCGCTGATCTTTGACATCTGCCGGCGGCTGCCGTGCCGCGTAGGCGGAGGGATCCGCACGATCGCGCGTGCGCGTGCCGTTCTGGATTCAGGCGCGCAGAAAGTCATCTTCGGATCATCGCTATTCAGCGATGGGCGGGTAAACGTCGCGTTCGCGCGCGCCGTCGCCGAGGCCATCCCGATCGACCGGCTGATCGCCGCCGTTGACGCGAAAGGGGGGCACGTGGCGATCCATGGCTGGCGGACGACACTCGACATCACGCCCGTTGAGGCGGTGCGCGCGCTGGAGCCGTTCGTCGGCGAGTTCCTCTTCACCAACGTGGACGTCGAGGGACTGATGCAGGGACTGGATCGCGACGCTATTGTCGCCGTTCGAGACGCGACGACCAGACAGCTGACGGCGGCCGGCGGGGTGACGACGGAAGACGACATCAGCTGGCTGGACAGCATCGGCGTCGACGCCGTGGCCGGAATGGCCATTTACACCGGCCGCCTGAAAATCTGAAAGGGCCTATGAAC
Organism: Vicinamibacterales bacterium; assembly: GCA_035637115.1. GTDB lineage: Bacteria > Acidobacteriota > Vicinamibacteria > Vicinamibacterales > 2-12-FULL-66-21 > JAICSD01. The sequence goes on from DASPXV010000167.1 coordinate 22,794, forward strand.
CCTTCTTCGGGGCGTCCCGTCTAAACCGACGGCGAGGAAAAACATGTTGAAAACGGCCTTCATTCCAGCGTTCGCTCTCGTGGGCGCCATCGCAACCTCTGCTCCCGCGGTCGCGTCCGAACAGCAGGAAACCGAACGCATCGACCGCACGGCGTCCATCCGCGCCGGCGGACAGCTTCGCGTCAAGAACTTCTCGGGCCGGATTACGATCACCGGTTCGCGCCGCGGCGACATCGCGATTCATGCCGTCAGGCGCGCGCCACGCGAGCGCCTCGACCACATCAAGCTCGAAATCCGCGAGACTTCGTCTGGCGTCACGATCGAAGCGAACAAGAGGGACGAGGACTGGCGCGATACCAATAACAACGTGGTGGACACCGAGCTCGACATCCAGGTACCGGAAGACATCAAGCTCGACGTGAACGTCTTTTCGAGTGACGTGCACGTCACCGATGTATCCGGCGACCAGAACGTCCACACGTTTTCGGGGAACATCGACGTGAACGGCGCGACGGGATCGATCGACGCCGAGACGTTCAGCGGCGACATCGAGCTCAAGCTCGCGCAAGGTGCCGGCGGCCGCGTGGACTTCGACAGCTTCAGCGGCTCGCTCCGCAGCGACGCCGGCATGACCACGCGCTCCGCCAGCCGCCGCCGCGTCACGGGCGTCGTCGGGACGGGTGGCAGCAACGACTACCACTTCAAGACGTTCAGCGGAGACGTCCGCATCCGCTGAGTCTTCCGCCGTCCATTTAGCTTCCGCCGTTCATTTAGATCCTGTAGCTTCCGCCGTCAGGCGGAAGGACAGTCCTCCAGTTGGATCGCGTAGCTTCCGCCTTCAGGCGGACGCACAGTATTTAGGCCGAAGCACGGTTTGGGCTACGCTGTCCGACATGCGGTTTTCGCGCGCATTCGCCCTTCTCCTCGTCGCAGCTTCCGCCTGCAGCCGCCAGGCTCCACGCTTTTCCCTCGAGAACGCCCGCGCGCACGTACAGATGCTCGCGGGCACGATCGGCAGCCGCCCGATCGGCACTCCTGAAAACGCCCGTGCGCGGCAGTATCTTATCGACCAGCTCCGGCTGTTCGGCTACGACGTGCGCGTCCAGGAAACCGACGCGCGCCGCCCCGACCTCGGCTACTCGGCGCACGTCGTGAACATCATCGCGATGAAGCCGGGAACCGATCGCAACGCCATTGCGCTGGTGTCGCACTACGACTCAGTACCCGAAGCGCCAGGCGCCGCGGATGATGGACTTGGAGTCGCCGTATCGCTGGAGGCGGCACGCGTTCTGGCCGCGCGACAGGAGCGACAGCACACGCTTTTCGTGCTGGTCACCGACGGCGAGGAATCGGGCCTGATGGGGGCGGCGGGCGTCGTGACAGATCGTGACGTGATGTCGCGTCTCAACGCGTATATCGATATCGAGGCGACCGGCTCTGCCGGCCCGGCGCTGCTGTTCGAAACCGGTCCAGGCAATGGCTGGATCGTGAAGCCGTGGGCGCGCTCGGCGCCGCATCCGCGCGGCGCATCGTTCGGCGTCGAGATCTACAAGCGGCTGCCGAACGACACGGACTTTTCCATCTTCAAACTCCACGATGTTCCCGGTCTGAACTTCGCCGCGATCGGCGACAGCTACTCGTACCACACAGCCCGGGACACACCGGACCGCCTCGCCAACGAAACGCTCTCGACGACTGGCGAGAACGTCGTGCAGACCGTGCTCGCGCTCGACCGACTGGATCTCAGGACGCGGTCGAAGGCGAACCAGACGTACTTCGACATCGGCCGGACCGTTGCCGTCTCGTGGGGACCGGTAGCCGCGTGGCTCATCGCGGCAGTGTCGCTCGCGTGCGGCCTGCTCGCGTGGTTCAAGACGCTGGGCGCCTGCGTGCGATTGATCGGGATCTGGCGCTGGATTTTCGAGGCGCTATGGGCGCTGATCGGCGTGGCGTTCGTTGCCGCCTCGATGATCGGCGCGACGTGGGCGCTGCGGCACGGACGCACCGTCTATCATCCGTGGTACGCGCATCCGGATCGGCTGTTCCTGATGCTGCTTGCGATCGGGATTCTCGCCGGCTGGCTCGTCATCCGCTTCGGCGCCATTCTACCGGCGCGCGTGCACGCACCGAGGCATCCGATGCTCGTCTGGTCGCTGACGCTGCCAGTCTGGGTGGCGCTGGCCGGCTTTGCCGCGGCCACGGCGCCCTCCGCCGGGTACCTGTGGACGGTTCCACTTCTCGTCGCAGGGCTTGGGCTGCTCGCAATTCCGATCGGAAATGCGCCGCTGGTTCGTGTGATCTCTGTGCTCGTGCTCGCCGTCGCGGGAACGCTCTGGCTGTTCGACGCGATCGATCTTCTTCGCTTCGTCGTCGCGCTGTTCGGCCGGCTGCCATTCATCACCCCAGTGTGGGTGTATGCCGGGATCATGCTCGCGTGCGGAGCGATGGTTGTTCCACCGTTCATCGCTACAGCCGCCGCGACGAGGCCGATCAGCCGTCCGGGCCTGGTGACCGCAATGTGGCTGGTGCTGGTCGCGGTATCGATTGGTTTCGCATACGCGGCACCGGCGTACACGTTCGCGCAGCCGCAGCGGCGTCTCGCGCGCGTGTTCGTCGAGCCGAATGCCCAGACCGCCACGTACGAAGTGGCATCGCACGAACCCGGCATCGACCTGGATGCCTCCGCGCCGCAGGGCTGGTACCGCACGGTTGATGCGCCCCGCGTCAGCGTACCGTTCGCTCGATATCAGCATCCGTACGTTTTCCGGACGACGGCGCCTTCGCCGGGCGTCGCGCCGGGCTCCGTCAGCGAATTCACGCTGAAGCCCGTTCCGGCAGGTACCGAGCTGACGATGACAATCGTGCCGACGCAGCCGGGGCTGACGGCGATCTTCGTGTTGCCGCCTGACGTCCTGCCCATGCAGTCGGATCTTCCCGGACTCGTCGTCCGCGGACGGTGGCGCGCCCTGTTCGCCGGCGTGCCGGCGGACGGCATTACGTGGCATGCCTCGTTTAAGGCGGGTCTCGAGGAGAAGCTGGCCTCCACACAGGGCGTGATCCTCTCCTCGCGTTATCCCGGCGGAAGCGGCTGGCAGAGTCTGCCGGGCTGGCTGCCGCAGGAAAACACAGTATGGGACCTGGACGTCGCGTGGATCGTTCGCTGACGGCATGAGCAGGCTCAGCAGCCTCCTCGGGCACCTCGGGCTCGGCCGGCGGGAGCTGCGCGCCTGGGCGATGTACGACTGGGCGAATTCCGCGTTTCAGACGACGATCGTCGCGGCGATTTTCCCGATCTTCTTTCACAAAGTTGCCGCGGCGGGCATGCCTGGCCCGGTCGCCACGAGCCGGTTCGCGTGGGCGACGACCTGGGCCATCCTCATCGTGGCGATCGTTGCGCCGCTGCTCGGCGCTGTCGCGGATCGCGCGCCGCTCAAGAAGCGGCTGCTCGCCGTGTTTCTTGTTATCGGCGCCGGCGCCACGGCGTTGATGTACTTCATCGCGCGCGGCGATTGGGTCTTCGCGCTCACGCTGTTCATCATCTCCAACGTTGGCGTCGCCGGCAGCATAGTTTTCTATGAGTCGCTGCTGCCGCACATCGCGAGCGAGCAGGAACTGGATCGCGTTTCGACGGCGGGGTATGCGCTCGGATATCTCGGCGGTGGCGTGCTGCTCGCCGTGAACATCCTGATGATGAGCCATCCTGCATGGTTCATGCTGCCCAACCGCGAGATCGCAGTCCGCGCCAGCCTCGCGAGTGTTGCCGTCTGGTGGATCGTCTTCTCGATCCCGCTGTTCCGTCACGTCCCGGAACCACGACAGCACGATGCAAGGGTGAATGCGCGTGAGCAAGGAGGCGTGCTGGTGGCGGCGCGGCAGCTGCTCGCCACACTCCGCGAGCTGCGCCGCTATCGCCAGGCGTTCATGCTGCTGCTCGCGTTCCTGCTCTACAACGACGGCATCCAGACCATCATCCGGATGGCGACAACTTACGGGACGGAGATCGGCATCGACGAGAACGCGATGATCGGCGCGCTGCTGCTGACGCAGTTCATCGGCGTGCCGTTCGGGTTTTTCTTCGGCTACGTCGCCGGCCGAATCGGCGCGAAGCCGGCGGTGTTCATCGGACTCAGCGTGTACGCGATCATCACCGTGCTCGGCTACTTCATGCGCACGTCAACGCACTTCTTTGCGCTGGCGCTGATGGTGGGCATGGTGCAGGGAGGTACGCAGGCGCTGAGCCGCTCGCTGTTCGCGAGCATGATCCCGAAGCAGAAGTCGTCAGAGTTCTTTGCGTTCTTCGGCGTGTTCGAGCGTTATGCGGGCATTCTCGGCCCGGCGGTGTTCGCGTGGGTCGTCGCGCACAGCGGCACGAGCCGGAACGCGATCCTGTCGGTGCTTGCGTTTTTCATCATCGGCGGCGTGTTGCTGACGTTCGTCGATGTCGCCGAAGGGCGACGGCAAGCGCGCGACGAGCGGTTCGCTGTTCGCGGTTAGCGGTTCGCGGTTCGCGATTTCTAGTTCAGAAGGAAGTTCTTGAAGAACCACATCCACGAGGCGAGCAGATAGTCGCCGCCAACGGCACCCAGATTGTCATGGTTCGCTTCCGTGAATTCCAGGTACCACACGTTCTGGCTTGAAGACTTCAGCGCCGCCAGGAGTTCCTGCGCCTGGCTGACAGGGACGCGCGCGTCCTTGCCTGGCTGGATGATGAACGTTGGCTTCTTCAGCTGCGCCGCATGGAGTGCCGGTGAAAGCGACAGCAAGAACTCGCGCATGGCCGGATCGCGTTCATCACCGTACTCCGCGCGGCGGTTTGCCTGACGCGCCGGACTCGTGCCCTCGAGAAAAGTGACGAAGTTCGTGATACCAGCGCCCTCGATGAGACCCCTGATGCGGTCGTTATAGGCGACGCCGGATTCGAGTGCGAGCCACCCGCCGGAGCTCACGCCGAGAAGGGCTACCCGGTTCTTATCCAGTTCAGGCCGCGTGGCGATCCAGTCCAGAAGAGCGCCGATGTCCTTTACCGCATCGCCGCGCAGCTTCCCGTCGTCCAGCTGCACGAACTTGCGGCCGAAGCCGGTGGAACCACGTACGTTCGGATAGATGATCGCCGCTCCGAGCTCTTCGAGAATGTAGTTGCTGCGGCCGAGCCACCGCATGCGCTCGCGCCCATCAGGGCCGCCGTGAATGTTGATCAGCACCGGACGCGGCCCGGTGAATTTCCCCGATGGCCGATAAAGGATCCCGGAAATCGTCTGCGAATCGAAGCTCTTCCACTCCACGACCTCGGGAGCGGGGAGCACATCGGAGTTGAACGAGACCTCGCTCGTCGTCCAGCGTGTGAGGGTGCCAAGCGAGGCGTCGATCGAATAGACGTCCGCGGGGGCCTTTACGGACTCGAGCGTGAACCCGACTTCGCGCGAACCGGGACGCCACTGGACCCGCGTCACGATGCCGCGGGGCATCGCGGGCAAGGCGCGCGGCTTCAACGTCGTGAGGTCGATGACCTGCAGCTCACTGCTCGATCCGCGATCGGCGGTCACCGCGAGCATCGACCCATCGGGAGAGATCTCGAAGCCACTACCGAAGTCGTTCGGACCGTCTACGGTCATGCCCTCCGGTGTTACGGCCGTCCACGTACAGTTCGCGACATCGCAGCGCCAGATGCGGAACTCACCGCCGGCCCTGTCGCTCATCGCATAAAGTTTGCGTCCGTCCTGAGAGAGCCGCGCGTTGAAGAACGCCGCCTTCTCACCATCGCGAGGTGTAATCGCCGTCTTCTGGCCGGTCTTCACGTCGACTTTCCACAGGTAGGTCTCGCTGTTCGAGAGTACTTCGTTCGCGATGAGCGCCGCGCCATCGGGCGTCCAGTCCTGCGGACTAAAGGGACCAGCGAAGTCCGCGAGGCGCCGCTTGGTGGATGGATCGGACGGCTGGATCACGTACAGATCGCGGTCAGTACCGTTCCGCTCGGCGGAGTCATAGGCGAGCCACTTGCCGTCGCGCGACCAGACCGGCGCGTACCTCGACTTTGCGTCTGTTACAAGCGACACGACCGCCGTGGACATCACGTAGCGGTACAGCGATCGCAGCTCGGTCGAAGCATCGTACTGAAACACGAACGAATCCGCGTTAGCCGGCGCAAAGGCGACCGCGACGTTCGGTGAGACCCCACGGGTCATCCAGGTCAATTGGCGGCGATCGCGCCCCGGACCGTCAACCAGATGGAGCTGAGGACTCGATGGGTTCGAGTTGAATGACGTGTTGATGATTACCTGGCGCTTCGTCGGATGCCACGCCATCAGCTGCGCCGTCCGGAATTGCCCGTAGCGCGCAACTCCGTCGAGGATCGACTGCGGAATGGGCGGCATCCCCTCGATCTTCGTATTTGGAGGCGAGGGGGCGGGCTTCTCCTGCGCGCCGGCGAACGCGGCCAGCAAGAGAAGGGCGGCGGCGCAGGCGAAGTGTCGCATGGTCGACCTTTGTGTCAGTGGCTGTAGGGAGCGTGAGGTGACATTATAGGGCACCCATCATGAAGGTCGTCATTGCCGGCGGCTCGGGGTTCCTCGGCAGTCCGCTCTCGTGGGCCTGGGCCGAGGAGGAGCACGACGTGCGCGTGCTCACGCGCGCGCTGCCCCCCGGACAGGTGCAGCACGAGTCGGGAACGGGCAAACCGGGCATCACGCGGG
>DASPXV010000168.1:0-10837 GCA_035637115.1 Vicinamibacterales bacterium
CGGCAGATACAGTTTCGCCGGCCGCGTCAGTGACGTGCCGCGGAAGCCGTCCTCCGCGATGCCGACAATGGTCGCCGGCGCGCCGTTGACATGAATCGTCATGCCGACTGCCGCCGGATCGCCGTGCAGATTTGTCTTCCACCAGTCGCGGTCCACGACGGCCGCGAGCTCAGCGCGTCCGTCGTCGTCTGCGACGCCCAGCAGCCGTCCGGCAGACGCACCGACGCCCAGCACGCTGAAGTAATTCGGCGAGACCATGGCCGCGTCGATCGGCTCCGCGATGCCGTCGACCGTGACCGTGACACGCATCATCGCATTTGCCGCGACGCCGGTGAAGAGATCGGTACGCGTAGCCCATTCACGGTAGTCCGGCAGAGAGGCGGACCACTTGAACGACACGAGCCGATCGAGCTGGGGCACGCGCAGCGGACGAATCACGGTTGCGTCGGCCAGCGTGAAGATGGCGGTGTTTGCGCCGATGCCGAGCGCCAGCGTGAGAATGGCCGGAAGAGCAAATCCCGGGCTGCGCCAGAGCAGCCGCACGGCGTAGGCGATGTCTCGGCCGATGCCAGTCATTGAAAATCCTTTCACAAGCGCGAGCCATTCGCAGGGAATGCTGATTGCGAGATCGCCGAGCAGGCGCGCCGCCGCACGCGCGCCATCGCGAGCGATGGAAGTACGGGCGAACTGCCGCATCTCGGTCGCGTGTTGACGGCGCAGAGCGGGCGGGTAGCAATAGAGCAGCGTCCCGTAGAGCCGTTCGAGGAATCGTTTCATCGCGCGCGAACCCGCTTCGCGCGCGCCGCGCTGACGAGCGCGGACATGCGTTGTGTTTCCGCCTCGAGGACGGCGCGTCCAAGCGATGTCGCGCGGTAGTAGCGGCGCCGCTCGTCGTCCAGCGCGGGGTCGGGCCGTTCGTCGGTCTCCGCCAGGAGTCCGCTCGCCATCATGCGCTTGACGGTGCCGTAGAGTGTTCCCGGACCCATGCGAACCGCGCCGCTCGTGATGCGCTCGACCTCCTGCATGATCGCGTAGCCATGCCGATCCTCGTCGGCGACAGCCAGCAGGATGTGCGCGATCGCGGGCGTCAGCGGGAGGAAGTCGTCAGGTTCCGGGCGTTTTCGCATATATCCGTCACGGATATAGCATAAGACGGAAAAAACGCAAAAAGGTTTGGAAGCTTCTTACTGCTTGTCTGTGTAGCGGACGACTTCGCGGCCGTCGACGATCTTCACTGTGCGGACGATCTGGTGCGCGGCGGCAGCGCCTGTAGGACCGGCGTTAGCACGGATTTTCGAGACGTAGTTGCGCGTTTCCTTGTACGGCGGCACGGCGTTGCCGTACTTCTCGACCGCTTTCGGACCCGCGTTGTAGGCGGCCAGCGCGAGCGAAATGTCGTTGCCGAACCGGGTCAGCAGGCTCTTCAGATATGCCACGCCCGCGCGGATGTTCTGCGCGGGATCGTAGGCATTCGTCACCTGGTATTCCGCGGCGGTCGATGGCATCAACTGCATCAGTCCCATCGCCCCCTTGGGCGATCGCGCACGCGGGTTGAACGCAGATTCCGCCTGGATCACGGCGCGCACGAAATCGGGCTGCAGCGAATGCCGCGACGAGTGCTCGACGATCAGGTCGTCGTACTCGCTGATGCGACGCGTGCTGGCAACCGGACGCGCGACCCCGAACCCGCTGCCGACATACGCGACAGAGTAGGTCCTGGCTGACGGATCCTGAGGTCTGTCAGAGATGATCATGCGCCCCGCGGCATCCCGCCACGAGTACAGCTGCGCGTGCGCGAGCGAGGGCGTCAGCACGCAGAGCGCGGCGGCGATAAGGGTGTTTCGAAGCATATTCCCGTTTGAGCTCAACAGTTTAGCGTGGATCCGACCCCCTGCACAAGGCAAGGGACCTGCCGCGTTCTATCAAGCACTTACGGGGAGTTTATCGGTCCAGGCGTCCCGATTCTGCACACACGGCTTACAGAAGTGAGCCCACCACGTCCGGCGCCCTTCGAATCAGCTCGTCGATCTTCGACGGGTCCTTTCCGCCGGCCTCCGCAAAGTCGGGGCGTCCGCCGCCGCCGCCGCCGACGATGGGAGCGAGTTCCTTGACGACGCGTCCGGCCTGGATGCGTCCGGTCAGATCCTTCGTCACGGAAACGACGAGTCCCACCTTGCCCTCGTTCTCCGACGCGAGCACGACGATACCGCTGCCGAGGCGATCGCGAAGCGAGTCGGACAGTCCGCGGAGCGCCCCCTTTTCGAGGCCGTTCACGCGCCGCGCGACGACCTTCACGCCTTTCACTTCGCGCGTGTCGTCCTGCGCGCCGCCGTCGGCGCGCGAGCCGCCGCCGAGCGCCGCCTTCATCTTCAGTTGCTCGACCTCGCGCGTCAGCCGTTTCACGTCCGCCTGCAGGCGCTGCACGATATCCAGCGCCTGGTCGGCCGACGTATTGAGCGCCGCGAGAACGCGCTCGAGTGATTGCTGCTGCTGTTGATAGTGCGCGACCGCGCCCGCTCCTGTGAGTGCTTCCACGCGACGGACGCCCGCCGCGACGCCGCTTTCCTGCGTGATGACGAAAAACCCGATATCGCCGGTCTCGCGCACGTGCGTCCCGCCGCACAGTTCCTTGCTGAACGCGCCGTCGCCGATCGAGACGACGCGCACACGATCGCCGTACTTCTCGCCGAACAGCGCCATCGCGCCCGACGCCATTGCTTCTTCCGTCGAGCGGACGTCCGTCTGGACTGGCGCGTTGCGATAGATGTGCTCGTTCACGATCCGCTCGATTTCGTCGAGCTGCTCGCGCGGGATCGGCTGGAAGTGGACGAAGTCGAAACGCAGCCGGTCGGGTGCGACGAGCGAACCCGCCTGCTTCACGTGCGGTCCGAGCACCTTCCTGAGCGCCGCGTGCAGCAGGTGCGTCGCCGTGTGGTTGCGCCGCGTCGCATCGCGCACATCGTCGTCCACCACGGCAGACACGAGGTCGCGCGGCTTGATCGCGCCGCGCGCCATCGTAACGCGATGCGCGCGCGGACCACCAGCCGCCAGTCGAATCAAGCCGTTCACCTGCGCCGTGGCGCCTGTCGCTTCGTTCGCGATCGTTCCGCGGTCGGATACTTGTCCGCCGGATTCCACATAGAACGGCGTGCGTTCCAGCACCACGAAGCCGGACTGTCCCTGCTTCAACTCGGCGGTCTGACGGCGTTCTGCGTCGAACACCGCGACGACAGGCACACCTTTCAGCAAGGTTTGAGAGTACCCCTCGAACTGGTCGCCCGCGGCAAGCGCCGTCGCGCGATCCTTATCGGAGGTAAACGCGAACTCCTGCGTCTTCTTCGCTTCGAACGAGCTGCCGGCGCGCGCGCGCTCGCGCTGACCCTCCATCGCGGTCTCGTATCCTTCGCGGTCGATCGACAGGCCACGCTGACTGGCGATGTCTTCCATGAAATCCAGCGGCACGCCGAGCGAGTCGTAAAGCCGGAACGCCTCATCACCCGGCAGCACCTTGGTACTGCCGGCCACGCGATCGAGCGCCTCTTCGAGCCGGGGAAGTCCCGCAGTCAGGACGGCATCGAACCGATCCTCTTCCGCCAGCACGACCTGCACGACGGCGTCGAGGTTCCGGCGCAGCTCGGGATAGGTGTGCCCCATCTCGGCGACGAGCACGTCCACCAGGCTGTGCAGGAACGGCTGCGTGAATCCGAGTTTCTTCCCGTGGCGCATCGCGCGCCGCATGATCTTCCGCAGCACGTACCCGCGCCACTCGTTGGATGGGACGACGCCGTCCGCGATGAGGAAGGTCATCGCGCGGAGATGATCGGCGATCACCCGCATCGAGACGTCCGATGGATCGTCGAGCGTCGCGCGATATTTCTTCCCGACGCGATCCCCGACCGCCTTCAGGATCGGCGTGAAGAGATCAGTGTCGTAGTTCGAGATCTTTCCCTGGATCACCGCCGTGATCCGCTCGAGCCCCATCCCCGTGTCGATCGAGGGCGCTGGCAGCGGGTTCAGCGTGCCGTCGGCCTGCCGGTCGAACTCCATGAACACATTGTTCCAGACCTCGACAAATCGATCGCAGCTGCAGTCGATCCCCAGGCACTTGCTGCCCGCCGTTTCGCGCTCGCAGGGGATGTCATTGCCGCGGAAATAATGGATCTCGGAGCATCGGCCGCAGGGGCCGGTGTCGCCCATCTGCCAGAAGTTCTCCGCGAGACCCAGCTCCGTGATGCGGTCAGCGGGAACCAGGCGCTTCCAGATCTCGAACGCCTCGTCGTCACGCGGGATCCCCGCCTCCCCCTTGAAGATTGTCGGGAACAGCCGGTCGGGCGACAGCTTCCATACGGTCGTCAGCAGCTCCCACGCGAACGGGATCGCGTCCTTCTTGAAGTAGTCGCCGAAGGAGAAGTTGCCGAGCATCTCGAAGAAGGTGTGGTGCCGCAGCGATGGCCCCACGTTGTCGAGATCGTTGTGCTTGCCGCTCACGCGCATGCACTTCTGGGACGTCGTCGCGCGGGTGTACGGGCGCTTCTCTTTTCCGAGGAACACGTCCTTGAACTGGTTCATCCCGGCGTTCGTGAAGAGCAGCGTCGGGTCGTCGCCGGGCACGAGCGACGAGCTCGCCACGATCGCATGGCCGTTCTTCTCGAAGTATTTGAGGAAAGAGGCGCGAATTTCCCGCGAGTCCATCCGGCTATTCTAGCGGATCGACCCCTTTGCGATGGGAGCGCAGGGCAGCGCTGACGGCCGCCGGGGAGAAACCCTGGCGCATGAGGAACTGGTAGACGCGCGCATACTCGGCCTGCGAGGAAATCTTCGGCTTGCCGCGGAGCTTCTTCTGGAGGGCTTTGGTAATCAGCGCGCGCTCGTCGGTCTCGCCGAACGCCGCCGCGAGCGCCTCTCCGGCAACGTCCTTCTCGATGCCCATTTCCTGCAGCTCGCGCTGGATGCGCAGGCGTCCGCGTCCTTTGATCTTCACCGCCGTCCGCACGTACGCCGCGGCGACACGCGCATCGTCCAGCGCGCGGTTCTCGAGGAGAAGGTCGACGGCGCGATCGATGTCTTCCTCGGAGTGCTCGCGATCGCGCAGCCGCTCACGGACCTGCTTGACGGACAGCTCACGCCGTCCGAGCAGGAGCAGCGCGTCAACATAGGCGGTGCGTTGCGGCATGAGCTTCAAAAGGGGAGAGACGGTTACCACGGAGTCGCAGAGAAGTCAGAGGACCCGCAGAGATCAAAACATTTTATGTCTCTGTCCGTCCTCCGCGTCTCTGAGCCTCTGTGGTTAACGTCTTCTCTGCGTCCTATCTGCCGCCGAAGCGTTCGATCGTCGGAATGCCTGGTTTGGCCGGCGCCTTGGCGGCGGGCGCCGCGCCGGGCTTGGCGGGGCTGGCGAGCTTCGACGCCATCTCGTCGCGCGCCATGTCCGCGGTCGTCGAGATGCCGGAGACCTTGAGCTTGAAATCGTCCACGTTGGACGCCCAGCGCAGCGCCTCTTCGAGCGTCACCAGTCCCTGCGAATAGAGACCGAAGATCGCCTGATCGAACGTCTGCATGCCGTACTGGGACGTGCCGGACGCGATCGCGCTGTTGATCATCGACGTCTTGTCCTTGTCGATGATGCACTCGCGGATGAACGCCGTCGTCGTCATGACCTCGACCGCCGCGGCGCGGCCCATGCCGTCGGCTCTGGGGAGCAGGCGCTGTGAGATCGCCGCCTTCAACACCGCCGCGAGCTGGATCCGGACCTGGCGCTGCTGGTGCGGCGGGAACACCGCGATGATGCGGTTGATCGTCTCGGTCGCGTCGAGCGTGTGCAGCGTCGAGAACACGAGGTGCCCCGTTTCCGCCGCGTGCAGCGCGGTTTCGACGGTCTCGAAGTCGCGCATTTCGCCGACGAGGATGACGTCGGGATCTTGGCGAAGCGCGGCGCGGAGCGCGTGCGCGAACGACTGCGTATCGACAGAAACTTCGCGCTGGTTGACAATGGACTGATTGTCGCGGTGGAGGTATTCGATGGGGTCCTCGACCGTCATCACGTGCGCCTGGCGGCTCGCGTTGATGTAGTCGACCATCGCGGCAAGCGTGGTACTCTTGCCGCTGCCCGTCGTCCCGGTGACCAGCACGAGACCGCGCTCTTCCTGCGCGATCCGTTTCAGGACCGCCGGCAGGCCGAGCTCGTCGATCGTCTTGATGCGGGTCGGGATGACGCGCAGGACGAGACCGACGGTGCCGCGCTGCTGGAAGACATTGCACCGGAAGCGCCCGAGGCCGTCGATGCTGTAGGCGAGGTCCACGTCCTGGTTCTTCCGGAACTTCTCGACCTGCTCGGGTCCCAGGATGCCCTGGGCCATCGCGTCGGTGTCGGCGCGGTCGAGACGTTTTTCCTCGGAAGCGACGACGAGCGTGCCGTTCACGCGCATCATCGGATAGCTTCCCACCTTCAAGTGCAGATCGGACGCGCCGCTGGCTACAGCGGTCTGGAGCAGCTGGTTTATGTGCATTGGGATCCCCGGGCCGAGATTGGCCCGGAGTCATTTTAGCAGACGAGCTTGAAAAGACGTGCCTAGGCGCGAGCCGACTTGACCGCCGCCGCGGCGACGGCCTGCCGGGGCTCGCCTTCATAGACGAACTCGAGCCACCCGTGCTTATCCGCGACGCGTCCGTTGATGACGTCGAAGAAGGACCGCTGGATCGCTTCCGTGATGGGGCCGCGGCGCCCGTTGCCGATCGTGATCTTGTCGACCGTCTTGATCGGGGTGACTTCAACGGCGGTTCCGACGAAGAACGCCTCGTCGGCGATATAGAGCAGCTCGCGCGCCAACATCTCTTCGCGGATGTCGAACCCGTGGTCTCTCGCCAGCGTGATGACCGAATCGCGCGTGATCCCGGGAAGGATGGACGCGCTCACCGGCGGAGTGTAGACCACGTTGTTGCGGACGATGAACAGGTTCTGGCCGCTGCCTTCGCTGAGATACCCGGACGTGTCGAGCGCGATGCCTTCGCTGTAGCCTTCCGCGATCGCCTCCATCTTGATCAATGACGAGTTCGCGTAATTCGCGGATGACTTCGCCAGCGTGGGGAACGTATTCGGCGCAGCGCGCGACCATGAACTGACGCGAACGTCGACGCCGTTGGTGAGTGCGTCCTCTCCGAGATACGTGCCCCATTCCCACAGCATGATCGCCGTGTCCACCGGGCATGGAAACGGGTTCACGCCGAGCGTGTGATAGCCGCGGTAGACCAAGGGCCGGATGTAGCACGCCTTGAACTCGTTGGCCCGAATCGTCTCCATCACTGCCTTGTGCAGGTCGTTGTAGGAGTAATTCGGCTCCATCCGGTAGATTTTCGCCGAGTCGAACAGGCGGTTCAGGTGCGCATCGAGGCGAAACGTCGCAGTCCCGCGCGGCGTGTCATAGCACCGCGCCCCTTCGAAGACGCCGCTGCCGTAATGAACGACGTGCGAGCCGATGTGAATTTTCGCGTCGGCCCAGTCGACGAGCGAGCCGTTCATCCAGATCTTGCCGGTGCCGGGAAAAGGAGCGGACATGTGGTTTTACTCCAGCAAAAAGCCTAACACATCGATTTGGCACCGAAGGCTGCCAATAAGTGTTGGACCGTATTACTGTTTTTCATTGCAGAAGGGACAGCGATCTGTCCGGGCGTGGAGCGGCTTGCGGCAATGCCAGCAGAAACGCGCCGCCGGCGCCTCGCGCGCGCGCAAGCGGCTCTGGATGCTCTGCGCGTCATCGTGTCCCGTTCGTCCGGCCGCGGCCTGTCGCGGCACTGCGGCCGGCTGCGGCGTTCGCGTCGCGTTTCGCGCCGCGAGCACGTCATCGAGCAGATCTGTCGCGCGCTGATACCGTGCCGTCGGTTCCGGCGCCATCGCCTTCATGACGATGTCGCTGATCGCCTTCGGGATCGATGGATTTCGCAGCTTCGGCGGCGACACGAGCTCGCCGGACATCAATTTGTCGAGATCTCCTGGCGCCGGCGTGTCGTACGGCAGCTGTCCGGTCAGCATCTGGTACATCGTCACGCCGAGCGAGTAGAGGTCCGACGCGAAGACCGCCTTGCCGTGGAACTGCTCGGGCGCCATGTAGGGCGGGCTGCCGATCACCGTGGTGCCGTGCGCGGCGATTTCCAGGAAACGCGACGTGCCGAAGTCCGCGACTTTCAGCATGTCGTGCTCGCCGACGAGCACGTTCGCCGGCCGCAGGTCGCGATGGATGACCCCCTGCCGATGCGCGTGATCGACCGCGTTGCAGATCTGGCAGGTGAAATCGAGCGCAAGCGTGAGATCGAGCGCGCCGCGCACCGCGATAATGTTCTCGAGCGTTTCCCCCGGCACGTACTCCATCACGATGAAGAAGATGCCGTCCTGCTTCTCCGCCGTCGTGATGGCGACGATGTTGGGATGGCTGACGGACGCAAGCAGCCGCGGCTCGCGCAGCAGCTCGCCAAAATCGAGTCCCTGCCGGTGCGGAACCTTGATTGCGACTTTCTTGTCGATCCAGGTATCGGAGGCGAGGTAGACGGTACCGAATCCGCCGCTGCCAAGCGGAGCGATGATCTTGTACTTACCGAGCTGCTGACCCTTGAACAGCAATGGATTGGAGTGGAGTATAGCGGACTTTCGGAATGAGAGGACGCAGAGCTGGAGGACGCAGAGACGTACACCACAGAGCCGCAGAGAACTCAGAGGACGCACAGAGACGAATACAAATTGTTCGTAATTGGCGCGCCTCTGAGTTCTCTGCGGCTCTGTGGTGTACGTCATCTCTCTCTGTGCCCTCGAAGTCTGTGTCCTCGAGTCTGTGCCCTCGCGGCCTATAATCTCCCTCGAATGCTGCCGCGATTTCTGGCTGAACGAGTTGATACGCACACCGCGACGGCATGGTTGCGCGAGGACGAGGCACGGCACCTGTCGCAAGTCCTCAGGCTCGCGGTCGGGGACGAAATCGCGATCTTTGACGGAGCGGGACGAGAGTTCCGCGCGCGCGTCGAACGTATTGCGCGGGACGGCGCGGACGTCAGGATCATCGAAGAGATCGCTGCCGCGCCCGAACCCGCGGTCCGGGTGACGCTCGGGCAGGCGGTGCTCAAGGGCGAAAGGATGGACGACGTCGTGCGCGACGCGACGATGATGGGCGTGTCGGCGATCGAGCCGCTCATCACCGAGCACACGGCCGCACACATGAAGCCCGGTCGAGCGCCGGAGCGCTGGACGCGCATCGCGATTGCATCCGCGAAGCAGTGCCGCCGCGCGGTACTACCGGCGATCGGCCCCGGAACTGCATTCGCCGACTGGCTGCCGGAGGATCGTGCGGAGATGCGTTTGTTGCTCCTGGAACCGTCCGCGGCAGTGGAGGGCAACCCGGTGTCTACGCTGATGGGAAATCGGCCTGCGACTGGCTCCCTCCTGGTCGGACCGGAAGGAGGATGGAGCACGGATGAGATCGACAGCGCCGTCCGGGCCGGCTACATACCGATTACGCTGGGCCGCCGCACGCTTCGCGCGGACGCTGTCCCGATCGTCGCCCTGGGCGTCCTGCAGTTCGTCTGGGGAGACCTCTGAATTGTTCGGCCGCTTCTCTTGATCCGAACCAGAGAGCTCCTGGCCTCCTGACCTCCTTATCTCCTGCCAGAAGACAAGCGTACTCTCCCCTTTTAGATCACCCGCGCAAACACAACGCCGCCCAATCGCCGTCGACTTTTTCATCGATCGCGGAAAGCCCGCGGAAGGCCGCGCGGATGACGTTGACGTCCTGCGGCGCGAAGCCACTCAGGATTAGATATCCACCATCCACGACGAGCGATTGGAGCTCGGCCGCGTAGCGGACGAGAACGGCGCCAGTGAGATTGGCGAGCACGATATCGGCGCGCTGGATGCGGAGCGTGTCGACATCGTCGCGGATGATGTCGATCCCCGCCGCGGCGCCGTTGCGCGCGATGTTGTTGCGCGCGTTATCGAGCGCGTCCGGATCGTTGTCGACCGCCACGACATCGCCCGCACCCAGCTTCCACGCGGCGAGCGCGAGAACGCCGGAACCGGTGCCGACGTCCAGCACGCGCGCGCCGCGCAGCTCGAGCTGTTGAAGCATCAGCAGGCACAGACGCGTCGTCGCGTGATGACCGGTACCGAAGCCCGTGGACGGCTCGATGATGATGACGGGCGTCGACCCGCCGCGCGGAACGTCCCACGGTGGCGCGACGATCAGGCCGCCGGCTTCGATCGCGCGCAGGTTCTCCTGCGACCGCCGTGCCCAGTCCTCGTCGGACACATCAATCGATGAGGCGCGCACGCCACTAAGCGATGCAACCGCCGTGCGTGCGGCATCGCGTGCGGCGCCGGTGCGGAAGAAGACGCGCCACGAGCTCCCACTGTCATCATCATGGATGGCGGCGGGCTCGAAGTCATCGAGGAGCGCGTAAAGGCGGTCGGGAAGGGAAGCGTCGTCTGCAGGAAACTCGATCTCGAGGGCCGGATACTCAGCCAAAAATATCCTTCACCTTTTCGAAGAACGGCTTCTCTGTGCCATCGGCGCCGATCTCCACGCGTTCCTCGGGCAGTGTCTTCGCCAGCTCCTCGAGGAGCTGCTTCTGTTCCCTGGTGAGCTTCTTCGGCACCGACACGCGCGCGATCGCGTAAAGATCGCCGTGTCCGCGGCCCGACACGTTGGGCATGCCTTTGCCGCGCAGCTTGAACCGCGCGCCCGTCTGGGTGCCGGCGGGAATCTTGAGCTGCTCGTCGCCGGTCATCGTGGGCACCGCCAGCGTGCCACCCATCGCCAGCATCGGGAAGCTGACCGTGAGGTGGCAATAGAGGTCGTCC
>DASPXV010000169.1:0-9165 GCA_035637115.1 Vicinamibacterales bacterium
GGTTCGAATGGTTCAAAGGATTCTGGTCGTGCTGATAGTCGGAGCGCTGCTGTGGTCGTGTGCGCCGGGGCCGGGGCGGGTTGTCGTGCCGAACGCGGTGCCGAGAACGCGACCGATCGCGCTGCGCGTGCAGGTCAAGGAAGGCAACGCCCTGGTCGTGCGGGTTGTTGCGCTCGAGGACTATGTGGCGGCAACGGCGGCCTCCGAAGTGCATCCGGAGGCGGGCGACGAAGAAATCGCCGAACGGATGTACGAAGTCCAGGCCGTTATCGCGCGAACGTACGCGATGACGAACCGCGGACGGCATGCCAGGGACGGCTTCGACCTCTGTTCTACGACGCACTGCCAGCTCTACGAACCTGCGCGGCTCGCAACGTCGCGCTGGGCAGCCGCCGCCCGCGCGGCGGCGCAGAAAACCACTGGCGAGATCCTGTGGTTCGCCGATGCGCCTGCGCGCGTGGTGTTCCATGCCGATTGCGGCGGCTACACGAGTGCGGCAAGCGCAGTATGGGGCGGCATCGCTCCCGCATACCTGGCGGGACAGCGCGACAACTGCCAGACGGGGAATGCGCACGGCGAGTGGACGTTCGACGCGCGCACCGATGCGTTGCGCGCCGCTCTGAACGCGGATCCGCGCACGGCCGTGGGCATCAGGCTCGACAACGTGGAAATCGCGGGACGCGATGCGGCAGGACGCGCCGAAAAGATCGTGCTCCGCGGGTCGCGGACGTTCGTCATCCGCGGCGAAATCTTCCGCGACGTCGTCACGCGCCGCCTCGGCGTGAAGACGCTCCGCAGCACGCTGTTCTCGGTGAAAAAGGTCCGCGGCGTGTTTTCGTTTTCGGGAAAAGGCTTCGGCCACGGCGTCGGCCTGTGCCAAGCTGGGGCGCTGGCGCGCCTCAAAGGTGGGGATTCACCCGAGCAGGTGCTCTTGCACTATTTTCCGGGCATTTCGCTGCGCCGCTGATCTTCCGCGGCGTGGATCTTCCGCCTGAAGGCGGAAGCTACAAGACCCAGTTCTATCGTCCGCCATGGGGAGTTCTGACCCTCACAAGACCTGCTTCTGTCGCTTCCGCCTTTAGGCGGAAGTCCCCGAGGCGAAAGATCACGACGTCATGGCGTATACGACGAGGTTGACCGCGAACTTCGTATTGTCCTCGCGCTGGAAGCGCTTGTTCCGCCAGTCGTAATCCCACTCGCAGCCGTAATCCTTGTTCGAATGGAGCACGCCGATGCGGCCGCGGTGCTCCACCGAGCGCAGGTAGTCGTGGACGATGTCGTTCCCCCAGCCGTTCAGCTCGTGCGACGTCGTCGGAGGCCCATCGGGAAACTGGAAGAAACAGCGATAGATTGCGTGCTTCTCGGGCAGCTTGGCGAGCGTCGAGGCAGCGGGAAAAACCGTGTGCATCTCCTGCTCGAAGCTTTTCGCGTACAGCCCGTTCACGTCGTGGTTGCAGTCGTCGGAGAACAGGAAGCCCCCCTGTTCCACGAACAGCTTCAACTGCGTGCGTTCCTCACGGCTGAAGCGGACCAGCTTATGACTCGTCATGAAGAGAAATGGAAACGAGAGGAGCTCCTTCGAGTCGGCGGTGATGACCACCTCTTCGGGGTACACGGGAATCGTCGTGTACTCGACCAGAGAATTCAGCACGTTTGCCGCGACCTTGGGGTTATAGTCCCAGTCCCCCGAGTCGTACCGCAGGCGGGCGAACACGAATTCGGCGGCTTTCGGGCGGCCTCGCTGCGCCGCCGGAAATGATTCCATCCACGTATCTTAACGCCCGCCCTATAATGAAAGGCACCAGGCCGGCACGACCGTGGCGGTAAACGCCGCGAGCCCGGCGGCGTATTTCAATGGCAGGCACCTCTCCGGCCCTCGTTGCCGCGCGTGACGCGGACGCGGTCGCCGCCTCCGCCGTCAAGGCGCTCCAGGCAGCCGGCCAGTTGGAGGAGGCGCGCGAGCGCTACGCGGAACTCGTCGCGCGGCATCAGCGCCGCGCCGCGCGAATCGCGTATCACTACCTGCGCGACGCCGCGGAAGCGGACGAAGCGGTGCAGGATGCCTTCGTGAAGGCCTACCAGCATCTCGCCTCCTTCCGCGAGGAATTGCCGTTCGACGTGTGGTTCACGCGCATCCTGATCAATGGATGCCTGGATCGCATCAAGGCGCGGACGCGCCGCGAGCGCTGGCTGCTCCCGATGTCGGGAAAAGCCGGGAGCCGAGGGACGACAGCGGCGGGCCAATCCGCGGAGTCCGCCGGCACAGAGCGGGATTTGACCGAGCGGGTCGCCGCCGGGGGGCTTTCACCCGAGCAGGCGCTTCTCGGACGGGAGCGGCGCCGCGAGATCGCAGCGGCGCTCGGAAAGCTGCCGGAACGGCAACGCTCGGTGTTCGTCCTGAGTCACGTGGAAGGACGAACCTCTCGGGAAGTGAGCGCCCTGACGGGGCTCAACGAATCGACGGTGCGCGTGCACCTGTTTCGCGCGATTCGAAAGCTGAGGGTGCTGCTGGCGAACGACACCGCCGCCGCGGTGCCCGGGGAACTGAAAGGAAAACGACGTGTCACTTCTTGATCGTCTTGGGCGGGGTCACCTCGGTGACCCGGAGATCGCGCGCCTGTGGACTTCATCAAGCGCGGCGCCGGAGCATCCGCATCTCGCCACATGCGCGGCGTGCCGCGCGCGCTACGAGGCATTCGCTTGCTGGCTGAGCGGCATCGGCGAAGAGCTCCGCGCTGAAGCGGACGAGGCCTTTCCTGCCGATCGCCTCGCAATCCAGCAGGCACAAATCGCCCGGCGCCTCGAGACGCTCGAGCGGCCGGCCCGCGTCATCGCGTTCCCGAAGGCCGCGCGCGCCGTCATCAGCGGCAACTCGCACGTGCGCCGGTGGGTCACGGTTGCCGCGGCCGCCAGCCTGATTGCCGGTTTCGGTCTCGGCCAGGTCGTCCCGCTCCGCACCGTCATCCGCGAGAAGAGCGCCGCGCAAGTACAACCGCACCTGACTGCACCGGAAGCGTCAGCGCGCGCCCAGGAGCTCACACCTGTGACGACATCGCTCAATGACGACGAGCTGCTGTCGGATGCGTTCGCGCGATCGCGCGTCACCACACTTAGCGCGCTGGATGAAATGACGCCGCACGCGCGCGACCTCCAGAAGTGAGCGCCACGCAGCCACTGATCTTCCGCAAGGGCCTCGACATGAAGGAGGCGGTCGCGGGAGAGCTTGCGGCGGCTTACCACAGCACGCTCGTCGACGAGGTCCGCGCCGCGAACTATCGCCACGAAAAGGGGCGGCTGACACTCCACCTCGCGCGCGAGTTCGGCTTCTGCTACGGCGTCGATCGTGCCGTGGATTACGCCTACCAGGCGGTCGCACGGTTTCCCGGACGCAACGTCTTCCTGACCGGCGAAATCATCCACAACCCGCACGTGAACGATCGCCTGCATGCGAGCGGCATCCGGTTCCTCAGCGACGCCGAGGAGCGCGGGCACGATCTCGGTCCGGACGACGTGGTCATCCTTCCGGCATTCGGCATCACCGTCCAGGACATGCTCGACTACTCGACACGCGGCTGCACGCTCGTCGACACGACGTGCGGCTCCGTGTTGAACGTCTGGAAAAACGTCGTCCGCTACGCGCAGGACGGATTCACGGCGATCATTCACGGCAAGGTCAAGCACGAAGAGACGCGCGCGACCGCCTCGCAGGCACTGAAATACCCGCAGGGCCGCTATCTCGTCATCCTCGATCGCGAAGAAGCGGCCATTGTCTGCGATTACATTCGCAATGGCGGCGACCGCGCGGCGTTCCTCTCGCGCTTTGCCGGCGCAGTGTCGCCGGGATTCGATCCCGATCTCGATCTCGCGCGCGTGGGGTGCGCGAACCAGACGACGATGCTCATGTCGGAGTCGCTGGAGATCGGGGAGATGTTCGGCGCGGCGATGCGCGACCGCTACGGCGACGCGGCGCTGCCGCAGCACTTCCGCGCGTTCGACACGATCTGCAGCGCGACACAGGAACGGCAGGACGCCGTCGAGACCCTGCTCGATAACGAGCCGCTGGATCTGATGATCGTGGTCGGCGGCTACAACAGCAGCAACACGTGCAACCTCGCACGGATCTGCGCCGCACGCGTGCGCACGTACCACATCTCCGATCCGGCCTGCCTGCTCTCGGCCGAGCGGATCCGCCATCGTCCGGTCGGGGCGCCATCAACGGCAAACGCGGATGAAGTGGTGAGCGAGAACTGGCTTCCGGCCGAAGGCCGGGTCGTGGTGGGATTGACCGCGGGCGCCTCGACACCCAACAACATCGTCGGGCAGGTTATCGAAATGTTAGGGCGCTACGCGCTATAGGGTTCAGCGCTCAATCTTCGACAGCTGTCGTCCATCGACGAGCGTGAGCGTGACGCGAACCTGGCGTCCATTCTGGCGCGAGAGGAACTGGTGGAGCTCCGACCCGGGTTTCGCCATAACCGTGGCGTCCTTCCCGAGCGAGAAATAGCCTTCGTCGGTCTCGTGCTCGGCGGAGCTGACCTGGACGGTCATGCTGGTTTCATCCTTGTCGGCAGCTCGCCCGATGCTCAGTCCGAGCAGCAGCGCCGCTACTACCATCCATCCGATCATTGCATTCCGCACGCGGTGCTCCTTCTCGTCTGGCGCCCATCGCCCTGACACCCCTTGACAAGGCAATCCACGTGCCCGGAAGCAACTTGTGTCATTTCAGTGACTTGTACAAACGGGCGCCCGGAATTAGGCATCCGGCTACCCAACGGGCGGTAAACGTCAGGCGCGGGCGGGTCGTAAACAGCGCAGAAATGGACAGACGACTTTCATGGGTATTCGCGGCCCTGCTCTTTCTGTGCGCGCCAACGGCAGGAGCGGCCGAGCTGTGCGACACATCTCAGCAGCGCCCGGGACAGCCGCCCGCGGGCAGGAACGACAGACCTGGCGACAAGCCAGGCAAACCGGGTGATCACGAAGGGCATGAGCCGCTCAAATGGTGGATTGACCCGAAATTGCGCGCGGAACTCGGCGTCACCGATCAACAATCCGCTGCGGTCGAGCAGATCTGGCAGAAAAGCGTGCCCGGGCTGCGCGAGGCGCGATCGAAACTGGACAAGCTGGAGGAAGCACTCACCCAGCTAACCAGGGACGACAGTGTGGACGAGGCGCAGGTGATCGCGCAGATCGAGCGCATCGAGAACATGCGTGCGGACGCGAACAAGCGGCGCACGCTGATGATCTATCGGATGAACAAGATCCTGACGCCGGACCAGCGCACCAAGGTCAAGGCGCTGTTCGAACGGCGCGACGCGCAGCGGCGCGGCGCGTCACCGCGGTAACTACACATTTTCATCAACTCACTCGTGGAGGCTTTCGTGAAGAAGAACGTTGTCATGGCAGCGGCGGCGGTGCTCGCGCTCGCCGCCGGCACTCCGGCCCTGGCGCAGACGCCCGCTCCGGCGGCGATCGCGCCGGTGCAGCAGCCCGCCCCGTTCGTGACGCCCGGCCCGCGCGTCGACCTGTCGATCGAGGAAGCGGTCGCGCGCGCGCGCGAGAAGAACATCGACATCGGTGTTGCGCGGATCACGCCGCGGCTGACCGACTTCACCATTGCGGGCCTCGAGGCGAACTATCGGCCAAACCTCACCTCAACCATCGGTAACCGCAGCAACACGACGGCTGTCACCAACCAGACCCAAGGAGGGACGGGCACGAGCCAGCACACCGGCACGGTCTCCTGGCAGAGCGGCTTCGCCCAGAACATGAAGTGGCACGGTGGTTCGTGGAACGCCGGCTGGACCAACTCTCGGGTCAACACGTCGAATATCTTCGCGACACGCAACCCCACCTACAACTCCGGCCTCACCGCCAACATCACTCAGCCACTGTGGCGCGGCTGGCGGATTGACACTACGCGCGCGTCGCTGCAGACCAACCGCATCACCGAGCAGAACGACGAGATCACCCTTCTGGCTACGACCGGGACGACAGTCGGCAACACGCGGAACGCGTACTGGGATCTGGTCTTCGCGATTCAGGCGGTCGAAGCGGCGCAGAACTCGCTCAGTATCTCGAACAAACTCGTGCAGGACAATCAGGCGCGCGTCGAAATCGGCACGCTCGCGCCAATCGACATCAAGTCCGCCGAAGCCGAAGCGGCCAACCGCCGGCTGACGCTGGTCCAGGCGCAGGCGGCCGTTCGCACCGCGGAACTCGCGCTGAAGCGCCTCATCGTCAGCGGCACCGACGATCCGCTCTGGAGCTCCTCGATCAATCCGGTCGATCGTCCGGCGGCGACCCCCGAAGCGTTGAACGTCGACGCGGCCATCGCGCGTGCCCTGCACGAACGCACCGATCTGCAGCAGTCGATGAACAACCTGCGGATCAGTGACATCAACCTGCGCAACCAGGTCGAGGCGACGAAACCGCAGCTCGATTTCGTCGCCAGCTACGGGTTGAGCGGCGTGGGCGGAACGCAGTTCGTCCGCGGCGGCCTGGGCGGAGCGGTTACAGACACGATTCCCTCCGGTTACCTGGCTGCGCTGCGCACGCTGAGCAAGTTCGATCTGCCGGCGTGGAACGTCCAGGTCAATTTCGCAGTGCCGCTCGGACAGAGCACGCAAGAAGCGACCGTCGCGCGCTCAAAGCTCGCGCTCGAGCAGACCCAAGCGAACCTGAAGGCGCTGCAGCTGCAGATTGCGACCGACGTCGCCAACGCCGCGCTGACGGTGCAGAGCTCTCTCGAGGCGGTGCAGCAAGCCGCGGTGGCGCGCCAGCTCGCGCAGGAGCGGTTGAATGCCGCGCAGAGCAAGTTCGAGGTCGGCATGGCGATCAACTACGAGGTCGTTCAGGCGCAGCGCGACTTCCTGGATGCGCAGAACAACGAACTCCGCGCGCAGCTCAATTACCGCAAGGCGCTCGTGAACTTCGAAACCGTGCAGACCGTCGGCACACGCGGCGTGAACGCCGCCGTCGGCGGCACGACGACGGGCGGCGCGGCGACGGGCAGCACGGTCGCGGGCGGCGGCGGCCTCTAAGCGAGAGCGTACAACTGTCATGAAAAAGCTGCTTCCAATCATCATCATTCTCGTCGGCCTCGGCGCCGGCGGCGCGTGGCTCTACGCCAACCGCGGCGAGAAGGAACCGACGGTCAACACGCTGCAGATGTCGCGCGGCGACATCATCGACGGCGTCGGCGCGACGGGGACGCTGCAGGCGGTGACGACGGTCACGGTCGGCACGCAGGTGTCCGGCATCGTCCAGGAGCTGTACGCCGACTTCAACTCGATCGTGAAGAAGGGGCAGGTCGTCGCCCGCCTCGATCCATCGATTCTCGAGACACAGGTCGAAACCGCGAAGGCGAACCTGACGAACGCGAACGCGAACCTGGAGCGGCAGCGCGTCGCGGTGGCTGACGCCGAGTCGAAGCTGGTGCGCGCGCGGGAACTCAACGCAAAGCAGCTGACGACCAAGGTTGATCTCGAAAACGCGGAAGTCGCGGTGAAATCCGCCGAAGCGCAGCTCAAGTCCACGCAGTCGCAAATCGTGCAGGCGGAGGCGGCGCTGAACAAGGCGCAGGTGGATCTCGGCCACACCGTGATTACCGCGCCGATCGACGGCATCGTGATCAAGCGTTCGGTCGACAAGGGGCAGACGGTGGCGGCGAGCATGTCCGCGCCGGAGCTCTTCATCATCGCAGCCGACCTGACGCAGATGCAGGTCAACGCCAACATCGACGAGTCCGACGTCGGCCGCATGCGGCCGGGCGAAGCGGTCACGTTCCGCGTGGACGCATACCCGAACGAGACGTTTCACGGCAGCGTCAAGCAGGTCCGCCTGAATCCGCAGACAGTGCAGAACGTCGTGACCTACTCCACCGTCATCGACGTGCCAAACCCGGACCTGAAGCTCAAGCCGGGCATGACGGCGCAGGTGACGATCGAGATCGCACGGCGCACGAACGTGCTGCGCGTGCCCAACGCGGCGCTGCGCTTTCGTCCGACCAAGGACGTCTTCGAGGCGCTTCACCAGACGATACCGGCCGAGCTCGAGCGCGGCTTCGGCCGCGGCAATCGCGGTGGCCAGCGTAACGCCGGTGGACCCGGTCAGCCGGGGGCGTCGGGAGCCCCTTCGACAGGCTCAGGGCAGGGAGGAGCGCCCGCAACCCCGTCGACAGGCTCAGGGCAGGCGGGTGCGTCTCCTTCGACAGGCCCAGGGCAGGCCGCCGGAGCGCCAGGCGCGGCAGCGCCGCAGGCTCCCGGCACCTCAACGCCCGGACAGGCGGCGGCGATCGTTCAGCAGAACCAGCAGCGCGCGGCCGCGAATGCGAACGCGCGGCAGGGCGGTGGTGCGCGGCAACAGCGTGAGGGCCAGGGTGCGCCCGGTGGAGCACCTCAGGGTGAGAACGCCCGCGGCGGCGATAACGCCCGTGGTGGTGACGGCCGCTTTGGTGGCGGACGCGAGGGTGGCGGCCAAGGGCGCGGCGGCTTCGCGAACATGACGCCGGAAGAGCGCCAGAAGCGCATGGAAGAGCGGATGGCATCGATGACGCCCGAGGAGCGCGCGCAGTTCCAGGAGCGGATGCGTCAGCGCCAGGCGGAAGGCGGCGGACGCGGCAGCTTCGGCGGCGGCAACCGCAGCGGCGACAATGCCGGCAACTTCGGCGGCGGCCGCGGTGGTAACGGTCAGGGCAATGCGAGCGTCGGACAGAGCGGCCAGGGACGCCAGCCTGGCGAAGCGGGCTCGCGTCGCGGCCAGCTCCAGGGTCAAGTCGCCAGCAACTCGAAGTCTGCCGCGAAGACGTCGGCAACGACGATCGACGCGCTGTTCGCGCCGCTGGTGCCCGTCGAGACGCGCGGGCGCGTGTGGCTCTATGTCAACAAGCAGCTGAAACCGATCGAACTGCGCCTCGGGATCAGCGACGGCACGTACACTGAGGTGCTCAACGAGCCGGGCGAGCTGCAGCAGAACACCGAAGTCGTGACGGCGGTGATTACGCCTGAAATGGCGAGCCGTCCGACGAACCAGCAGAACAACACGAACAACAATCCGCTGATGCCGCAGCGCGGCCGTCCGGGCGGACCGGGCGGACCCGGCGGTGGCGGCCGCGGCGGCGGGCGCTAATGGCCGACACTGTCATTTCCGTTCGCGATCTGACGA
>DASPXV010000170.1:0-10444 GCA_035637115.1 Vicinamibacterales bacterium
CACATCCAAGTACACCGACAGTGTTTATCTGCATCTCTGTCAACTCCCGACTCCCAATTCCCAATCCCAATTCCCAATTCCCAATTCCCAATTCCCAAGCCACTCACCTTGGGAGTTGGAAGTTGGGCCTTGGGATTTGACGGTCAACTCCCGACTCCCAATTCCCAATTCCCAATTCCCAATTCCCAATTCCCCAAGCCACTCATCTTGGGAGTTGGAAGTTGGGCCTTGGGATTTGACGGTCAACTCCCGACTCCCAATTCCCAATTCCCAAGGCACTCATCTTGGGAGTTGGAAGTTGGGCCTTGGGATTTGACGGTTACACGCTCTCGACGACCGCTGCTATGCCCTGGCCGCCGCCGATGCACGCGGTCGCGAGGCCGCGCTTCAGGCCGCGCCGCCGGAGTTCGAGCGTGAGGGTGAGCAGCAGCCGCGTGCCCGTCATACCGAGCGGATGGCCGAGCGCGATCGCGCCGCCGTTTACGTTGACCCGATCGCGATCGAGACCGAGTTCCCTTTCAACCGAAAGGTACTGCGCCGCGAAGGCCTCGTTCACCTCGATCAGGTCGATCTCCTTCAGCGAGATGCCGGCCTTCGCGAGGACCTTGCGCGTCGCCGGCACCGGGCCCATGCCCATCAGGGTGGGCTCGACGCCGACGTATGCCCAGTGGGTCAGCCTGGCGAGCGGTTTCAATCCGTGGTCCTTCACGCCGGCAGCGGACGCGAGCAGCAGCGCCGCGCCACCATCGACGATGCCGCTGGCGTTGCCCGCGGTGACGCAACCATTCTTGCTGAAGGCCGGCGGAAGCTTTGCGAGTGCTTCCATCGTGGACTCGGGCCGCATGTGATCGTCCTGCGCGAAGATCTCCACGCCTTTGCGCGACTTGATCTCGACGGGAACGACTTCTTCCTTCAGCCGCCCTTCCTTCCACGCTTTGTCGGCCAGCTGCTGACTGCGCATTGCGTAGGCGTCCTGCGCTTCGCGCGACACGTTGTATTTCGCGGCGCAGTTCTCCGCTGTGCCCGCCATGGTGCAGCCACAATGCGTGTCGAGCAGCGCCGACCACAGCGTGTCCTCGAGCTGTCCCTGTCCAAGCCGCAGTCCACTGCGAAGCCCCCGAATCACGTGCGGCGCCTGGCTCATGCTCTCCGTGCCGCCCGAGAGGACAACGTCCGCGTCGCCAAGCAGGATCATGTGCGCGCCGCTGACGGCGGCCTGGATGCCGGAGCCGCACAGGCGGTTGACCGTCAGCGCGGGAACTTCGATCGGCAGGCCGGCCTTCAATCCCACGTGCCGCGCCCCGTACACTGCGTCGGAGCTGCTCTGCAGAACGTTGCCGTAGATGACGTGATCGACGTCGGCCGGCTTCACGCCGGTCCGCTCCATCGCCGCCCGCGCCGCGATCGCGCCCAGCTCGAGCGCCGAAATGTCCTTCAACTTGCCCGCGTATTCCGCCATCGGCGTTCGGGCGCCGCCGAGAATGAAAACGTCACCCATTTACCTGCACTCCACGGGCCGACGGCCTTAGCGCGAAGGCACTAAGGCACGAAGGCACCAAGATCTAAACCAATGGTTCTTTGTGTCTTTGTGTCTTTGTGCCTTCGCGTAATGCGGCAAGCCCGTTCACCGGATCTCCCGAGCTATGACTTCGCCGGCCTCACGGGTTCCAAGTGTTCCGCCGATGTCGGACGTCACCTGGTTTTCTTTGACGGCCTTCATGACGGCCGCGTCGATGGCGGCGGCTTCCTTCGTCCAGCCGAGCGTGTCGAGCATCAGCGCGGCCGACGAGATCGCGCCGATCGGGTTCGCGATGTTCTTGCCCGCGAACTTCGGCGCCGAGCCGTGCACCGGCTCGAACATCGACGTCTTTCCCGGATGAATATTCCCCGACGCCGCCATGCCGAGGCCCCCCTGGAACGTCGCGCCAAGGTCCGTGATGATGTCGCCGAACAGATTGTTCGTCACGATCACTTCGAACTGCCCCGGGTCGAGCACCATGTACATCGCGAGCGCATCGATGTAGTAGTGCGTCGCGTTGATGCCCGGATACTCGGCGGCCACTTCCCTGAAGACGCGCTGCCAGAGCGCGTGTCCCTGCTGCATGGCGTTGCTCTTGTCGGCCATGCAGACTTTCGTCAGCCCGTGCTCCTGCGCGAACGCAAACGCGTGGCGGATGATCCGGTTCACCCCTTTGAACGTATTCAGCTCTTCCTGGATTGCGACTTCGTCCTCGGTCCCCGCCTTGAAACGGCCGCCGATGCTGACGTAGAGCCCCTCGGTGTTCTCGCGGAACACCGCGAAGTTCACATCTTTGGGACCGCGCCCTTTCAGAGGGCAGAGCCTTTCGTCGAGGAGCTTCACCGGCCGATAATTGACGTAGAGATCGAGCTCGAAGCGCGTGCCGAGCAGGATGTCGCGCGCGTGGCGGTTGTCCGGGACGCGCGGATCGCCGAGCGCCCCGATGAAGATCGCGTCGAGGCGCCGAAGCAGGTCGTACCCGTTCGGCGGAATCGTGATGCCGGTCTCGAGCAGGTAATCGGCCCCCCAGGGCAGCTCCTCGATCTCGAATGTGCGGCCAAACACCTCGCCGACACGCCGGATGACTCTGAGCGCCTCCGCCGTTACCTCTTTTCCGATTCCATCGCCGGCTATGACCGCCAGGCGTTTGGACGTTGGTCCTTGGGAATTGGGACTTGGTCCTTGGGAGTTGGGAGTTGGGAGTTGGGACTTGGGACTTGGGAGTTGGGAGTTGGGAGTTGGGACTTGGGAGTTGGGAGTTAACACAGTTCCACCGCCATCGCCATGCCCATTCCGCCGCTGACACACAACGTCGCGAGCCCACGCTTCGCCCGGCGCCGCATCATCTCGTAGAGCAGGGTGACGACGATCCGCGTGCCGGTGCAGCCGATCGGATGCCCGAGCGCAATCGCGCCGCCGTTGACGTTCAGCTTCTCCATCGGTATCGGCAGATCCTTGAGCACCGCGAGCACCTGCGCGGCGAACGCCTCGTTCAGCTCCACGAGATCGAAGTCGTCAAGCGAGAGCCCGGTCTTCGCGAGCAGCTTTCGTACCGCGGGCACGGGACCGATACCCATCATCTTGGGATCGACGCCCGCGCTCGCCCATCCGATGACGCGCGCCAACGGTTTCAGTCCCGCGGCGCGCGCCGCGTCGGCGCCGGCGATCACGACCGCGGCGCCGCCATCGGTAATGCCAGACGAGGAGCCAGCCGTCACGATCGCGTCCTGCCCTTCGGCGGGTTTGAACACGGGCGGCAGCTTCCGCAGGCTCTCGATCGTCGTCCCTGCGCGCGGATGCTCGTCGTCGGCGAGCGTCTGCGGCTTGCCTTTCGCGTCGGTGTACTCGACGGGCGCGATCTCGTCGCGGAACCGTCCGGCGGCAGTCGCACGCTCGGCGCGCTGCTGCGACTCGAGCGCGTAGGCGTCCGAGGCTTCTCGGGTGATGCCGTACTCGTGGCCGAGCACTTCGACCGTCTCGCCCATGATCATGCCGCACACCGAGCAGGTGAAGCCATCGCGGTACATCGCGTCGACGAAGGTGAAGTTGCCCATCTTGTGGCCCCAGCGCGCATCGTCGGCGTCCACGAGATATGGCATGCGGCTCATCGACTCGATGCCGCCGGCGAGGATGAACTCGGCTTCGCCGAGCATGATCGATTGCGCTCCGGTGGCGATGGTCTGCATGCCCGAGGCGCAAGCCTTGTTGATCGTCTGCGCCGGTACGGTGTCGGGAATGCCGGCGCGTTTGCCGACCTGGCGTGCGGGGTTGGGACCCGAGCCGGCCTGACGGCCGTGACCGATGAGGACTTCGTCGATGCGATGCGCCGGAATCCCGGCACGTTCGAGCGCTGCCTTGGCCGCCACGGCGCCAAGCTCGGCCGGATGCACGTTTCTCAGCGAACCTCCGTACCGACCGATGGGCGTACGAGCGGCGCCGAGGATCACGACTTCCGGAAGGGGCATAACCCTCTGATTGTATCCGGGCGCGACAACAAACTCGACCGGCGCAGCGATCCAAGGATGCGGAGGTCTTCATCCAAAACCTCCGATCCGTAGTGACGAGCTACGACAGCGCGTTGACGAAACGCCTGAAAAGAGGGTTAATCGGGGAGTTGCGGATGACCGGTACGCCGTGTGCTGTAGCGGTCGCATTGCACATCAGGAGGATGGATTAATGCGTTTACGTGTGTTCGCGGCGTTGCTCGCGATAACGCTGTTCGCGTGGCCTGCGGCGGCCCAGGAACAGCGTGGTTCCATTGAAGGTGTCGTGAAGGACTCGTCCGGGGCGGTTCTGCCGGGCGCGACGGTGGAAGCGCGCAGCGGCGGCAGCGGCGTGCTAGTGGCCACGACGGACTCGACGGGGAGCTTCCGATTCCCGTCCGTCCTGCCCGGCACCTACGAAGTCACCGCGAATCTGGCGGGCTTCAAGGTCGGGAAGGTTTCGAACGTGGACGTCAGGCTCGGCTCGGTCAAGAGCGTGGAGTTCAGCCTGCAGCTTGCGACCATCACCGAGGCCGTGACGGTTACGGCCGAATCGCCGATCGTCGACGTGAAGTCGAGCGGCAAGTCGACCAATCTGCGCGCCGAGCAGGTGGCGCTGTTGCCGCACGGCCGCGACTTCACGACGCTCGTCACCCAGGCGCCCGGCGTCAATTACGAATCGAAGTCGTCCGGCGTCATGATCGACGGCGCGGCGGCGGCCGAGAACCGCTACGTCATCGACGGCATCGAGACGACCAACATCATCGGCGGCCTGTCGGGCCAGAACGTCCTGGCCGACTTCGTCGAAGAAGTGCAGGTCAAGTCGACCGGCTATCCTGCGGAATTCGGCGGATCGACCGGCGGCGTCATCAACGTCCTGACCAAGAGCGGCACGAACAACCTGCACGGCAACGTGCTCACCTTCTACCAGGGCTCCAGGCTGAACGGCAAGAACAATCAGACGCTGCGCCCGGTGCTCGGGCATGCGGATCAGGCCGAGTACCACACGTACCCGAAGGACAAAGTTGACCACACCGAACCGGGCGCCTCGATCGGCGGTCCGATCATGACAAACCGGATGTGGTATTTCGGAGCCTACCAGCCGACGTACGAGACGACGAAGCGGCATGTCGACTCCTCCACCAGCGGGAACACTCCGTCGAATGCGTCCGATACGCAAAACAAGGATCAGGTGCAGTACCTGACCGCCAACACGACGAACCAGTTCGGCAACAGGCTGCGGACGCGCGTGGCGTTCAACAACACCTGGCGGAAGACCGAGGGCTCGCTGGCCGGCCTGACCGGGCAGGATTCGCGGACGACCGTCTATACAAAAGGCACCAGGTTCCCCAACTACTCGATCGCGGGCACGGCGGACTACACCGTGTCGCCGAGCTTCGTCGTGTCGGGCCGTGTGGGCCGCTTCCTTCGCGACACGCACGACTTCAACGTGAACAACGTCGTCCGCTACGTGTTCGACACGCCGAACATCGGCTTGGCGGGCGTGCCCGAGAACTTCCAGCACGACGGGGGCTATGCCAACGTGCCGAACAACAGCGGCGTCGATCACGACACGCAGACCCGTAACTACGGCCAGATCGACGCGACGTGGTTCGGCAAGGCCGCGGGCCAGCACCAGGTGAAGGGCGGCGTCCAGATCGATCGACGCGGCAATGATGTCGTCAGCGGCGAGCTGAAGAACCTGGTCAACCTGAACTGGACGCTCGACGGCACCGGCTGCCCGTACGGGCACGGCCCGTTCGGGTGCTACGTCGTGCGCGCCAACGGCCCCGAGCCGTCGGCGGGCTTCATCACCCAGGGCAACGTCAAGTCGAACGTCTACGGCGTGTTCGTGCAGGACACTTGGGCCCTCAACAACCGACTGACGGTCAACCTCGGCATCCGCACCGAGAGTGAGAACGTGCCCGCCTACGCGACCGCGTCCGACGTTCCGCCGAACCCGATCAAGTTCGAGTGGAAGGACAAGACCGCGCCGCGCGTTGGCTTCGCGTACGACCTGAAGGGCGACGGCCGGTCGAAGATCTACGGGTCGTGGGGCATCTTCTACGACATCTTCAAGCTGAACATGCCGCGCGGCTCGTTCGGCGGTGAAAAGTGGATCTCCTACTACTTCTCGCTCGACACGCCGAACTTCGAGTCGATCTCCGGCCCGAACGGCTGCGTGCCGAGCTGCCCGGGCACCTTCTTCCAGAGCGTCGACTTCCGTCGGCCGTCGGTCAAGCCGGGGCAGGACGTGGCGCCGCCCGGAACGATCAAGCCGATGCGGAACCAGGAGCTCTCGTTCGGCTTCGAGCGTCAGCTCAGCCCGACGCTGGCGGCGACGGTTCGTTACGTGCGCAAGAACCTCGATCGCGCGATCGATGATGTCGGCGACCTGACCCCGGACGGCGATGAGTTGTACATCATCGCCAATCCGGGCGAGGGTCTGGTCGATGTATTCGACATCTCGACCGGCACCAGCGTGTTCCGGCCGCAGGGCTTCGCACCGAACCCGGTGCTGATCGCGATGCCGAAGGCGAAGCGCCTCTACAACAGCGTCGAAGGCCGCCTCGAGAAGCGACTCTCGGATCGCTGGCTGTTCGTCGGCAGTTACACTTGGAGCCGCGACCAGGGGAACTACTCCGGCCTGTCGTCCTCGGACGAGCCGGGCCGCGACAACCCGAACAACTCGCGCGACTACGACTATCCCGCGATGTCGTTCGACGGTTCGGGCAAGGTGATCGAAGGCATTCTTGATACGGACAGAACGCACCAGGTGAAGGCGCAGGGCCTGTACCTGTTCAAGTGGGGCACGTCGGTGGGCCTGAACGAGTTCATCGCCAGCGGCCTGCCGCTGACCCGGCAGGTGCCGATCATCCCGCCCGACAACTACCCGATCCGGTACCGGGGCCGCGGCAGCGACGGCCGCACGCCGGTGTTCTCGCAGACTGACGTGTTCGTGCAGCACGGGTTCAAGGTAGGCGGTGGCCGTGAGCTGCAGCTCCAGCTCAACGTCCTGAACGTGTTCGACCAGCGCACGGTCACCAGAAAGGCGACGACCATGCGTCGGACGGGCGGGATTCCGCTCGGAGCGGGTTACTACACAGAGGCCGATTTCTATGCCGGCAGGCTAAACTTCGACGACCTGATCGCAAAGGCAGTCGCGGCCGGCAGAATGACGCTGAACCCGCAGTTCCTGATGGCCAACGACTATCAGACGCCCATCGCGGCTCGCGTCGGAGTGAAATTCAGCTTCTAACGCGCCGACGGATCTAGAGTCGAGCCCCGCGGGTTCCGGCCCGCGGGGCTTTTTCTTTACCGGAGGACCGATGCGTTCCACCGCGATTCTCCTGCTCGCGTCCGTCTCGCTCGCTCCCGTCCACTTGGACCTTGACGCCCAGGTGCCCACGCCAAAAGGCGCGAGCATGGAGGCGCGCCGGGCCAACCAGCATTACCGGAGCGGCTGGGAGGCGATGCGCAAGGAAGCCTGGGACGAGGCGGCGAAGGAGTTTCAGGCGGCGATCGACAATGACGAGCGGTTCGCCCTTGCCTATTATTCGCTCGGCCGCGCCGAGATGGGGCGCCGCAACTTCGGGAGGGCGATCGTCGCCTATGTCAAGTGCCGCGAGCTGTTCCTGAACGAGGGTGGCGCGCGCTTCACCAACGAGCTCGACTACCGGAAGCGGCTCGACGACCGCATCCTCGAATACCAGCTCTCGATCCAGCAGGCACAACAGGGGCCGACTGGCAAAGGCTCGTCGCAGTCGCAGCAGTTGTTTCTCCGCCAGTTGCAGACCACACTCATAACGCTCCAGCAGGCGCGTGACCGCAGCGACAATCTGACAATCGAAGCCACAGTCCCCTACTTCGTGCCGATGGCGCTCGGCGCGGCCTACTTCCGCAGCGGGCGGTTCGCCGATGCCGAACGCGAGTACAAACTGGCGATCGCCACCAACGCGGCTTCTGGCGAGACGCACAACAACCTGGCCGTGCTCTATCTGACGACCGGACGCTATCTCGAGGCTGAAGAAGAAGTTCGGGAGGCGGAAAAGGTCGGGTTCAAGGTCAACGAAAACCTGAAGAGCGACATCCGCAGGAAGAAAGCCGGCAGCTAGTGTCCCGTCCCAGTGGTGTCCCGTCCCAGTGGATCGTGGCATAAGTCCCGCGCGCGGCGCCCGGATCGTAAGGCGCGACGAGCGAGGATACCGGGAGTATCTGAGCGAGGAGCAACGCCGCGAGGCGGGATGCCGCGCCCGGGAATTATGTCGCGAACCACTGGGACGGGACACTAGGCCGGAACCGTCAGCTCGGTCAGCACCCGATCGAGATCGCTCGCCGTGAACGGCTTCATCAGCACCGCGAGATCGCCGAACTCGCGTTCGGTATCCGCCAGCGCCGCGATGTCCCCGGTCACGAATACGAACCGGCGATCTACGTCAGGCTGCGCGCGGCGCAACTGACGCAGACATTCGCCGCCGTTGCCGTCCCCGAGCCGCACGTCGCACAGGACGACGTCGAACGGCTGCGAGCCGATGACCGCGCTGGCCTCGGCGCAGGAGCCCGCCTCCGTCACCGTGTAACCGCGTCGCGCGAGCAGCCGCGCCAGCAGCGTCCGGATCGGCGCCTCATCCTCGACGACGAGCGCCTGGCGCCCGGGTGGCAGCGTCGCCGGCTTGATGTCCGGCGCCGCTGGAGCTGAGATCGCCGGCGCCGGCCGCGCAGGGAGCGTCAACTGGAAGCACGCTCCTTTGTGGGTCCGACACAACTCCAGCGACCCGCCATGCGCAGTCGCAATGCCGAGCGCGATCGACAGGCCCAGCCCGGTTCCCTGCCCGACTTCTTTCGTGGTGAAGAACGGCTCGAAGACGCGTCCCCTGAGCTCGGGACTGACGCCGGGGCCGTCGTCGATCACCTGCAGCGTATGGGCGTTTTCGCACGCGTCGGTCCGGATGGTGATCGTTCCCGTCGTTTCGCCGAGTGCGTGCTCGGCGTTCAGCACCAGGTTCAGCACCAGCTGCTGGATCTCCTCGCGATTGACGAGGATCGGCAGCGCGCCGGGATGCAGCTGCAGCCGCAGCACGATGTTACGGTCCGCGAGGTGGTGCTCCCGCAGTTGCGCGATCGCGCGCGCGATCTGATTGAGATCGGCGGGGCTCCGATCGGGAGAGCTGCGCCGGACGAAGGCGAGCAGGTTGCGGACAATCTGCCCCGCGCGGCTGGCTTCCTGCCGCACCAGCTCGAGGTCGTGCCGCGAGGGGCCGGAACGCTCCTCGATCATCAGCTCGGCGCAGCCGATGATCGTCTGCAGCGGATTGTTGATCTCGTGCGCGACGCCGGCGACGAGCTCGCCTACAGCTGAGAGGCGCTCGCTGTGCACGAGCTGATCGCGCAGGCGCAGCTCCTCGGTGATGTCGCGCTGCACGCCGACGAAGTGCGTCACGCGTCCCTCGGGGCTGCGCAACGCCACGACGGTGCTCGATGCCGGAAACGTGCTGCCGTCCTTGCGGCGGTGAATCAGCGTCCCGCGCCAGATGCCTTTCTGCCGCACCTCGCTGCCGATGTGATCGACCATCCGCTCGAAACCGCGCTCGAGCAACTCCGCCAGCGTCATTTCCGCGAGCTCGGCGCGCGAGTACCCCAGTGCGTGCACGCAGGCGTCGTTGGCGTGCTCGAACGCGCCGTTGGCGCGGGTGATGAGAATGAGGTCGGCGGTCTGCTCGGTGGCCGCCGCCATCATCCGCACGCGCGCGTCGGCGCGCTGCAGCTCGCCGCTCTGCGCCGACAGCCGAAGTGTCAGGATTCCCAGGCCGCACACTGTCGACAGCGTCGTCAGCAGCAGCCGCACCGAGTCGCCCGGCTCGCCGATCGGCTGCACGCCGAGCAGGCCGAAGCCGATGAACGGAATGACAAACACCGGCGCCACCGACACGACGACCGCACTCCAGCCGCCACGCGGCGGCACTGACGCGGGATCGGGACGGGACGCCGGCGCTTCGATTGCCGCCCACAGGTAACACAAGAACGGAACGATCCAGGCGAGGTCGTAGAACGTTCCTTCTCGGTAGCGGTCGGAATTGATCGCGCCGCTGGTGATGAAGCGCAGGAAGAAGCCAATCGATGCGCCAATCGCCAGCCGCAGGAACGTATCGCGCCACGCGGTGTCGCGGGCGAGCCAGACGCATCCGGCCAGGCCGGCGGCGAGCACGAACCGCTGCAGCTGCACCAGCGCGAGCAGCGTCGTCTGCGGCGACGGCCCCGGCGCCGAAACCACGCTGGGAACCATGATGAAGTAGGCATAGACAAATCCCATCAGCATCGCGTAACTGACGAGATCGACGCCGACCGCGAACGTGGAGGATTTACGCGGGCCCAGATACGGCCGCGCGAGCATCGCGACGACGGGCCCGATGCCGCCGCAGAGGCTGAACATCGTGTGCCACTG
>DASPXV010000171.1:0-35982 GCA_035637115.1 Vicinamibacterales bacterium
GACAGCCGGCACACGCCGCGGCTCCCCAACGCTTGAGCGCCTCGATGCCGCGCTCACAAAATTCCTGAAGGAGGTACGACTTGTTGCCTGACAAACTTGACTCAAGTACTCAGATTTCAACCGCTCAAGGCTTCTAGCGGCGCGGCTTGCGGGCGCGCGCGGCGGACGCGACGGCGGATGCGGGCTTCGCGACGGATGCTTCAGGCGCGGGCGCCTCGAGCGCTGCCCGGAACGCGGGATCGTCGCGCAGCGACTCGAGATCCGCATCCTGCCGGGCGCGCGAGCGATTCTCCGCGTTGAGCGCGATGGCGCGACGCAGATGATCGAGCGCGGCGTGGGCGTCCCGGCGCTGCGCGCTGGCCACGGCCATCATGTAGTGCGCGTGATCGTGACGCGGATCCTCGGCCAGCGCGCGCTGAAGATGGCGCATGGCGGACGCGACATCGCCCGAGTTCTGCGCGACGGTCGCGGCGTAGACCCACTCATCCGCCGTTTTGGGCGGTGGTTCCTTGGGCTCGAGCTCCCGCTCGCAGACTTTCAGGTAAAGCCTCGCGCGTTCGAGCAGCTCGCGTTCGTCAGGGTAGCGCTCGATCACGGTCCGCAACGCGGCGGCCGACGCGGCGAAGTCGCGGCGCTGCAGCGCCTGGAGACCGCGCTCGTACATCGCGACGGCTTCGTGGTACGTCGGCTTCCTGGGCGGTGGCGCCGGCGGTGCGGGCGGCGGCGGCGGAGCCACAGGCTTCGTGGCGACCCTCGGCGCGGCCTTCGCAACCCTGACAGCCTTTTTGACGACGGGTTTTCGGACGGCGGATCGAGCGGCGCCCTTGGTGGGCCTGCGACGGTCGGCGGTACCACGCTTTTTGGCAACGCGGGCCGGTTTACGAGCGGAAGTCCGGGACTTGGTCACCCGGCGCGATTTGGCCATGGACATTACGGTCGAACCCCGAGGGCGAGCCCGGGTGGCACAGTAACAAATCGACTCGCTGGCGGTCAAGATCTTCAGCCAAATTCCCAGATTAGGTCTTATGACCCCTATTGCGATCCGCAGCAATCAACTCGTATAGTGCGTTGACCGGCCGGCCGTAGCGTTCCGCAAGAATCTTCAACGCCCCACGTCCTTTGGCCCCTGTCGTTTCTGTTATATGCCATAATTCAATGCGCAACTCAGCCGCTGAGGGTAGGGGTATACTCTCAACGGAGGTCTCTTTGGCCGGTGGGACGAGGAGGACGAACTCCCCTTTTGGCTCGATAAAATGGGCTCGCAGCGCATGTATCGGTCTAATGACCAATTCTTCGTGTGCCTTCGTCAGCTCGCGACCCACC
Source organism: Vicinamibacterales bacterium (assembly GCA_035637115.1). GTDB lineage: Bacteria > Acidobacteriota > Vicinamibacteria > Vicinamibacterales > 2-12-FULL-66-21 > JAICSD01. The sequence goes on from DASPXV010000171.1 coordinate 1,324, forward strand.
CCGACGTGATGATCGGGACCGAAAACGCGCTCGAGATCGTCCAACGCTTGGCGGAATCGGTGCGGCGCCTCGAAAAAGACGCAAAGAGCGCGCTGGCGGCCCAGGATGTCGAACCAAGCGGCGCGGTCCTTTGACCTATTTGGGGGGAACCCGAGGAAGGTGAACGGGGCTGCGGGAAGGCCGCTGGCCGACACGGCTGCCATAACCGCGCTTGGCCCGGGCACCGCTTCGACCCGGATCCCCGCATCGCGCGCGGCCGCGACGAGCATCTGCCCCGGATCGGAAATCAGCGGCGTGCCCGCGTCCGAGACCAGCGCGATCGATTCGCCGCCGCGAAGCCGCTCGATGAGCTTCGTCGTCTTCTCGCGCTCGTTGTGTTCGTGAAGGCTCGTCGTGCGCGTCGAGATGGAGTAGTGTTGAAGCAGCCGCGCAGTCCGGCGAGTGTCCTCCGCCGCGATGAGGGAGACATCGCGAAGGATTCGGAGAGCGCGCAACGTGACATCTTCGAGGTTGCCGATGGGAGTGGCGACCACATACAGGATGCCGGCCATGCGCGGGGCGCCGATTCTACCAGAATGTATTCCGCCGAACCCTTGCCACACTTCGTCGACGAGTACCTCGCGTGGCTGCACGAGATTCATCCGACCAACGCAACGTTCGACGGCGTTCACCTTCACGACGACCTGCTCGAGGACCTGAGCCGGCCGGCGATTGATGCGCACACCCGCGATCTCGGCGGCTTCGTCCGCCGCCTTGCCGCGATCGATCCCGCGCGGCTGACCGACACGGAGCGGCTCGAACGCCCGGCGCTCGACGCGAGCATCCGCGCGCGCCTCTTCGAGCTCGAAGCGGTGCGCACCTGGGAGCGGAACCCGCAGTACTACGGCGACCTGATCTCCACGAGCCTCGCGGGGCAGATCCTCTTCGACTACGCGCCGCTGGCCGAACGTGCGCGGCGCGTCCTGTCGAAGCTGCGCCAGATCCCGCGCCTGGTACAGGCGGCGCGCGACAATATCAAGGACCCGCCGGGCATCTTCATCAAGATTGGCCTCGAAAGCCTGCGCGGCACGCTGCGATTCATCGAGGACGATCTGCCGCGCGCGTTGGGCGCGCTCGATGATCTGCACGTCCTCGGCGATCTCGCGGACGCGTCCACCGAGGCGTCACACGCGATTGGCGCGTACGTTTCCTACCTGGAAAATGATCTCGCGCCGCGCGCACGCGGCCCATTTCGTCTCGGCCGCGAGCGGCTCCAGCAGAAACTGCAGCTCGATGAAGGCATCACGCTCGACACCGATCGGCTGCTGGCGATCGCCGAGCGCGAGCTCCACGGGACGCAGGAGGAATTCCGCCGCGCCGCCTCCCGCCTGGATGCCAGGGATCCGATGGGCGCCTGGGCCCGCGTCAAATCCGAACATCCCGCCGCCGGTCGCGTCGTCTCTACCGCGCAGGAGCAGCTCGAGGAGCTGAAGACGTTCATCGAGCGGCAGGATCTCGTGTCGGTGCCGAATACCGCGCAGGTGCACGTCGCGCGGACACCGCAGTTCTACCGATGGACGTTCGCGAGCATGTGGACGCCGGGTCCGTTCGAGACGCGTCCGCTGCGGGCGTATTACTACATCACCGACGTAGATCCGTCGTGGGCATCCGAACGGCAGGAAGAGCACCTGCGCGACTTCAATCATGGCGCGCTGTGGGCGATCTCGATCCATGAGGTCTATCCCGGACACTTCCTGCACTACCAGCACCTTCGCCTGGTTGCGCGGACCCTGCGGAAGTCCAGCCTGTTTTCCTCGACCGCGATGGTCGAAGGGTGGGCGCACTACGCGGAGCAGATGATGGTGGAAGCGGGATTCCGCAGGCAGGATCCGGCCATCCGCCTCGGCCAGCTCGCCGAGGCCCTCATCCGCCTCTGTCGCGTCATCGTTGGCCTCCGGCTTCACTCCGAAGACCTCTCCGTCGAGCAGGGCGTCCGGTTTTTCCGCGACGAGGCTTTCCTCGAGGACGCGGCGGCACGGCGGGAAGCAGAACGTGGAACGTTCGACCCGTCGTACGTCTTGTACTCACTCGGGAAGCTGATGGTGTTGAAGCTGCGCGAGGACTACAAGGCGGCGAAGGGGGATCGCTTCTCGCTGCGCACGTTCCACGACACGCTGCTCGGCAACGGGACCGTGCCGCTGTGGCTGCACCGGAACCTGATGCTCGGCGAGAACAACGGGACTATGCTGGAATAGGTAGCGATGCCGTTATACGAATTCGAGTGCGAATCCTGCGGAAAACGTTTTGAGAAAATCCAGAAGTTCACGGATCCAACGCCGGAAGTCTGCCCGCACTGCAGCAAGGGTCCGGTGAAGAAGTTGTTCTCCTCCCCCGCGATCCAGTTCAAGGGATCCGGCTTCTACATCACGGATTACGCGAAGAAATCCTCGTCGGCGGGCAGCGAGTCCAGCAGCGAAGCCTCGAGCTCCTCGACGTCAGAGTCGAAGTCTTCGGACACGAAGTCAACCGAGTCCATCACGAAGCCCGCGGCCAAGACGGACACGAAGGACTAGCGGCGCGAGCCGGCCGTCGCACCCAGTCCGAGCCCTCTCAGGTAATCCCGGAAGGGTTCAGCCAGATCGCTCCGCTTCAGCGCGAAATACACGACGGCCTTCAGGAATCCCAGCTTGTTTCCCGTATCGTGGCGGACGCCGTCGATCTTGCAGCCGTAGATTGGCCGCTGCTTCAAAAGATGCCGCAGGCCGTTCGTGAGCTGGATCTCCCCGGTCCGATCCTTCTCGCGCGCGGTCTCCTCGAGCGCGGGGAAGATATCGGGCGTCAGAATGTACCGGCCGATGATGGCGAGATTCGATGGCGCTTCTTCTCTCGGGGGCTTCTCGACCATGTCACGGATCTTGTAGACGCCCGGCCGCACTTGTTCAGCGTCGATTACGCCGTACGAGCTCACCGTTTCATGCGGGACTTCCTCGATCGCGAGCACCGGCCCGCCCATCGCATGAAAGACGTCGATCATCTGCTTCAGTGCCGGTGGCCGCGCGTCGATGACGTCGTCCCCCAGAATGACCGCGAACGGTTCGTCGCCGATGAGATCCTTGGTGACGAGAACGGCGTGCCCGAGACCGAGCGGCTCTCCCTGGCGCACGTACGCGACGTTCATCAGGTTGGAGATGTTGCGGATCTCCGCGAGCAGCTCCTTCTTGCCGCGCGCTTCGAGGAACGTCTCGAGCTCCACTGAAACATCGAAGTGATCTTCGATCGCGTTCTTGCCGCGGCCGGTGACCAGGATGATGTTGTTGACGCCGGACGCGAGGGCCTCCTCGACGCCGTACTGGATGATCGGCTTGTCGACGAGCGGCAGCATCTCCTTCGGTTGTGCCTTGGTTGCCGGCAGGAAGCGCGTGCCGAGGCCCGCGACGGGGAGCACGGCCTTGCGAACCGTCGCCTGTGTCATCGGCTGCATCGTACCTCAGGGCGGTGCCGCCGGTATAGGATTTACCATGCTCGATCCGGCATACGTGCGCGACCATGCAGAGGAGGTCCGCGCTGGGCTCCAGAACCGCGGCGTCGACCCCGAGACGATTCTTGCCCCGTTCGCACAACTGGATGCGAAGCGCCGCGAGCTCATTCCGCGCGTCGAGGGACTGAAGCGTGAGCAGAATGCGTCGGGTGAAGAAATCGCGCGCGCGAAGAAGCAGGGACTGGATCCTTCGGCCATCTTCGCCGCGAACAAGGCGCGCGGGCAGCAGATCAAACAGCTGGAAGCGGAGCTCGACGCCGTCGAGCAGGAACGCGCGGACCTGCTGATGACCGTCCCAAACCTTCCGCACTCCTCCGTGCCCGTAGGCCGCACGGCGGATGACAACAAGGAAGTGCGTCGGCACGGGCAGCCACGGCCGATGGACTTTGAGCCGAAGCCGCACTGGGATCTGGGTCCGGCGCTTGGCATTCTCGATTTCGAACGCGCGACTCGCATGTCCGGCGCGCGCTTTTCCGTGTTGATGGGCGCCGGCGCCAGTCTCGCCCGCGCGCTCATCAACTTCATGCTCGAACTGCATACGCGCGAGCATGGCTACACCGAAGTCGAACCGCCGTTTCTGGTGAACGCCGACGCGCTGCGCGGAACAGGAAATCTCCCGAAGTTCGAGCAGGACCTGTTCAAGATCGCCGGCGACTGGGACCTGTTCCTGATCCCGACGGCTGAAGTGCCGCTCACGAACCTGTATCGTGGCGACATCCTCGACGGCCGCCAGCTGCCGCTGCGCTACACCGCCTACACGCCGTGCTTCCGGAGCGAGGCCGGTTCCTACGGTGCGGACGTGCGCGGACTGATCCGGCAGCACCAGTTCGACAAGGTCGAACTGGTCAAGTTCACGACGCCCGATCAGTCGTTCGATGAGCTCGAATCACTCACCGCGAACGCGGAGGAAGTCCTCAAGCGGCTCGAGCTGCCGTACAGAACGGTGCTCCTCTGCACGGGAGACATGGGATTCGCGTCGGCGAAGACCTACGACATCGAAGTGTGGCTGCCCAGCCAGAAGACTTATCGCGAGATCTCGTCCTGCAGCAACACCATGGCGTTCCAGGCGCGGCGCGCGAACATCAAGTTCCGTCCGCACGGCACCGGGAAAGTCGAATACGTGCACACGCTGAATGGATCCGGACTGGCCGTCGGTCGGACGTTGATCGCGATCCTGGAGAACTATCAGGACCGTGACGGTTCGGTCACGATTCCGGCGGCGCTGCGCGGGTACATGGGTGGCCTCCAGCGGATCAGCCCGGCGGCAACCGCATAGACCGCCGCGCCGCACGCGAGTGTCACCGAGAATCCCCAGTTCATCGCGATAAACACCGCGAGCGTCGCGCCGAGCACTGACAACGCGCCGTTCATCCCCCAGGCCCACGGCACGAGGTGCGGCTGCGACGCTGCGAGCAGCCGCATGCCCGCGGGCAGCGGAACTCCCATCAGCAACCCCGCCGGCATCATCAGCGCGGTCGCGAGCGCGATGCGCAGTCCGAGCGGCCACTTGATCGCGGACTGGACGATCGGCGGCAGCACGCTGCCCCACAGCACGGCGAGTGCCGCCACCGCGAGACACGCAAGCAACGCCGTCCGCCCGACGCGGCCGTCGCTTATCCGCCGGCTCATTGCGCTGCCGAGGCCGGTGCCAATCAGCAGCGAGAACAGCGTGACGGTCAGCGAATAAACGGGATGCCCGAGCAGCAGCACGAACCGCTGCAGCAACGCGACTTCGATCAGCATGAACGCGCCCCCCAGGCAGGCGAAATACGCCAGCGCGCCCAGCCAGCCGCGCCCGAGCGCGGCGCGTGATGACAACGCGAGCGGTCCCAGGATGAACAGGACGATGAGGACCGAGGAAATCGCGAGGAGCACGAGCAGCGCCGTTAGTCCGCCTGTTGCCCACGCGCCGGGGTTCACCGGGCGATCGACGTGTCGCCCGAGCATCCGCATCACCGGCGCGACGAACGAGTGATTCGCGAGCTTCGTCGTGTGAAAGAAGAACGGCCGATCGTCGGTGGTTGGCGTGACGTCGAGCGGGTACTGCCTGTAGAAGGCGTGGCGATTCGGCGCGAGCAGCAGCTTCGCGTAGTCGTCGCGATTGTCACCGAACGTCCGCACCGGATGGCCGGGCAGGTACAGGACGGCGAACCCGAGCCGATCTGCCGCGTCAGCGAGGGTCGCGGTCTCGTCGGCGGTGAACGGCGTCTTCTTCAGCAGGAACGTCGCGACCTTGTCATGCTGGACGATCGCGAGACGATCGGCGGGGTTCCAGCCCTCGCGCGCGCCCGCCTCCTGCGCAAGCGAGATCAGGCGCAGGCCATCGAACACCCAGCGGGAGACGCTCAGCACACCGCGATCGCTCAGATGCGCCAGGTAATCCTGGAACGCCTCGACGGTGTAGAGCGAGTTCTCGCTGAGCGCGTATGCACCGGCCGCTGTGGCCGCCCACGTATCCACGAGCGACGCCTGGATGATGTCGTAGCGTTCGTTCGATCGCCTGACGAAGCTGCGGCCGTCCTCCACGGTCACGTGCACTTCGGGTCTGTCGTAGACGCCGCCCGAATAATCGCGAAACCGTTTCCGCATCACGTCATTGACGATGATCGGATTGATTTCGACGCCGTCCACGCGCGACGCGCCGAACACGAGCGCGGATAGCAGATCGCGTCCGCCGCCGGTGCCGATCACGAGCGCCGTGAATCCGCCTTCGCCTGGCGGCTTCGGCGGGACAGGTCCGCCTTCGCGTGCCGGCGAGACAGGCTCGCCATCGCCTGCCGATGGCGGCGAGCCAGGCGTGCCGAACAGACGGTAGCCGAGCGCCGTGAGCTCGTACTGGAGGTATGAGACGGACTGGAGGTTGCCATCGAAGCGGAGGATCTGCGTTCCGGCGGCCGAGTCGATGTCCATCAGGTGCGTGTCCGGCAGCGGACCCGTGTACTTGTCGCTGAGGGACCACGCGCCATAGGGCTGGTCGTAGACGCCGATGCGCGAGAACGAGTTCCACTTGCTGAAGAGCACGGCATGGTTCTCGTGACCCTTGGTCGTGCTCACGTCGAGCGCGCCGGCGGACGCCGCGCCGAGGACGAGCAGGACGAACGTTCCGGTGCCGGCGATCCAGGCGCGCGGCACGGCGTTTCCCGAGAGACAGACGCCGCCGAGCATTCCCATCACCGCCGCCGCCACAATCGCGCCTGGCGCACCGAGGACGTCCAGCGCTGGCATCAGCACGAGGCAGCCGGCCGCGGCACCGAGAAGATCCGCGGCGTACACGGCATTGATGTTGGCGCTCATCCGCGTGATCGCCAGCGTGATCGTCGCGCCGCCGGCAAAGAACGGCAGCGCGGAGAGCAGGTACACCGCGGACATCAGCGCGATGTTCGACGGCGAGTAACTCAGTCCGACGCGCATCCGCACGAGAGCGGCGAGCGCCAGCACGGTCACGACCGTGAACGCGAACGCGTGTGCCACAAGCAGCCGTTCCGTCGCGACGTCCCGCCAGCGATCGCGCATCAGGAAGACGTAGACGCCGCTCGCGCTCAACCCGAAGAGCGCAATCGAGATCGCCATGAACGCGAAGTGGTAATACATCGTGACCGAGAAGATGCGCGTGAGCGACAACTCGGTCATCAGGAGCGAGCCGGAGAGCAGGGCGACACCGAGCAGGATTCGCGAGGGGACCGACGAGGCCACGCGTCAGTGTGTGCGACCAGCGGCAACGAGGTCAACGCACAGCCGCGCTCAGCTTGACCCCAGCCACGGGGCTCTCCAGACATAATTGATGATGTTGCAACACCTTAAGGCCCGGCTGGCGACGGCTGTCACCTGCGCGATCGTCCTGATCTCCACATCCGCGTTCGCACAGTCGCTACCCGCCGGATGGAGCACATCTGACATCGGTGACGTCGACGCGACGGGCAGCGCGAGCGGCGGCGGCAGCTCGTTCACCGGAACACGCGCAGGCGCGGATATCTGGTTTGACCGATCCGCTTGGCCTGAGTGCCTGTGAACCGCAGTGCTTTGCGCAATTGAAGTACAGACCGACTGATTCTACTGGGACCATGAATCATGCTTTGTGGTATGTGCAGGGCAGTGACGGGCAGGAAAAATGTTAAGGGGACTGACACCGGCTCGATGCAGACCGCTGGCCTTTTCTACAGCGGCCTGACTTCACAGCGAGCACGGCCGAAGTAAAGGCCGGTTGTCCCTGCAACTGTTCCCCGTCGGCACACCAAACGGCGTAATTCAGCGAACTCGTCGTAAGATCGGTTTGTGCTGCAAGTGATTGATGCAGCGCGGATTCCCAATGCGGAGAGATGGCCGAGTGGTCGATGGCGGTGGTCTTGAAAACCACTGAACCCGGAAGGGTTCCGGGGGTTCGAATCCCTCTCTCTCCGCCATCCGCCGCCGCTCGCGTGTCAATCGGACCGCGAGCTATGGCGGATGCCCACCGTAACCTTTGGCGGAGGTGGGCAGCCTCTGAAGCATCCGCGTGAGCTACGGTTGGCAGACCAGGCGAAGTGTGTCTCGCCGTAGCTCGCGAAGCAAGCGAAGGCGGACGTCCATCTGATGGCAAACGTCGAGGCCTGGCTTACCGCGCTCGAAGAACGCCACCTCGCCAATCTCACAAGATCCGAACTGACGCGCGCGCTGCGGGCACTGTCGTCGTGCTATGTCGAGCGGCGCGAGAAGCTGACCGGCGGGGCGGCGCTGGAAGGCGCGGGAAAGCGCGCGGCGTTCGCGCTCTTCTACGGTCCGCTCCATTTCCTGGCGATCACGGAAATTCTTCGCGCGCTCGGCGCGCGCGAGCGCGCACCACAGACAATCAACGATCTCGGCTGCGGCACTGGCGTCGGCGGCGCCGCATGGGCGCTCGCATGCGGCGGCGTGCCGCCGGTCGTCGGCATCGATCGCAGCGCCTGGGCGGTCGCAGAGGCGAACTGGACGTACGCGCAGCTTGGCGTTCGCGGCCGCGCGAAAGTGGGCGACGCCGTGCACACATTTCCAAATTCCCAAATCTCCAAATCTCCAAATTCCGCGATCCTTCTCGCTTACACCATTAACGAGCTCCCCGACGCCGCGCGAGCGCTGCTGCTCGACAAAGTCGCGGACGCCATCCAACGTGGCGCGCGGCTCCTCATCGTCGAACCGATCGCGAAACGCGACAGGCCGTGGTGGCCGGAATGGGCCGAGCGCCTGATCGCAGACGGGGCGCGCCAGGACGAGTGGCGCTTCGCAGCATCGTTACCTCAGACCTTGCGCCAGATTGCCAAAAGCGCGGGCTTGGACCCGCGCGAACTGACGGCGCGGACGATCAGCAGGCTTTAGGCGTAGGGTCACACCCGCACGGACGTGCGGCTGTGGCACAGCGCGCGCACACGCGATCACTGTAAGTCGTTCACCGGCAGCGTCTACCCGCGGGCACGCCGACTGCACACGGGCTGGGCATGAATTTCAGAATCGCCCGCCAGCACGATTCGCTGCTCCTCGCGGGATTCACGTTCGCGCTGCTCGTCATCTTTCAGCGCTCCGTTCAATACCTGTTCAGCGTGGCGAACGACATCGAGCGCACATATGGCGTCGCGCTCATCAGGTCCGCGCCGGCGAGACGACGGTGCAGCCGACGGTCAGCATCGGCATCGCCACATCAAACCCAGGCGAGCAGGTGGACGCGCTCCTCGATCGCGCGGACTGTGCGCTTTACGCCGCGAAGGCCGCAGGACGGAACTGCACTCGCGCATCCGTTCTTCCGACACGCTCAGCACGTCCCGTGACGCAGCTGGCCGCCGTCGCGCGCTGATACGGCCGCGAATCGCACCTGCCGGGATAGAATGCCCCGGCATGTCGAAAGCGTCATCAGCGGCCATACCGCGCCGCTCGGGACTCACGCTCACGCAGCAGATCATCGTCGGACTCGTCGTCGGGATTGCCGCCGGCGCGCTCATCAGCAATACGCATCCGGACTGGGCCAAGTACTTCAATCCGTTCAGCCAGCTGTTCCTGCGCCTGATCAAAATGATCATCGCGCCACTGATCTTCGGCACGCTCGTCGCCGGGATCGCGGGTGCCGGCCACGTGAAAGCGGTCGGGCGTATGGGCCTGCGCGCGATAATCTACTTCGAGGTCGTCACGACGATCGCGCTCGTGATCGGCCTGCTCGCCGTAAATATCTTCAAGCCCGGTGTCGGCCTCGTCCTTCCCGCGCCGAGCGGGCCGCCGGCGATCTCGGCGACCGCGCAGACCTGGGATCAGATCCTTCTCCACACGTTCCCCACCTCGATCGTCCAGGCGATGGCTGAAGGGGACGTGCTCCAGATCGTCGTGTGGTCGATCATCTTTGCGATCGCCTTGACGATGGTCGGACCGAAGGCGCGGCCGATGATCGAGTTCTGCGAATCGCTCGCGGAAGCGATGTTCAAGTTCACCAACATCGTCATGAAGTACGCGCCGATCGGCGTCGCGGCGGCGATGACCTACACGATCGGGAAAGGTGGATTCGGCGTCCTCTATAACCTCGCATGGCTCGTCGGCACGCTTTATATCGCGCTTGCGGCCTTCTACCTTCTCGTGCTCGTGCCCGTAATGCTTCTCTTCAGGATTCCCGTCAGGAAGTTTTTTAACACCGTAAAGGAGCCCGCGGTCATTGCGTTCTCGACGACGTCGAGCGAGGCCGCGCTGCCGCGCGCGATGGAAGCTATGGAGCGCCTGGGCGTTCCGCGCAGCGTCGTCGCGTTCGTGCTTCCGCTCGGATACAGCTTCAATCTCGACGGATCGACGCTGTATCTCTCGCTCGCCGCAGTGTTCGTCGCGCAGGCCGCGAACGTTCACCTCTCGATCGGCCAGCAGATCACGATGCTGCTGACGTTGATGCTGACCAGCAAAGGCGTCGCAGGCGTGCCGCGCGCGGCGCTCGTGATTCTTACAGCGACCCTCGCGAGCTATCGCCTGCCGCTCGAAGGCGTCACGCTCATCCTCGGCGTCGACACGTTGATGGATATGGGACGGACGATGACGAACGTGATTGGGAATTGCCTCGCGTCGGTGGTGGTGGCACGCTGGGAGGGCGTGTTCAAGGAAGCCACCGACAGGGAGCTGCAAGTCGCGGCGGTTCGCGGCGAGATCTGATGAGCTTCGGACTAACCGGCCAGCAGCAGGTCCGGCTGAAGCGCTGGTTCTACGCAGGCGTCGGCGATCAGCCCGGTCCGCACGGAAAAGCGCACTCGCAGCACACTTGGTGGCAGGTAATGTGCCTGACGGGCGTCGATTACTTTTCCACGCTCGGTTATCAGCCTGGCATCGCGTTTCTGGCGGCCGGATTCCTCTCGCCGCTTGCCACGTTCGTGCTCGTTCTGTTGACGCTCTTCGGCGCGCTGCCTATCTACAATCGCGTCGCCGCGGCGAGCCCGCATGGACAGGGCAGCATCGCGATGCTCGAAGAGCTTCTTCCGCGTTGGAAGGGGAAGGCGTTCGTCCTCTGCCTGCTTGGATTCGCGGCGACCGACTTCGTCATCACCATTACCCTGTCCGCGGCTGACGCGACCGCGCACATTACGGGAAACCCGTTCGTCCCCAAAACGTTCGACCATCCGATCCCGCTCACCTTGCTGCTGCTCGCAGCGCTGTGCGCGATCTTCCTCAAGGGTTTCAAGGAAGCCATCGGCCTCGCCGTCGGCATTGTCGTGATCTACCTCGCGCTGAACGTTGTCGTCATCGGATACGCCACCGTTCACGTGCTGCAGCGTCCTGAAGTCGTTCCCGCCTGGTGGACGAATCTGCATCAACAGCACGGGAGTGCGTTCGGCATGCTGGCCGTCGCACTGCTGCTGTTTCCAAAACTGGCGCTGGGACTTTCCGGGTTCGAGACCGGCGTTGCCGTGATGCCCCTGGTCAAGGGGAATGCGGACGACAATCACGACCATCCTGAGGGGCGGATTCGTAATACCAGGAAGCTGCTGCGCACTGCAGCGCTCATCATGAGCGTGCTGCTCATCGGAAGCAGCCTCGTGACCACGCTGCTGATTCCGCCGGAGCTATTCAGGGAAGGCGGGGAAGCCTCGGGGCGTGCGCTTGCGTACCTGGCGCACAAGTACTTCGGTGAGGTGTTCGGCACGTTCTACGACCTGAGCACGATTTCGATCCTCTGGTTCGCAGGCGCATCTGCGATGGCGGGTCTTCTGAATCTGGTGCCGAGATACCTGCCGCGTTACGGAATGGCGCCTGAATGGGCGAAGGCCACGCGTCCGCTCGTCATTCTGTTCGCGGCGATCACTTTCCTGATTACGATCCTGTTCGATGCGGACGTCGACGCCCAGGGTGGCGCGTACGCGACCGGTGTTCTCGTCCTGATGACGTCTGCTGCCGTTGCCGCCACCCTGCACGTGCGCGACAAAGCGGGGCAGCGAACCGCGTTCGGAATGATCACGCTCGTCTTTGTCTACACGACGCTCCTCAACATCTACGAACGGCCGGAAGGCATCAAGATCGCGTCGTGGTTCATTGCGACGATCATCTTTACCTCACTCGTCTCACGCGTCCTCAGATCGACAGAGCTTCGCGTGCACGAAGTACGCGCCGATGACTTGGCGCGCAAGTTCCTGAAGGAAGCAGGCGCGGGGCCGGTGCGCATCCTGGCGATCCGTCCTGGCGACGGACGCCGTGAGGCGTACGAGAGCAAGATGCGCGAAGCGCGCGAATCCCACCATTTGCCGGACGGCCCGGGCGTGCTCTTCCTCGAGGTCAAGCCAGGTGACGTTTCTGACTTCACGGATACGCTGGAGATCAGCGGGGCGGATGTCGATGGCTACCACGTTCTTCGCACGACGAGCCCGGCGATCCCGAACGCAATCGCGGCGCTGCTTCTCTACATCCGCGATCAGACGGGACTGCTGCCGCACGCATACTTCGGCTGGACCGAAGGGAATCCGATCGTCTACCTGCTGAAGTTCCTGGCGTTCGGCGAGGGGGACACGGCGCCCGTCACGCGTGAGGTGTTGCGGCAGTCGGAGCCTAACCCGCTTCTCCGCCCTCGGATCCACGTAGGCTAACGGCGGCTTCCTCGACGCCGTGCCCCTTCACGGACGTCACGTCGAGCTGCAGGCGATCGTACCGGACCGAATCACCCACGCGGGGTGGGCGTCCCAGCACTGTCAGGACGACGCCACTGACGCTATCCACGTCTTCATGCGCGAGATCCAGATCGAACAGCTGGCCGAGCTCGTCCACGCGCATCGTCCCAGGGACGCGAAGCCGGCCCTGCGCGTCGCGACGGGGTCCTGAGCGGCGTTCCGGGCTGTCGTCGATCTCGCCCACGACTTCTTCGAACAGATCTTCGAGCGTCACGACGCCGGATGTGCCGCCGTGCTCGTCGATGACGACGGCGAACTGTGCGCGTTCGCGTCGCATGATCGCGAGCACCGCGTCGACGAGCGCGGTCTCCGGAACCATCGGCGCCGATCGCGCCCCGGCCGCGGTCACGGCCATGTTGTTGAGCAGCAGCCGCAGCAGATCCTTGATGTGGTAAGTGCCGACGATGTGATCGAGATCCCCTTCGTAGACCGGATAGCGCGTGTGCGGCGTCCGCCCGAGGATGCCGCGCAGCTCCTCGGGGCCCGCGCCGACTGGAATGCCGGTGATGCGCACGCGCGGAACCATGACCTCGCCGGCCGTCAGCTCGCCGAACTCGAAAAGTTCCTGGAGCACCTGGCTCGACTCTGCGCGCAGTGCTCCCTGCTCTTCGGACTCCTCCACGATCAGCTGCAGTTCCTCCGGCGTGTAGTACTGGTCCACGTTGTGCGCCTGCGGCGTGATACCGAAAGGCTTCAAAAGCAGGTTGCCCACACCGTTCAGGCCGACGACGAGCGGAAACAGCAGCCACTGGATCCAGAGCATCGGCGGCGTGAGCCAGAGTGCCAGTCGTTCCGCCGATTGCAACGCGAGCGACTTCGGCAGCATCTCGCCGAGAACGATGTGGAAGTAGGTCAGGATCGCGATCGCCACAACGCTGGCGAAGCCGTGAGCGGCCAGCCAGACCGCCCATCCTGATTCGCCGATCGCGCGCAGGACCCACTCGGCGAGCGTGTGTTCTCCATACATGCCGAGGCCGAGACTGGCGACGGTGATGCCGATCTGCGCCGTCGCGATGTAGCGATTCTGGAGCCGCCGCTCCTTCAAGACGCCCTGCACCAGTCGCGCAAGGCGATCGTGGCGAGCCGCGCGCGCGTTGATGGCAGAGCGCGGCGCGCCGACGATCGCGAATTCGGCCGCGACGAAGAACGCGTTCAGCATCAGCAGCACGAAGATGATCGCGATGGTGAGGGTCACCGGTCCTGCGCCTCCTCGTCCGCGTCGTCTTCACGCTCGTCATCGTCGTCCAGCCGGGGCGGTGTCACGATCGCGAACGCGACGCGAGCATTGTCGACGCTCTCGATTTCGACTGGAAGCTCCCAGATTTCGACCTTCTCGCCGGCGTGGGGGACGCGTCCGAGTTCCCGTGTGATGAAATCTGCCACACCGATGTCGTCGGTCGGCCATGCGCCTTCGACCCAGACGCGCGCCCGCTCGAGCGGAAGCTCTCCCGGAAGCCTGACGCGGCCGTCGCTGAGCCGCAGCGGCAGCAGACGCGGAGCCTTGAATTCATCCGGTACGTTGCCCAGGAGTTCGCCGAGCACGTCTTCGAGCGTGATCATGCCGACAATCCTGCTAGCGCCATCGACGACCAGCGCCTGGTGACTGCGGCGCTCCCGGAGGAATCCGAGAAGTCGATCCACGGGCATCGTATCGGGCACGCGCAGGATCGGCCGCACCAGTGCGGACAGCATGCCGCCGCGGCCACGATCGAGGAAATGCGTGACCACGTCCTTGGTGTGCAGGATGCCAGGCACATCGTCCAGCGTTTGCTTGAACACGGGAAGCCGGCTGTACGGACTGCTGGCCACGATGCGCAGGACGTCATGCACAGGCGTGGAGATCTCGATTGCGGTGAGACGTTCACGCGGCACCATCAGCTGGCGCGCGTCGCGAAGGCCGAGACGCAGCGCGCGATGAAGCCGCACCTGTTCCTGCGGCTCGAGCAGGCCGCCATCTCGACTCTCGGCGATCAGGAGCGCGATCTCTTCCGGCGAGTGCACGTGGCGGTGCGTAGCCGTCGGCTGGCGGAGCAGGGCACGCAGGAGCGCGGCGCTTCGATCCAGGATCACGATGAACCACGCGTAGATGCGGCCGGACCACAGCATCGGAATCGTCGTGGCCAGCGCCGTCTCCGTCGGATAGCGGAGCGCGAATGTCTTCGGTACCATTTCCCCGACGATCACCGACAGGATGGTGAGCGAGATGAGGACCGACGCACTCGCGATGGACTCGGCGGTCTCGGCGGGAATCGTGAAACGCGCGGCCAGAGGAGAGAAGCGAGGTGTGAGGACGGCTTCCGCGTAGGCGCCGAGCGCCAGCCCCGAAAGCGTGATTCCAACCTGAGACGCGGCAATGTAGCGGTTGAGCCGCTGCGGGTCCTCGACGATGGGCAGCAGGCGCGCCGCGGTCGCGTCACCGTCCTCGCATAACCGGCGCAGGCGGCTCCTGCGCACGCCGACGGCGCCGAACTCCGCCGCGACGTAGAAGCCCGTCAGCGCGATCAGCAGCAGGATGATTCCCGCGGCGGCGAGCATGCTCGCCGATCGTACTACGAGTTATTCGGCCCGCAGAGCCACAACCGGGTCGACTCGCGTTGCACGCAGGCCAGGCACCGATGCCGCCACGGCCGCGACGAGCGCGAGCAGACCGGCAACCGCCGCAAACGTGGCAGGATCCGACGGTTTGACCCCATACAGCAGCTTCTGCATCAGGCGCGTGAGCGCCCACGCGCCGGCGCCCCCCGCCAGTATGCCTGCCGCCGCCAGTGCCATCGCCTGACCCAGTATCAGACGCATGACAGTTGCGCGCTGAGCACCCAGGGCCATGCGAATCCCGATTTCCTGCGTGCGCTGTGACACTGAATAACCGATGACGCCGTAGATACCAACCGCAGCGAGCGTGAGCGCCAGGATCGCGAAGATCGAGAGCAGCAGCATCGTGAGCCTGCGTTGCGCCACGGACGTAGCCGATCGCTGACGGCAACAGCGCGGACGCCCGGCGCGTCTTCCTGCGGCGTAAAGTCGCGTCCTATCTCGGGACGCACGCCGAGGATGCCAAAGAGCGTTCCCGATACGTACTGCACCGGCAATTCGGTTGCATCGCCGGCACCCGTCAATGTCGTGCGAAACGTCATCGAGACTGCTGCGAGATCCTGGAACGACTGGTTCATCTCGCGCCAGTGGATGAAGTTTCCCGGCGAGACGACGTTGTTCTTTCTGTCGCGAGGGATGTTGTGCTCCCAGACAACGGCGAGGCGGCTTGGATTGGCATACGGCAGCGGACGGAGCAGCAGCGTGTCGACGACGCTGAAGATCGCGGTATTCGCGCCAATGCCGAGCGCGAGCGCGGCGAGCGCGACGAGCGTGAAAGCTGGCGATCTGATGAGCAGCCGCGCGGCGTACTTGAAGTCCTGCATCAGATCGCGCACAAGTCAGCTCCCGATCGCGCCGAGCGCCCATGCGGCCTGCTTGCGCACGCCGGCATCCGTGTCTTTGAGGCAGGCCACGAGCCCCGCGACCGCACGGCTGTCACCAATCGCCCCAAGCGCCCAGGCGGCCTGCCGGCGAACTCCAGGCGCCGTGTCTTTCAATGCGCCGATCAATCCGTCAACGGCGCGGCGATCGCCGATCGCCCCGAGCGCCCATGCCACCTGCTCGCGCACGCCAGCATCCGTATCCTTCAGCGCTTCTACAAGAGCAGGGACCGCTTCGGACGCATCGAGGGCGCCCAGCGCCCACGCGGCATTACGGCGTGCGATCCAGACCGGGTTCATGAGCGCGCGCAACAGCGGGCCCTGGGCGGCCGATCCAATCGCCACGAGCGCTGAAGCGGCCTGTTCTCCGGGCGTCGTCGAATCCTGATGATTACCGAAGCGGCCATGCGACCACGTGCGCTCGCCGCACACGGAGAGATCGACGGGCGACCCGTCACCGAGCAACGCGGTCAGCTTTCCGATCATCGGTGCGGCCTGGTTCCCCATCTCGCGAAGCTCGCAGGCCGCTTTCGTGCGGACGGCTGCATCCGGTGACGCCAGGCCGGCAGCCGCCGCGGTCGCGTCCTTCTGCCCTGTCAGCGCGACGATGGCGGTCGCAACAATCAGCGCCTTCATCGCCGCACCATCATGAGTTTCGGATTTGGGTTGGGATTCGGGTGTGGATGTGGATGTGGATGCACGCGAACGTGCGGCCCGTCACCAGCGATCTCGGCTATCGCGGCGGCTGCGGCGCGCCGCACTGACGCGTCCTTGTCCTTGAGCGCTTGCGTAAGGGCGTCGAGTACGGAGGAGTCGCCGATCTCCCCCAGCGCCCTCGCGGCGCGTACGCGAACAGGCGCCGCGTCGTCCTTCAGCGCGTCGCGCAGCGCCGGTACGGCGCGCACATCGCCGATTTCTCCCAACGCGCTCGCGATGATCGCCCGCATGTCCGGATCGGCGTCCTTTATGGCCGCGGTCAGCGCCGGCACCGCGCGCGTGCTGTTCAATTGCGCGAGCGTTCGCGCGACCTGGCGCCTGACGCCGGCATCGCTGTCTTTCAGCGCGGCGATCAGGCCGTCCACCATTTCCTCCCGCGGCGCCTGGCGCGCGCCGACAGCCGTGGCGGTTCGGAACTCCAGCTGCGGGTGCAGGAAGATCGCGGCGGTGCCGATGAAGATCGCGCTCGACTTCAGCAGCGTGCGAATGAAAACGGTGAGTGGACTCATGAACGGCTCCTGCTAGAAAAACAGCATCACGATGCGTGCGTCCCGCCGCGCGGCTGCCGAAGCAGCCGCCAGGCGCAGTAGGTTGTTACCGGATCTGGCCGAGCGCGAATGCCGCCTGCTGGCGGACTTGTGCGCTCGCGTCTTTGAGTGCGGCGGTCAGGCCGTCGATGGCCCGCGGATCGCCAATTCGGCCGAGCGCGAATGCGACTTGCGCGCGGACGTCGGCATTCGAATCCTTCAATGCGATGACGAGCGCTTCGATCGCCTTCGCGTCGCGCATCTGGCCGAGCGCGAATGCTGCCTGCTCGCGGACGTCAGGCTTCTCGTCCTTCAACGCGGAGATCAGTGGTTCCACCGCCCGGCGATCGCGAATCTGGCCGAGCGCGAACGCCGCCTGCTCCCGCACGTCAGCGGCCGCATCGTGCAGCGCCATTGCCAGCGGGTCGATCGCAGCCACCGCGCGCAGTTGGCCGAGCGCGAAGACGACCTGTTCGCGGACATCTGCGCTCTGATCCTTGAGCGCCGCCGTCAGCGGGTCGATCGCGCGCGCATCGCGCATCTGGCCAAGCCCGAATGCGGCGTGCTCGCGGACATCTGCGCTGGCGTCTTTCAGCGCCGTGACCAGCGGCTCGAAGAGGCGCGGATCGCGCATCTGCACGAGCGCGTTCATCGCAGTCTCGCGGACGTCCTTGTCGGTATCCTTGAGCGCCTCCATCAGCGCGTTCACCGTGCGCGGATCGCGCACGCGTCCCTGCTCGGAATCCTTGTCGCGCTCCTTGATGCGCTCCTTCTGGAACTCGTGGCGCAACTCACCCGCGACTTCGTCCGCGACACCGGCAACGCTGCCGACGATAGCATCCGTAACGGCAGTCGCGATTCCGCCCGCGACCCCTGCGATGACGCCACCGGTCACACCGCCCGCTACGCCGCCGGATACGCCGCCCGTGACAGCGCCCTGGGTCCGACCCTGGATCTCTCCCTGGACTTGACCCTGAACGGTGCCCTGCACCGCACCCTGCACTGCGCCCTGAATCGCGTCCTGCGTCGAGACAACCGGTCGCGGCGGTATCTGTGGCTGTGGCGCCGCCGATGCGTCGGCGACAGATGCATTCACCGCAGCACGCTCTTCGGCCCAGGGCTGTACCGACGCGACCGCCATGATGATAATGGCGAACATCGTCGCCGCCGCAACCGCACGCGCCCTCGTCAGCCCACGCCGCGCGACGCTGGGATCGAGGATCGCGATCAGCCGTCCCTCGAGCTGCGAGCGCCGGGCCATCGCGAGGCTCGCGCCGGCGAGCACCGCGGGGAAACGTCCCGCATTCATCACGCGCGCGATGTCGAGCAACTGATCGGCGTAATCAGAGCCGCGCGTGCCGGCCGCAAGAACGAGATCGTCGCAGGCCCGTTCGCGCTCGCTGCGCAGGCGGCGAGCCGCCACCCACGCCAGCGGATTGAACCAGTACGCGGCGCACGCGATCTGCGCGACGAGATGCGTCAGGCAATCGCGCCGTTTCACGTGCGCGAGCTCGTGGAGAAGAACGACGCGGACGCGGTGGGCGGGCCAGGTGTCGGCATCCGCGGGAACCAGCACAGACGCGCGGAAGATCCCCCACGCCATCGGCATCGTGCCTGCCGCACCGCGCAGGAAACGCACGTTGCGAAGACCAAGGGCGTCGGCATGCGCTCGCGCCGCTGCGAGCCACGGCGCGTCCGAGACTTCCGGCGTGCGACGCGACATCCACTGGACCGCGGCGAGACCGATCAGCATCCGCGCGAGAATCGCCGCCGCGCCCAGGATCCAGGCGAACAGCGCGAGCGTCGGCCACGCGGGCCGCCGCACGTCACTCTGAGCAGTCGACGGCGTCGCGGGCGCAGTCATGTCGCGCGTCGCGCGTCCAAGGGGTGGTGCGTTTCGCACCGCCTCGCTCTCGGACGTCGTTGGATTCGAAATCGACGGCAGGCTGGCGTCGGCCGAACGCGCGACGGGCGCCGAGACGTGGACGATCGGCAGTTCCCAGCGCGGCAGCGCGATCGTCAACGCCGGCGCAATCAGCGCGCTCGCGAGGCCAAGCGTCCACACGAAGTGCCGCGCCGAAGCGGAGGCGCGCCGAAGCGACGCGGCCACGAGGCCGGTGACAGCCAGAATCACCGTCGCCTTGCCGACCAGGTCGAGGACCATCGGAAGAGAAAACAAGGGCATGACTTAGACTCCGCTCTTGCGCGCCGTGTCGATCATCCGGGCGAGCCGGTCGAGCTCGGCCGACGAAAACCTGGCCGACGAGTCGCCGAGGAGCGCGGTGATCGCCTGTTCGGCGGATCCGTCGAAAAACGTGTGAAGAATATGGCGCAGCGCCGAACGCTGCGCGTTATCGCGCGGTACTGTAGGCAAGTAGACGTAACGGGGCCCGTCCTGTTCGTGCCGGACGTGCCCTTTTTCCTCGAGGATCCTGAGCAGCGCGCGGACGGCTGAATAGCTGGGCGGTTCGGGCAAGGCTGCCTGCACATCCGCGGCGGTGGCCTGGCCCTGCTTATAAAGGATGTCGAGGATCTGCCGCTCGCGGCGGCTCAAGTCCCGGTGGTCGTTTGTGTCCATATAGGGGCTTAGACGGACGACGAATGAAAAAGGTGCTACGAAAATAGCACCGGGGGAGAAAATTAGCAACGAAGTGCGTCCGAGAGGGGGGTCACAACCCCTATGTCCAAGGGATTCAAGGCCTTGCCGCGAAACGGGGACTGTCCCCGTTTCGCGCGGCCGTGATCGGCTACGGCGCGTAGATCAGCAGCCGGGGCTGCCGGTGGATCGGTCGTAACAGGTCCGCACGCCGCCGCTCAGGAACTCGATCTTCTGGAACGTGAACGAGATCTTCTCGAAGCTCGCGTCCGTGCTGAAACTCGAGACGAGAACGTCCGTGAGGATGTAGGTCGCGTCGACGGTCGATGTGTTCGGCCGGAACACGTCAATCTGCACTTTCGTGATGTGCTGCCCGGTCGCCGCGTACTTGAAGAGTACCGGTGAAGCCGAATCCGGCAGTCGCGTGACGGCAAATTCCGAGAACGTCGCTTTTCCCGCGCCGCCGCCGCCACCCCCCGTCGTGTCGCTGCTGTTCACGATCGAGAAGCCGAGCCCGAAGATCGGCGTGGGCGATTCGGTTACGTTGTCCACACGCAGCGTTCCGACTACGGTCGCGCCCGCCTGGGCGCTCACGCCGCGAATCCCGCTCTGCGCCGTGACGATCGATCCGGCGAGCAGCGCAATGATGGTTGCAGTCGCGAGACGTGTTGAGATGCGCATGAAGCCCACCATAATTCTCTCTCGTCAAGTTCGTCAATGCTGTCGTAGTCGTACTCCAAATGTCGTACGACTGCTGATCTTCACCTCGAAGGAAGACCACGCGGTGCTGGATTCGCCGGTATAAGATTGCTGCGGCTCGACATCGATGCAGCTCAGCCGTGCTGGCGACACGAAACGGTTTGCGCCGTACGAAGTGCGCGCGCCGCTCGGGAGCGGCGGCATGGGGGAGGTGTACCGCGCGTGGGATCCGCGCCTCCACCGCGAAGTGGCGCTCAAGATCGTGCGCGAGCACGCCGGAAGCGATCCGAATCGCGTCCGGCGATTCGTCGCGGAAGCGCGGGCCGCAAGCGCGCTCAACCATCCCAACATCCTCACCGTCTTCGATGCGGACGTCGACGGTTCGACTCCGTACATCGTCTCCGAACTGATCGACGGCAATTCCCTGCGCGACGAAATCCGAAACGGGCCGCTGCCGCTGAAACGGCTTCTCGATCTCGGCGCGCAGATCGCGGACGGACTCGCCGAAGCGCACGCGGCCGGCATCGTGCACCGCGATCTGAAACCGGAAAACATCATGATCACGCGCGCCGGACGCGCGAAGATTCTGGATTTCGGCCTTGCGCTGCCGACGGGATTTGCCGTCGCCTCGCAGATTCCCACGACGCTGGACGGCAAAACGCTGACGGAGCCCGGGCTGCTGGTGGGTACGGTGCCGTACATGAGTCCCGAGCAGGCGCGCGGCCTGCCGACAGATTTCCGCTCCGATCAGTTTTCTCTCGGTCTGATCCTCTACGAGATGGCGACGGGGCAAGCGGCATTCCGTCGCGACACACCTGCCGCCACGCTCGACGCCATCGTCAACGAGGAACCGCTGGCGTTGGCGACTCGCTCGCCGCACCTGCCGTTCGTCCTCTGGTGGATTGTCGAACGGTGCCTTGCGAAGAATCCCGCGGAACGATATGGCGTCACGGCTGATCTGCACCATGACCTGCGCACGCTGCGGGATCGGCTTCCCGAAGCGAGCCGTCGCGAAGTGTCAGTGAAAGGCGGCCGATCGACATCGGCTTTCAGGCGCATCGCAGTCGCGATTCTGATCCTTGCGCTGGCAGGAGCGGTCACCGTTGCGTGGCGGCTCGCTCGAGACGTTCCGTCCGTCGACCTGACGGACGTGCGATTCCGCGCGATCGCAACCGGTGCCGTGTACGAAGGATTGCCGGCGCTCTCTCCCGATGGTCAGGTCGTGGCGTACGCGCAGGATATGGACGGAGTGCTGCAGATCTTCACCCGTCGTCTCTCGGCGGATACCGCAGCGCGCGTCACCAGCAGCGCGTACGATTGCAAGCATCCCTTCTGGTCGCCGGACGGAAAGCGCCTCTATTACGTGTCGCTCGCGCGGCAGCGTGAAGGCCTCTGGTCCATCGGCGCCGCCGGCGGCACGCCCGAGGTGGTCGTCGAAAACGCGACTCGCGCCGCAATCTCGCCGGACGGACGAACGCTCGCCTTTCTTCGAGACGAACAGCGTGCCGACACGATTGGTACCGCCGCGCTCTGGCTCTCAACACCGGAAGGCGTCGCGCCGTGGTCGACCGACGCCGTGGAACGCGCCGCGCGCAGACACGATCCACTCCGCGCCGCACGCTTCATCGAGGCGGCGCTGGCGTTTTCACCGAACGGGAAAAGCCTCGGGCTGTGCGGCGTTCCCGGCACCCGTGAAGAGCGCATGTGGCAGTTCTGGATCATCCCGCTGCCGAATGGCGAACCTCACCGTCAGCTTCAATGGTGGTCGGATGCGGGCCCGCGGAACACCAGCTTCACGTGGTTTCCCGACAGCAGGCATATCGCCCTCGGCGTGACGTCACTGTCGACGCCGGGATCCCATCTCTGGATCGCCGATCTGAACACGGATCGCGCATGGCCATTGACACGCGGGGCGGACAGCGAATCGTATCCATCGGTTTCCGCGGCCGGCGATCGGATCGTGTTCACGCGCGGTGAGCCGGACTACGACCTCCTGCAAATCCCGCTGATGAACGGCGCGTCCTCGCAACCGCTGCTCGCCACACCGCAGAACGAATCCGATCCGGCGCTATCGCCCGATGGAAAAGTCCTGGCGTATGTCACCGATCGCAACGGGCAGGATGAAATCTGGCGACGAACGATCGACGGCGGGTTCGATCAGCCCTTGATTACGCAGCGCGAGTTCGGCGACGACCGGACGGTCATGCTGAGCAGCCCCGCATTTTCGCCGGACGGACGGCGCATCGCTTATCAGCGGAACGGCTTCAAGCCCCGCTGGCCGCTGCGCATTTGGATCTCGCTGGTCGAGGGTGGCGCAGCCGCGCCACTCCTGCCCGCCAGCTACGAGGGTATTCAAAGCGCGCCCACGTGGTCACCCGATGGTCAGTGGATCGCGTTTGCCCAGTGGAAGGATCGGCAATGGGAGCTTGCGAAGGTGCGTGTCGGAAGCGGCGAGGGCCCCGTCGTGCTGCGTCGCGACGGGGTGGCGAATGCGACGCCGCACTGGTCGCCCGGCAATCCCGATTGGATTACATGGGAAACCGCGTCCGGCGTCGTGCTCGTCTCGCCGGACGGCAGGAACGAGTCCGAGCTGTCGAACGAACAATGGCTCGTGCATACGTGGTCACGCGATGGCTCGGAAGTTCTCGGAATCAAGGAGACCGACGATCTCCGCTTATCCCTGGTTGCTCTGAAGGTCGAAACGAAAACGGAAAGGATCCTCGCCGATCTCGGTCCGTCATTCGCCTTCAACAATCCGATCAAGGGACTCACGTTGATGCCCGGCGGACGCGCGGTTGCGACGTCCATCGTTCGATCGCGAGGCGATCTGTGGCTCGCGGAAGGCATCAAGTGGCGACGGCCGCAGGTCCCCATGGAAAAACCATAAAACCGGCACGCTCCGCGTCTTGACTCACGTACAGATACGGGCGTAACGTGCAGTGACGCTGCGAGAGGAGGTGGACGATGCCTCGACGATTGTGGGTTGTCATTCTGACCATCGTGACGATTGGAACCGCCGGCGCTGACGCGTTCGCGTGCGGAGACAAGTTCCTGCGCGTCGGCCGCAGCCCCCGTATCCGCGCGTACGCCTCCGTTCACCCATCAGCGATTCTGGTGTACGCGCCGCGCTGGACGCCACATGGCATCGCGGACTTCGAAAAGACGCTGAAGCGCGCGGGGCACAGGCCGGTCACCGTGACCACGCCGGGTGCGATGTCGCAGGCTTTCGGTGGTGGAAAGTACGACGTCGTCATCACGAGTTACTCGGACACCGACGCGGTCAAGAAAGAGCTCGAGGCGGTCACCGCCAGGCCGGCGCTTTTGCCGGTCGTCTACAAAGCGACGAAGGCGGAAGCGGCCGAGGCAGGCGCGACGTATCGCTGCGTTCTCAATCCGGAAAAGATGACTTCCTTCCAGGCGCTCGAGGAGATCGACCGTCTCATCGATCTGCGCATGAAGGACAGCGACAGGCTGCCGGCCGCGAGGTAAGGGTCCATGAGATCGGGTGCTCTCTGGACGGCCGTCCTCGTCCAGCTTGCATCGGCCGTGACCCTGTATGCGCAGCCATGGGTGCCGCCCCAGGGCGAAGGAACCGTCTCGTTGACGTATCAGAACTACTACGTCAGGGGACATTTCAACGTGCAGGGGCAGCCGAACATCAACGGCGCGACCCACGCAAAGGCGCTGGTTGCGGAGATCGATTTCGGCCTGACCGATACCATCGGTCTCACCGTCGCGGTTCCTTTCATCGCCACGAAATACACTGGTCCTGACGAATACGTCGTTGGCGGCTTCGTGACCGAGCCGGGTCCGCTCGACGATCGCACATACCACGGCGCCTTTCAGGATCTGCGTGTCGAGGCGCGCCGCGTCTGCTGGGCCGGGCCCGTCGCGATAGCGCCGCTCGCGGGCGTTACGATCCCGACGCATGCGTACGAGACGCGCGGCGAGGCCGTACCCGGCAGGCATCGGCGCGAGCTGCAGCTCGGCGCCACCGCAGGCATGGATCTCAATCGCATCCTGCCGCGCACCTACGTGCACGGCCGATATGCGCTGGCCGCAGCGGAGCGCATCTACGGATTCCCGGCGGTCAAGAGCAACGTGGATGCCGAGGGAGGATTCGATCTCTCGAAGCTGATCGTCCTGCAGGGACTGGCCAGCTGGCAATTCAGGCACAAAGGTCCGACCATTCCGCAGCTCGCGGCGCACGACTGGAAGGGACACGATCGGTTCATCGTCTCCAGCTATTTCAATCTCGGTGGCGGAGCAACCTTCTCGGTCTCCCACAACGCGGAGCTGCACGTACTCTGGGTGGGAACGGTGTCGGGAAGCCATGGCGCGCACAGAGCGCGCATGCTGGCCGTGGGAACGAGCTGGAATTTCGGATCGGGAACGGGAGGGTTTGGCGGGTTCGCCGCTGAGCGGGGCGGGGGGGCCCCGCGAGTGAGTCAACGATGAGCGGTCTCGGTCGAACCGGCGTCCGGCGGGATTCTGAACGTGACCACGACCGAGCCGAGCCGGATCTGATCGCCATCGTTCAAGGCTGCCGGCGCGACGACGGGTTTCCCTCCGAGATATGTGCCGTTCTTGCTGCCGAGATCCTCGAGCTTCGCGTCGATCCCTTCCAGACAAATGCGCGCGTGGTGGCGCGACACGCCCGGCGCATCGATCCAGACGGCCGCATCCGGTGCGCGGCCGAGAATGTTCTCCCCCGCGTTCAGCGGGATCTGTCGCGTCTCCCACAGAACCCAGTACCTCGCATGCGGCGCCGCGGCCGCGGCTTGCGCTCCTTGTTCCGCAACGGCTCCGATGAACCAGTACCCGAACCGGTGCATTGTCCTGATGTACACAGGTTCGTCAGCGGGATCGCCGAGCACGTGGCGGATTTCAGCGACCAGACCTGCGAGATTCGTTTCGAGCACGTACGTTGACGGCCACAGCTTCTGCTGAAGGTCCGCCTTCGACATGGCCTGGGCGCGGTTCTCGATCAGCGTGACCAGCAGTTCGAACGCCTTTGGCGACAGATGCAGCTCTTGCTGTTTCCGCAGCAACCGCCGCGTCCGGACATCCACCGCGAAGTCGCCGAAGCGATAGATCACGCCTTCATTTTACTGCCCCATCCATTGAATCCGCATCGCACTCCCACATCTTTCCCAAGACCGGACGAGCGGGGAGTGACTATTCTCCCCCGGGTCAGCAGCCGTACTGCGGGCGGCTGCGCAGGAGGCGGATATGTCGAAGGCGATTTGGCGTCATTCAGCAGCGATCCTTTTGTGTCTCTCTGTCGCCGGCGTCGCGGCAGCGGACACGTGCTCTCCGGTCATGGAGTGGAATCGCAACGCCCTGGCGGCGACGAGGACGAGTCCGCCGCAGGGGGCGCTGGTGCAAATCCGTAGCATGGCCATCGTGCACGCGTCGATGCACGACGCGGTGAACACCATCACCGGCGAATACCCGACGTATCTCCCGGCAGCGCTTCCGCCGGGCGGAGCGTCACCGAAAGCGGCGGCGATTGCCGCGGCCAATTACGCGCTGACACGCTTGTTTCCAGCGCAGGGGTGGGAATTTCAGCTCGACCCGTCGCTTAGCGCCTGCGGCCTGACGATCGAGGATCCGGGAGTTGCCGTCGGCCGCGCAGCGGCGGCCGCCGTTCTGGCGTCGCGCCCTGTCGATGAAGTCAAGAAGACCGCGGACCCTACCTATGTCGCGCCGAACGCAGGGGTCCCGGGCGTCTGGGAGGTGGCAGAGGGAGACATACCAGCTAGTCCGAAGTGGGGACAGATGAAGACCTGGGTGATCGAGAGTGGCTCTCAGTTCCGTCCCGACGCGCCGCCGGCGCTCGACAGCGGACGCTACGCGCGCGACTTCAACGAGGTGAAGATGCTGGGCGCAAAAGTCGGATCGGCGCGCACGCCGGAACAGACCAGGATCGCGCACTTCTGGGACAACACGCCCTCGGTGATCTGGAACAGCGTGGCCACTGGAGTGATTGAGAGGCGCGGCCTGGATCTCTCGAACCAGGCGCGCGCGTTCGCGCTGATGTACATTGCGGGCGCGGACGCGAGCATCGCCTGCTTCGACGCCAAATACACCTACAACTTCTGGCGGCCCATCGCCGCGATCCGGCGTGCCGAGGAAGACGGGAACGATGCGACGCTCGCTGATACGGAATGGGAAGCGCTGGTCCACACCCATCCACATCCCGAATACCCGTCAGGGCATACCACGAACAGCAGTGCGATGGCGACGGTCCTGGAACTGCTGTTCGGCGATGCGCCCGGAGTGGCCATCCACGCAGAGGTTCCCAACCCAGAGGTTCCCAATGCGACGTTGACAGCGGACTGGAGCACGTTCAGCCAGGGTGTCGACGAAGTGATCGACGCACGCGTCTACATCGGCTTTCACTTCCGCACGTCGGACGAGACCGGCGCGAGGATCGGCGGCCAGGTGGCGCGCTTCGTCATGAACCACATCCTTCGCGATTGATCGTACCTGAGGCCATGAAGCACGGCGGTGCGGCATGGCCTCAGTAGTTTCCGGCGCCGGGGCGGATCAGTGTTGCGGACTACGGAATTTGGATGCCGTCGCAGCTGACGAATTCCAACGCGAGCGTTCCGTCGGGCCTGAAATCGCCGTCGCTATCGAAGTTCACCGTGCCGGCGAAGCGCTCGTCGGTGACTCCGGACAGCGTAAAGTCGTTCAGGGATTGAGCGCTCGAGAAACAAAAGCTCGACCTAGGCGAGCTCAAATACCGTTCAGAAAATCGAGCAGCGCGTTCTGATCGGCTTTGCTTAACGAATTGAACGCGGCGACCGCGCTCGACGCCTGCCCGCCGTGTGCGAGGATCGCCTCGAGGATGCTCAAGGCGCGGCCGTCGTGGAGGAAATGCTGGCGATCAGAGACGCGCCAGAGAGGTGCCGTCCGGAATTCGCTGCCGGTCGCTGCCCCCTGGTCGAAGCCATCGGCGAGATTTGCGCCCATGTCGTGCAGCAGCAGATCGGAATACAGGAACGCCGTGAGAATCGCACCGGACGGGTTGGCAGTGCTGCCAAGAATGCGGTACGACGGCTTGTGGCACGATGCGCACCCCGTCGATGCAAACAATGCGGCTCCCCCAGACGTCAGCGTCGCGTCCGACGGCTTCGGCGGATCGATCGTGTTGAGGAACGCCACAATAGACGTGAGCGGCACGGCATCCGCCTCAGGCCGTGAGATCGATGCACCGCAGCCGCCCACCAGATCGCGAGCGGCCAGCGGATTAGTGAGCCCGATCTCGTCGCGGAACGCTTCGCCCATGAACTCGACGAGGGTCGCAGTCTGAGCCTTCCAACCGAATCGGCCGACGCGACCGTCGGCCAGAACGTTGAGGCGCCCTTGCAGGGCCGCCGGTTCCGCCGCCTGCGCGGCGGCGATGTCGCTCAGTACGATGCTATCGATCAGCGCCGTCCCACGCAGGGTCATGGAGCTGCGCCGTGACGTCGCGTTCGCTTCCGGCGGCGTTCCCGTCGGCAGGCCGCACGACAAGCCAAACTCGGCGATCGATCGCTGCCGCGCGATCGGGCCGCCGTGGCCCGACATCGAGTCGAACAGGCCGCCTGAAATCTGCGCGACGCGCGTGACGAAGCTGGCCGCATCGACACCCATACCACCGGCATTCGGCGTGTTGTGGCAGCTGCTGCACGACTGCCCGTTGAAGAGCGGCCCCAGGGTGTCCGGCGGCAACAGGTCGTGCGCGAACATGTCGGCGCCCTGGGCGACGAGGCCGATCGCGCCAGCGCTCTGCGCGTGATCGAGCAGGCTCGTTGTCATCGCACCCGAGCCGAACGCCGGCGTCCGCAGGACCGCGCCCTGCCCGCCGGCCGCCGTGGCCGTCATCCAAATCGTCCGTGCGTCCTCGGATACAGTCAGGCCGTTCAGGCGGAAACCGGAAAGGTCCGCCGTGATTTGCCGTACGGCGACGACCTCGCCGGCTTGCGTCATGCGGACGATGCTGTTGCTGCCCCGGTTCAAGACGTAGAAATCCGATCCGCCGCCGAGTGTCGTGTTGCTGGCGAAGTTGCGTGCCGCGGCTTCGCGCACCGCCGACGCCAGATCGGTCGGCGTGTGCAGCGCCGGCGAGGCGATATAGCGCGCGTTGACGGCCTGAAGCAGCGTGCCATCGTCTGCGAGATCGAAGACGAGGATGCGGTCCGCGAGCGGATCGGTGACGAAGACGCTCCGCGTCGGCACCCAGTTGAAGAGCATCCCCGTCCGTGTGACGACGGCCGGGTCGTTCGATTCGGCACGTTCGCGGGTGATATCGGCAATCGCCGTGAAGGAGCCCGGCGGCGCGAGCCCGTCGACGCCTTTTTGCACGTGCACCTGCGCAACGCTTCCGTCCGCGAGCGCCGCCAGGAAGATCGCGCGTCCGGTTCCGTCCGGCGATTTTGTAATGAGGGCAGTGGCGATGGCGCCGGCGGTCAGGCCGTGCGTCGTTGCCGCGCTGCGATTCGTCAGATTACCGGCAAAGACGCCTCCTGCGGTCGCACTGGGCGCTCCCGCGAGCGGGGCACCGTTGGGATCGATCACGGTAATCGTACCTTCGGCGCCGCTCGCGTTCGGCGCATTGGCGAACCACGGTCGGCCGAAACCGTTGTTCAGCGAAATCCCGAGCGGCAGACTGACCGCCGGCAGTGCAGCGGTCGCAGCGGCTGTGTTTCCATTTACGCTATTGAGGAATGTGGCGTTCTGCGCGGTATAAAGCAGGACCGCTCCGACGGCGGTGCTTGGGTGTCGGTTCGCCGGACTGACGCTCGCGGCGAAGGTGGGATCCGCGATCTCGACCGGGCCCGCGCTCACGTCAATCGACAAGATCGACCCTTCCGGTTGCGGCAGCGCGAGCGGCGCGCCGAAGTTCGACGTACTCGCGACAAGAAGCCTGTTGTCGTCGAGCACCGGATGCGCCTGCGTTGCGAGCGACGGTTTTTCGACGAACGGCCCGCCCCGCTGGAACGTCCCGATCTGCGTAATCGCGCCGGCGCCGGGGATGCCGGTCGCCACGATGTCCGCCTTCACAGTGGCGACGTCCTGCGTGCCGCCGACCGACGACATCGTCGGAAGCGGGGCGACCAGCCGCACGGTGAACCCCAACACAAGCGAGGACAACGACGCGACCGTGAAAAACCTTCGCATAAAGCCTCCCGTTCGATTCGATCCATCGCTTTCGAAGCGCGTCTTCGTCAGACCTACGGGTCAGCGAGCACTACTTTGCTCTGGTTCGCTGCCGCGATAATTGGCACGTAACACGGAAAATCCCGTCGGACGGGATCGAATGGGTACGCGCCGAACTCCGGTAAACGGGCTCAGCTGACTTGGTGTGGGCGGCTATTCGCGCGTTCCAGCTCGGACCGGTCCAGGACGACGAATCCGTCCGACTCATGATCCGGATGCACGTCTCGATGGTGGTGCCGGTCATGTCGGCCAGGTCCGTCGACGCTGACACACTGACGCGTCACACGGGCGCTTCGCGACACCAGCGAAACCGCAACGACGCACATCGCGCGCCATCCGTGCGCCCCGGCGCGAGGATAGGGCGGCAGGTGGGCCAGTTCGTCGTGAATCACATCCTTCGCGATTGATCGTTTGCGGAACCATGATTCGCCTGGACGGTCGCACAGTGGTGTGTGACGCGACTGACCGGGCGACTTCTTGATCGATGACACCATCCCGCCGAGCGGGAGTACACTGCGGCTGCATCCATGATCGGCCGACAGATAGGCGTCTACCGTATCGCGTCGCTGCTCGGCGCCGGCGGAATGGGTCAGGTGTATCGCGCGCGCGATAACAGGCTCGGACGCGATGTTGCCATTAAGGTGTTGCCGGAGGCCTTTGCGTCCGATCCCGATCGTCTCCTGCGCTTCGAGCACGAGGCGCATGTTCTCGCGTCACTGAACCATCCGCATATCGCCGCGATCTACGGGTTCGAGGAATGTGCAGGCGTCCGTGCGCTGGTGCTCGAGCTGGTGGAAGGTCTGACGCTCGCGGAGAAGCTAGCTGACGGCGTTCCGCTGCCGGTGCCTGACGCGCTACGCATCGCGCGGCAGATCGCCGAAGGCGTCGAGGCCGCGCACGCCAAGGGCATAGTCCACCGGGACCTGAAACCCGCGAACATCAAGGTCTCGTCCGGCGGCATCGCGAAGGTGCTGGATTTCGGTCTCGCGAAGGCGTGGATTGTCGACGCCGATGCTTGCGAGATGTGGACGGCCTCGACCGTGACAGGACATGCCACACGCGACGGGATGATTCTGGGCACGATCGGCTACATGAGTCCGGAACAGGCGCGCGGTCAACGGATCGATTCCAAGGCCGATATCTGGGCGTTCGGCTGCGTCGTCTTCGAGATGCTCGCCGGGCGCGCCGCGTTTGCCGCCGAGACGCGGTCCGATTCGCTGGCGCGAATCCTGGAGCGCGATCCCGACTGGTCCGCGCTGCCTGCGCACACGCCCGCGAGGATCCGCGAATTGCTTCGGCGCTGCCTCCAGAAGAACCCGGCTACCCGGCTCGGTGATCTCGCCGAGGCGCGCACCGAGATTGATGCGAGCCTCGCGTCTCCGTTCAGAAACATTCAGTCAGTCCTTCAGTCGGTACAGTGGTGGGTCTCCAGACCGATGGTCTCCGGTGCACTCGCGGCGGTTGTGCTGATCGCCGCGATCGCTTTCGTCTATCGCCTTCGCACGGTCGATGCCCCGTTGCCGCAGCTCGCGAATCCAATCCAGGTCACGAGCGCAGTCGGTGTCGAAGCGGCTCCAACCTTCTCACCGGATGCACGAACGATCGCCTACGAGTCGAAGGAAGCGGGTAACTGGGATGTTTGGGTGGCCCAGGTCGGCGGCGGCCCGCCCGCCAATCGAACAGCGGACCACAATGGCGATGACCGGTATCCGAGCTGGTCGCCCGATGGGCGGCGGATCGCGTTCTGGTCGGATCGAGACGGCGGCGGCTACTACGTCATCCCTGCCATCGGCGGGGCGGCGGCACGGTTGATCGCGGCGTCCGGCACGCCTTTTCTTCACAGTGCGCCGGAATGGTCGGCAGACGGGAAACGTCTTGCAGCCGTCATCTACAAGGGGCCTGAACCCCGACGCGAAGCATTTATCCACATCGTGTCGATGATCGATCGTGACGTGCGCGAGATCAGTCTTACTGGCACGGAGGAGCTCGCCTCGATCTCAGCTGGTCACCGGACGCTCGATATTTTGCTTACATTGACGCCGCGCAACCCAGCGCGGAAGTCACTGAGCTGCGCGTCGTCCAATTGTCAGACGGTCAAAGCAAGGCGCTGACGGACGGCCGCACGAATGTGAGGCGGCCTCGCTGGTCCGCGGACGGTCACCACCTGTTTTATGTGTCGAACCGCGTCGGGCCTCCAGACCTCTGGCGCCAGCGCATGGCCGACGGCAGTCCCGCCGGCGAGCCTCAGCGCGTGACAACAGGTCTGGAACTGCGAGAGGCGACCTTCTCGAATGCCGGCGACCGGATCGCATACTCAAAGGGACGGTGGGTCGCGAACGTGTGGCGGGTGCCGATTCTCAAGGATCGTCCCGCGACGTGGGCCGATGCCGAGCAGGTCACATTCGATCAGGCGTTCATCGAATTCTCGACCGTCTCTCCCGACGGGCGCCTGCTCGCGTACAGCTCCGACCGGTCCGGCAACCAGGACGTCTGGGTGATGCCCTTCAATGGCGAACCGGTGCAGCTCACGAACGATCCGGCGCCAGATTGGGCGCCGCGATGGTCGTATGACGGACGCCAGCTCGCGTTCATTCATATCGAACAGGCGATCGGGAGATCTGGCTGATGCCGGCGATCGGCGGTCCAGCGACACGCATCACGAACGTCAAAGGTCTTGACGCGGGCGGCGAATGGTCTCCCGACGGACGCGAGATCGCCTATCGCTCCGAACGAACCGGCAACTCGGAGGTGTGGGTCAGTGCGGCGGATGGCAGCTACGCGCGGCAGGTGACGAACAATCCGGCTGGTGATTACTCGCCATCGTGGTCGCCTGATGGACGCTGGCTGGCCTTCGCGTCCAATCGCGCCGGGCACATGCAAATCTGGCGCGTGCCGGCGAGCGGCGGCGAGGCGGTACCGGTGACGCGCATGTCAGGCCGGTGGGCAAGGTGGTCGCCCGACGGCGAACGGATCTATTTCATCGCAGGTGACGAAAACGCGAACGGCATCTGGGCGGCGTCGCTCAAAGACGGCCGCGAATGGCAGGTTGTTCGCCTCGTCGGGGAAACGGGGCAACGTGACGGCGGGACCGCCGGCGACAGACGGCCAGTATCTGTATTTCAATTGGCGCGACGACCTCGGCGACATATGGGTCATGGACGTCGCCCGCAGGTAGCGCGCTCGGCGGATCGCGGCGATCCGCCGCGGCGGCACGTTGCGGCGCTCCGCCGCGCGCAGGAGCTCGACAAACGGCCCGTAGCCGGAGTCCTGCGCGATGGCAAGCGCCGACACACGGCGCGTTGTCAGCGGTTCCAATCCTCGACGCGAAGCCCAGGGACGCGGACCATGTGGCCGAGGTTGGCCGTGACGAGCGTCGCATCGACAGCGAGGGCATGTGCCGCAATAGCGGCATCAAAATCCTCAATCCGGGTTCCACGGCGTTCCAAGGCCGCTTTGATGCGGCCGAACATTCGGCTGACGGCATCGGTCCACTCGGCGCGCGGGACTTCCGCGGAGATGAGATCGAAGCGCGCCTGCAGCGCCGCCCGGCGCTTCGAACGTGGCAGCCGTTCGATGCCAAACGCGATCTCCGCAATCACCGGCTGTGGTATCGCGATGTCAGCTGGGGCGTTTGTGGCGAGTCGTTCGACGACGGCCGGGCTGCCTTTCATGAGCGCCGAAAGGGCATTCGTGTCCAGAACGTAGATCACAGGTCGCGCGGCTCCTTCGAGCGTCGCGCCTGAGTCACGGTGACAAGCAATTCGTCCACGGCCGCGCTCGTGTCGCGATCCACGTGTCGCAGCCGCTGCAGGAATTCTGGTGCCCAGCCGGAACGCACGCTCACAGCCTGCTCCAGTGCGCGGACGACAAGGCGGTTTCGGCTGATGCCGAGCGCCTTGGCCCGACGGTCCACTGACTTCAGCAACGGATCGGGAATGTGCACCGTGGTCGGCATGAATATATTTATGAATATATCACGAGCGGCCATAGGAGTGCCCGCTATCCGCGGTCAAATCCTCACCCGAATCCGGTTTTCGGGAGTTCGTTGCAGTGTGCCCAAACGTGTGCCCGTGCAATCGCTCCGATCCGCGGTTATCGACTTGCGGAACTTACTGTTGGTTCAAGACTTAGGGGGAAGGCGACGGTTTTTCAGAAACGCGCCTCCGAAATTCGTCTCCACCAAGAAAATTCATCGGATTCGCAAGTTCTTGCGCGGTGGGATGATGGTCCTCGGACCGGGTTTGGGCACACTGGTGGGCACACTGAAGCCGATGCCAATGTGTGCCTGACGAGCACACGATACGTTACGCTGTTTGCAAGATGCCCGACACTCACCGACGCCAGGGCCGATTCGCCTCACCCGCGGCGAACGCACAGTCGTCCTCGTCGAGCGGCACCTTCGAGCCGCGTGCGATGAGGATTGACGCCCGTGAGCAACCTCTGGTCAGGGCATTCGACGCTGGCGAGTGGAGAAGAGTCGAGCGGCTGGCAACCACCCGAGCTCGTTACGGTCGTTTCCCAAGGGTAACGCTCCACCGCCTTCAAGGAGGTTAGAGGGTTTTCAGGAACCAGCGGCTACCGCGCCCTGTCGGCGGTACAATTGGACATCATGCGGGTCACCATTCATTTGCCCGACGACATATCCGCCGCTCTCGAGGAGCAGTGGGACGACGTGCCCCGTCGTTCACTGGAAGCGATCGCGGTTGAAGCCTATCGCACCGGCGCCTTGGCGGAGTCTCAGGTACGCCGGTTGTTGGGGCTTGACTCGCGCTTTCAGGTGCACGCGCTGCTCAAG